>NZ_JBSYXO010000031.1:0-48747 GCF_054172045.1 Methylomonas sp. MgM2 | reverse complement strand
TCTTTTGGCCGCCGAACAGGAAAAACAGCAAGCCGAACAGTCGGCGAGCCGTAAGCTGCAAGTCGGCAGCGGCGATCGCTCCGAGCGTATCCGCACTTACAATTATCCACAAGGCCGCTTGACCGATCACCGCATCAATCTAACCCTATATAAACTGGAAGAGATCATGGAAGGCGGATTGGAGCACGTCATACAACCCCTGATTCATGAACATCAGGCCGAACTGCTGACCCAGTTGGGCAATGCCTGATACTGGCAGCGGCAAGTTGATCCGCCCGGACCTTGGTGCGGAAACCGATCCGCTCCGGCAATCGGTTCAAGCGCTACTTGCCGATGCGGCGAAGCAACTGGCAACAGGATCCGAATCTCCTCAATTGGACGCCGAAGTTCTATTGTGTCTTTGCCTGAATAAAAACCGCTCCTTTCTCAGGGCCTGGCCCGAACACCGCCCCGCCAAGGCGCAAATCGCCTGCTTCAACGATCTGATATTAAAGCGCCGGCAAGGCGTTCCGGTGGCCTATTTGACCGGCGTGCGGGAATTCTGGTCGCGTGAATTCCGGGTTGGCGCTGACGTACTGATTCCCAGACCGGACACCGAACGCTTGATCGAATTATCGCTGGATTTATTGCCTGCGGATCAGCCGTGCAAAATCGTCGATCTCGGCACCGGTTCGGGCATTTTGGCCGTCACATTGGCCGCCGAGAGGCCGCTTGCCCAGGTTCTCGCAACCGACATTAGCCTGACGGCACTCAATCTCGCGCGTGAAAACGCCGCGCGATTGAAGGTCGAAAATGTGCGATTCTTAGCCTCGCATTGGTTCGATAGCATTACCGAAAAAGAATTCGATCTGGTCATCAGCAACCCACCCTATATCGCCAGCGACGATCCGCACTTATTGCAAGGCGACGTGCGCTTTGAACCCAAAACCGCCTTAGTCAGCGATGAAAAAGGCCTAAGAGACATACGCCTGATCGCCGAACAAGCCCTTCTACATTTGAACGCCGGCGGTCATTTATTGCTTGAACACGGCTACAATCAGCCAGCCGAAGTTCGAGAAATATTCAAACGGTTAGACTATAAGCAGGTCAGGACTTATAGCGACTTGGCCGGCAATCCACGCGTCACCTCAGGATTATGGAACCCAACATGAATACAGATGAAATATGCTTACCGCGCAAATTAACCAACCGGCTGCTGCATTTGGCGCAAATATCGCCGGAAGCCGAAATTTGCGGCTTGATCGGCGCCGGTGCCGACGGCATTCCGGCCAGCTGTTATCCGGTCGGCAACCAAGCCGAAAATCCAAAAATGCGCTTCTTATTAAATCCCAGCCAACAAATAGCCGCGATGAGGGACATGCGAGAAAAAAATGAAAGTCTGTTCGCGATCTATCATTCCCATCCTGATGCACCGGCTGAGCCATCCGCTACGGACATTGAACAAGCCAGTTACCCGGATGCGGTGCATTTGATTATTTCGTTGAACACCAAAGGCATATTGGAAATGCGCGCCTTCAAAATCGTAGAAAAAATCGTTAGCGAATTGCCGTTACGTCTAATCGAAACGGCCTGAGCCGCAAAACGCTTAGGATTTGGCCAAAAACAACTTCCCGTTTTGCCGGTGCGAACCCTGGGGGCATACCGAATGAGGAACGCCGTGAACCCTCCCATGAGGGCTTGACGACAGCGTCCTTACTGCCGATTCCTCGATGCGTCCCCGGTGACTACTGCCATATCGGGAAGTTATTTTGGACGATATCCTTAATGCTCCCAGGAAGCCAAATCTTCGATCGGCTCTAAATGGGTATCGATATCGATGCTATCGAAACGGGCGGTGATGGCTTGCTCGATCAGCTCCACGTAATCGTGCCCTCGCTGCACGCTCCAATGCCCCGGCACCAGCAAATGCACCGACATAAAACGGCGCGCGCCGGCGTAACGGGTGCGTAAGGCGTGATAGGCGATATGCTCCGCCGCGGCAAACTCCTCCAACACCTCAATGATTTCCGCCAGCTCGTCATCCGGCAAGGCTGCGTCCATCAAACCCGCCACGGTGCGTTGAATCAGTTCCATTCCGGCCCAGAGTATATGCAAGGCAACCAGAATAGCGATAATAGGGTCGAGAATTTCCCAACCATCCATACCTAATTGCCGAGCTAGATTCAAAGTCGCCTCGAAATGATTAGCGACAGCAATGATTCCGATCCCGATTAGAATGCCTATCGTGGTCCAGACATCGGTCATCAAATGTTTGCCGTCGGCTTCCAATGTTATCGATTTCCGGCTACGGCCGACACCGATCAAAATACGGGCAACGAGTAAGTTGATCAGCGATGCGAATACCGAAATGGCGATGCCCACATCCAGCCGCTGCAAGGGTTCCGGGTGCCACAAGCGCTCCCAAGCCGCGTAAGCGATACTGGCCGCAGCCAGCAAAATCATGATGCCTTCGGCGCCGCTGGAAAAATACTCGATTTTATCGTGGCCATAGGCATGGTTGGCGTCGGGCGGCCGCGAAGCAATGCTAAGCGAAATCAACACGATGACCGCGGCCACCAGATTGATCAAGGACTCAAGCGCGTCAGACAACAGACCGACCGAACCGGTCAACCAATAAGCATAGCTTTTTAGCGCAATGGTCGCCAAAGCAGCGGCAATCGATAACCAGCCGTAAATTGCCAACGAGGATTGTTGAACTGCCATTTCTAAAAACCATTGGAAAATAGGCTTAGTTTAACAGTTCAGCCTGCCTTGGGTCATATCAATGCGACACGCGATACTCCCGTACCTCCACCGGACGGCCCATAGACAAGCGCATAAACACCCGCGCCGCGGCAATGCCATTCACGACAAAGGTGAACGTAATCGGCACCGCAAACCAAGGATGCTGGCTACTCGCATGCGACAACAACAAATCCTCGCCCAAAAATGCCGGCGTGATAGGGAAGCCGACCACGCCTAAAAAGCTCAGGAACAGCAACATCGATAAGCCGGGCCGAATTTCGGCAAAGGCCCGAAAACGAAACGAGGTATGCGCGAAATCGTCGTCTTTTAGTAAACGCGCCATCACCGCTAATCCCAACAACCACGCCGGCACGATGCCGCTCAGAAACAAAACGATATCCAACAAAGCATCCGGCACCATCAGCCAGACAGCCAATGCCGCCAGAAAAGTGCTCATGGCCACATGGTTCCAGACCTTGAACGGACTGTGCTTTTGGCTAAAGGCGCCAGCCGACACTAACACCATCAAGAGCGAAACCGGCATCGACAAATAAATACCGGCCACACTACCGGCGTGACTGGCACCAATCACGACACAGCCCAATAACGCAAAAATAGCCGGACCCTTGACCCAAACACTAAGCCGATTCATAGCAGCGCCCAGATTCTTCAACGGTTCCCACAATATCTTACGCACCAGTAACTCCAACTGGCCTTCCTGCAAGGCAAATACATAAAGCGTGTTTTGCAGAACCTCGGGCAACGCGGCGCGAATCGATAACGGCAAGTATTCCAATTTTTGCGTATCGCTAATATAAAAGTCGCTATTGACTGCGCCTTCCACACGCAATAAATGCGCAACGATCGATGGAGACACCAACAACTGATAGCAGCGTAAGAAAGCATTACCGGTGAAATGTAACAAAACCAAAGTTTCCAATCCCAGTGCCAGCTCGACAAACATCAGCCCCACTTGGGCTATCGACGCATAAGCGATCTGCCCTTTGATATTGGACTGGGTTTTCTCGGATAAGGTGGCAATAAACACCGTTAAGACGCCGATGCCCAAAACCGTCAAGCGCGGCAGATAATGATAGGTCCAAATCGGCATGGTTCTAAGCAACAAAAATACGCCGAGATGTATCGATAGCGCGCCGTAGAAAATCGCGCTGGACGGCGTCGGCCCTTCCATTGCCCGCGGCAGCCAAAAGCAAAACGGAAACTGGGCCGATTTGCCCGATGCGGCCAGAATGATCAGCCATGACAACAGCGACAGCGCCGCAAAACCGGCCGGATCGTCCGCCGGATGATCGAACAAACGACTCATTTGACTAAAATGCTGACTCTCGTGAAACAGCAAATGACTGAGCCAAGCGCCCATCAACAAACCGACATCGCAAAAGCGATAAATCGTATAAGCGCGTAAGGCATTCCGCACCGGTTGCCAGCGGTGCCGATAAAACGCAATCAATAAGAACGAGGAAATCCCGACGACTTCCCATCCGGCAAACAGCATATCGATACTGCCGGACAATACGATGACATTCAAACCGAACGCGAAACCGAAAATCGTCTGAAAAAAGCGTTTGTAACCGGCATCGCGGTGCATATACACCCGGCAATATTTGATGATGATGGAAAATATCGCCCAGACGCAGAACAAATACGCCGCGCCGACCCGGTCCAGATAAAACAGGACAGGAAATTGATAATCGCCTTGCCGGTACAGCACGAACCACAGATACTCGTAGTTTTTAAACCCGCCCGCCGCCCAAGACGTCAATAGACCGATCACGCTGACCGCCATCAAACGGGTGGTCCACAGGCAAATTCGAGCCACCTTATGCTCGTCACCGTCGCTGAAAAAGATCGATAAAAAACCCAATAAAGGTGACAACACGCTCGCTAGTAACAAGAAATTCACGCAACCCTCCCGGTAAACTGATGCACAGGTATCGTTTTCGTTTGACCGACGATGATTTTTTCCGAACGGTCGGCGACCGGCGCTTTGACGTCCTTCGGGAAATCGACACCTTGCCAAATGCCGCTACGGTAAAGTTTCATATCTCGGCTAGGCGGTTGGCAGGCGACCAAAATCACCCATTCATTTTCCAGCCATTCTTTCAGCTCGCCCAACTTGGCAATGGCTAAATCAATGATGTCGCAGCGTTGCTCCACAACCAACAACAGACGTGCCGGCTCGTGGACCTCGATCATCTGCGAAGGCAGGCCGGTACGCAAATCGCCTTCGACACCGTTGGCGACACCCAGCAAACCGATGACGTTGTGCGGCAACTTGGTGCCCGCGCCATAGACCGAGTTGTCGATACGCGAAAACAAATATTCCAAGTTAATACCGCCGCAAACCGGGATCACCGCCGACAGAATTTTAGCCAGAATTTCACCGTCGTTGTCCGTGGTCGGATCGTAAGACTGCAAAAAGGCCCGCCGGTCCATGAATAAGTGCCGAGTCAGCGCGCGACGGCCCACCACGGCATAAAGATTATTGGAGTGGTTGTATTCCGGCCGCGGTTCGAAAATCGACGAAGCCCGCTCCTTTACGTGGCGATGGCTGGTTGCGTTGTCCGGCGCGTTCGGTCCCAGCTCGAACCACCGGCAGCGCTCGCGTGCGTTGCGCCGCAAGGCTGTGTTCATGCTGTGTTGAAACTCCTGCAAGGCTTTATGAGCGGTTTTGTCCAGCGTTTGCTGATCGAAATAACTGACTTCGTCCCGGCTGGTGTTATGCATCGCGGCGACGAAATGCGTCGAATCGGGAATGTCTATACCGCGTTGGCGCAGTAGTCTCCGCACTTCGGGATGATTGGCCATCCAAGCAAAGGCGCGGGCGTTGGGCGCGCCCGGCTTGCCCGCACAAGCGCCGCAATCATAAGCGGCGAAATGCGGGTTATTCACGCTGCTGGAACCATGCGCCACCGCGACCACCAACGGCGCAAAATGTGTGGTCAAACCGATGTTACCTAATTGACCACCCACTTTATCGGCCATTTCGGCCAGCGAAAACCCCAGCAAATAACCGTCTTCATTTGGGGCGTCGGTTTCACGCATCAAATGCAAGTGGCTATGCACCTCCAGTTCGCTTAAGCGCCGGATCCTCGGCAGCTTTGTCACCGGCCTGAACACATCCAAAGCCAGACGCACGGCGTAAGCCAAACCGAGGGTTTGGGTATAAATCCAGCCGCGCCCCAAAGAATGCGCCGAAAAGTGCATTTTGCTGATATCTTGCCTCGGATCTTTGGGTTCCGGCCTGCGCCCTTTGACCGACTCCATCACCAAATGCCTCGGCTTGATCACCGCCGGACATTGCGCCACCGGATAGCCGTCCTCCAAGCCTTGATACAGAAAATCGATACCGAAAAACCCCGGCGCGCCAAACGTTTCTATACTTGGATGCACCTCCTCCAAGTAACGCCGCAGCGAGCATTCTCTATCGTCGATACAGAAAACCGCCTGTACCGTTGGCGCCGTTGCCGGGGTTTGTTCCAACGGTTGATCGCGCATGGCTACTAATAATTCGCCATGCAGCGACCACTCCATCGCCTCATGCCAAACCCTTAGTTTCAACGGTATTTCCGGCTTCAGATGCCGCTCGTTGAACAAAGGCACGTTGGTCAATTCAGGCAATTGGGCGATCTTCAAAAAACGGTCGCCTTTCTTTTTGTGAACAAAAGCCAGCTCGCAAATCAACTCCACTGCCAACATCTGTTTCAGACTGATATCACGCGGCACCAGCAAAGCCTGCGGATTGGTTTCTATGACCCTCACCATGCCGGACCAACCGGGATGACCGAGCAAAACCTCCAACAAATACTGGGTATACAAAGACTGATCGCCGACGATTTTTTCCAAGCAAAACATAATCGCCTGTTCCTCACCGCCATCCAGTAAGCCGCGTACCGAGATTTCATGAAACGGATACAGCGGAATCAGACTGTTCAGCGTTAAACGCCGCACACAGTCCCAAAAAGTCTCGCCGTCTTTTGGCAGCGCCCAACGGCTGATGCCTTGATCCAAAAAATTGGACAGCAGACGGAACATCACCGGATGCACGGATGCATTCAAGTCGACTTCCAAATAATTGGTCCAAGCGTTGCGTATGCCGTCGTTGGCCAAGGACAGCGGCGGCAAGTGTCCGTGATGATCTTCGACAAACAAGCTGTCGCGCAAAGCTTGGCATTCATCACTCGATAGGCTCAGCTGGTCGATAGCCCATTCGATCGCTTCCGGCCTGATCCGGCCTTGCCGATAGCGTTGCTGGTAATCGGCCAGTGGCAAATAACTCTTGGCGCCGAAGACCTTGGCGGCGACCGCTACGCCCTCGTGAAACGGCATATGCTGCACCGCATGCAGTGTGTTGTGATGAATGAAATCCTTCAGCGGACCCTGGCTGGGTAACCAATGGCCGATATGATCAATAGCGGCGCTCAAATCAAAATGCGCTATTGAAACGTTATCAGGACGAAAATGGGACATAAGCTGGTCAAACCTCGCTGGTCGCGTAAACAGTTAACGACTAGGAGAGCATAGCCTGTGCCAATTACGATTTTGCCCGCCCGCAAGGGGTCCGGAACCGGCTGCAAACCTATTTTTTATCTTCGACCGGCTTAAATCCACCGACATCGGTTTTAAAAAACGGTTGCTTTAGCCACCGCCGACCAAAACGACGAACTTGCCGCCCGATGATCCGGAAAATTATCGGAAGTGGTTTTTGAAAAGTTCGATTAGACCTACTCGAAAATTCTGACCCATGTAAAAAAAGATAAAATGGTTTATTTAAACCAAATCTTTTGGTTTAAATAGCCGCGCGACCGTGTCCATCAATAAGAACCACCAAGCCAAGCCGGCGGTTTTAAGTCGATTTCGCCCAATCTTCAGACTGGCACGGTTCTCGCTGTGAGGTAGTTTTCATTCCTACTGAGATCAACCATGTCAAATTCAGCTCATCTTCTCCTACCCAAAACCGGCATTGCCGGTTTAGCGGAAAACTGGCGTAGCGATTTGTTGTCCGGTTTTCTGGTTTTTCTGATCGCACTGCCGTTATGCCTTGGAATCGCGATGGCTTCCGGCTTCCCGCCGATGGCGGGCATCATTAGCGCTATCGTTGGCGGTTTGCTGGTATCCCGTATCAGCGGATCAAACGTGACGATTAACGGCCCGGCGGCCGGCTTGATCGTAGTCGTCTTGGATGCGGTGCAATCGCTTGGACAAGGCGATGCGATGGCCGGCTATCGCTACACTTTGGCCGCCATCGTGGTTGCCAGTGTGTTTCAAGTGTTATTGGGCGTGTTTAAGGCGGGTAAGTTAAGCGCTTTTTTCCCCAGCTCGGTAGTGCATGGCATGCTTGCGGCGATCGGCATTATTATCATGGTCAAGCAAATACATACCTTGTTGGGTGTGAAGCCGGAGGCCAAGTCGCTGTTCGGCGCTATCGGCGAAATCCCGCACTCGATCATCACGATGAACCCGGAAGTATCCGCGATCGGTTTGCTGGGTTTGGGGCTTTTGATCGCGTGGACTTTGCTTAAAAACAAAACCCTAAAAATGATCCCCGCACCTATCCTAGTGGTATTGCTCGGCTTGGCGCTGGGCCAATTCTTCGATTTGGACCACGAACACAAATATCTGTTTTTACCGGAAACCGAGTTCTTGCCGCACCACGAATTCAGCATCGGCCCCGCATTTTTGGTTTCGGTACCGGAAAACTTTATGGCCGGCTTTTATTTTCCGGACTTCGGCAAGATCGCAACCGGCGAATTCTGGTTTGCGGTGCTGACCATTTGTCTGGTCGGAAGTTTGGAAAGCTTGTTGAGTGCCGCCGCAGTCGACAAGCTCGACCCCTACAAACGCGATTCGGACTTAAACCGCGACTTGGCGGCGGTCGGCGCCGGCAACATCATTTCCGGCATGATCGGCGGCTTACCGATGATCGCGGAAATCGTACGTAGTTCGGCTAATGTCAATAACGGGGCTAAAACCGGTTGGGCCAACTTTTTTCATGGTATCTGCCTACTGGTCTTCGTCGCTTTATTCCCGAAATTGATACATGAAATTCCGATGACCTCCTTAGCCGCCCTATTGGTTTTCACCGGTTTTCGTCTGGCATCGCCGAAAGAGTTTGCCAAAACATTGGAGGTCGGCGTCGATAATTTCGCGGTGTTTGTAATCACCATCATCGGCGTTCTGGCTACCGACCTGTTAGTCGGCGTCGCGATCGGAATCATGGCCGAGTTGATCATTCATTTGATACGCGGCCTGAAATTCGGCAATATATTTTCGATCGCATACCACATCAATCAGACCGCTCCCGACACCTACCACATCAGCGTCAGCGGGGCTGCGGTATTTTCCAACTTCGTCGGTTTAAAAAGCTTGATGGCAGACTTCCCTGAACAAAAACAAGTATTCTTCGACTTGAGCGACGCCGATTTGATCGACCATACCGTCATGGAGTTTATTCACCATTTTAAAGAAGAATACACACACGCCGGCGGGTATTGCGATATTGTAGGCTTGGACAATCACCGCAGCTTCTCGGACCATCATTTGGCCGCACGCCGCAGAGTGGCGGGCTAAACGCTTCTCGGTTTCCGCCACCGTTCTTTCCATAACGTCAGGATAGCGATTTATGCGTCAACTTTTGCTTAGACCGATCATTTTTGTCACGCTGATCATGAGCGTCTTGGTCGTCGGCGAGTTACTGGCTTTAGGTCGTTTGTCCTGGCTCAACAAACAGCGCATACATACCATCCAAAACGACATTGGCAAAGGCCACCGCTTGCAGGGAACTATTTTCGAATTGTTACAAATACAATCTCAATTGGCGCGGCATAAAAACGATCCGTCGGTTACGTCCGAGCAAGTCGATGAACTGGAAGCCCAGCTAATGGATCTGCTACAAGGCCACAACCGTAGTGACTTTACCGTTCCGGTCGATTTACACATCTTGCAGGATAAATTCGACCAGGCGATCAATGGCGATTCCGCAGCCCTTATCGATACGGTGAACCTGATTCAAGACGTATTGGATCAACAAACGGCCGAAGAGGAAAAATTACTGATAGGCATCGAAGACGATAGCCGATTGGAATTGCAACTGGCCGTCATTTTACCTCTGCTGTTGTTTTGGATCGGTCATTACTTTTTTCGCAATAATGTACTGGAACCATTGGACGCACTGCGCGACCTGCTGTCGGGTTTAACCGACGGCGTCAAAAAGCCGATAGACCGCGACAGTTCCGATCCGATTATCAACGACCTATTCCAACGCTATAACGACTTAGTGGCTCATCTTATCGAACTGGAGGAAGCGCATAAGACCTACACCAGCCGACTGGAGAGTCAGGTTCGCAAGACCAGCCAAAAACTATTGGAACAGAGTCAAAGACTGGCCAGGGCCGAACGCTTGGCGGCCTTGACCGAAATGGCGGCCAGCACGGCGCACGAATTGCGCAACCCGCTGACCATCATCCAGCTGGCATTGGAAAACATGCAAAGCGAAACCAATGATCCCGAATTGCGCGAACGTCTCGGCCTGCTGCACAAAGAAGCCAATCGATTAACCACTCACTTAAACGACTTGCTAGGCACGGCGCGTCAACAAAGCGAAGCGGCACAACCCTTCGACGTCAGCGTCGTCGCCCGCGAACTGGTAACCCTGCTGTGCTACCAGATCGCCGACACGATTCATTTCGATCTTAAATGCCCTTCGCACTTGGAAGTGGTATTACCGGAAACCGAATTCAGGCAAGTACTGCTCAATTTGCTGCAAAACGCGGTACAGGCAATCGGTAACAAACCCGGAGAAGTTAAAATCAGTATCGCCCAAGCCGATAAACAACTATTAATCAGCGTCTCCGATAGTGGAGGCGGCTTTAATCGGCAGTTGTTGCAACAAGGCATAAGACCTTTCGTTAGCCTCAAGGAAAAAGGCAGCGGTTTAGGGCTGGTCATGGTACAGCGTTTTACTCGTGACCAACACGGAACGCTGAAACTGGAAAACTCGCCGGCCGGCCACGCACGCGTTTCGTTAGCGTTACCGCTTAAACGAGTCGAAGCAGCGAAAAGAGAGGTACACCCATGATGACAAACACCTTGCTGATCATTGAAGATGAAGCCATGCTCGGCGCCGAGCTGGCCCGTTTTTTTAAAAAAGCCGACTGGGAAGTAAACATCGCGCATTCTCTACAAGAAGCCGAAACTTATTTGCGCGAACAAAGTTTCGATCCGTTGGTCGTGTTGTCCGATATGAATCTGCCGGACGGCAACGCACTGGATTTACTCGAAAAACTTCAACCCGAAATCGACAGCAGCGAATGGGTGCTTTTGACCGGCTACGGCAGCGTGGCCGATTCGGTGCGCGCTGTCCGCCTAGGCGCTTATGACTTCATCGAAAAACCCTGTTCGCTGGACAGATTGAACCTTCTGGTGGAAGGCGCGGCCCGGAGCGCCCGCGCACAGAGGCGCTTGCAACATCAAGCGGCCTCTCAACATAATCAATATGCCATCGAAAGCTTGATAGGCGGTAGCCCGGCCATGACTTCGTTACGGGCCATGTTGAAACAGATCGTCAAAGTACCGTTTTCCAGTCTGATCATCAGCGGAGAAACCGGAACCGGCAAGGGCATGATCGCCCGCATTTTGCATTATTCCGGCATACGCTCTCAGGCTCCGCTGGTGGAAATCAACTGCGCTGCGCTGCCGCGCGAATTGTTGGAAGCGGAATTGTTCGGCTACGAAGCCGGCTCGTTTACCGGCGCCAAAAAACGCCACCGCGGCCTATTCGAACAAGCGCATACCGGCACTTTGTTTCTGGACGAAATCGGCGAAATGGATCTGGAATTGCAAAGCAAACTGTTAAAAGCGGTGGAGGATTTACGCATCCGCCGACTGGGCAGCGAAACCGAAATCAACGTAGACGTCCAAATCATCGCGGCAACCAATCTGGACTTGGTCCAAAAGGTCAGCGAGGGTTTGTTCAGGCGCGACCTCTACCATCGCTTAAACGTCATCAACGTCCGCGTGCCGGCCTTACGCGAACGCAAACAGGATTTGGAACAATTGGTGCCGCAGTTCATCGCCGACTGTAACCGCAAATCTGCCAAATCGGTCAGCGTCATCCCGGAACAGGCCTGGCAACTCATCAAAGCTTATGATTGGCCGGGGAACATCCGCGAACTGCGTAATGTGCTGGAACGCTGCGTGTTACTGGCTCCGGACCAAAATCTGCCGACCGAATGGCTACAATTGCAAAGCAGTCAAATCAACCAGCTTGCCAACGCACCAATCGCCAATCAGGAAGGCGTGTTTATTCCATTGGACGGCAGCCTGAGCCTGCACGAAATGGAAAAGTTCATCATTCAAGAGGCGCTAAACCGTTGCGACTCCAACGTCACAGCCGCGGCCCGCATGCTGGGCACAACCCGCGAAACCCTGCGTTACCGGGTACAGAAATATCACTTGAAATGTAAGTTCTGAATAAACCCAAAAACGGCAGCATTTCACGAAAATCACGAAATACACTAAATAATTCAATCACTTATTGAGTGCATGCGTTTACTTTTTGGGTGCTGTCGTTGGATGTCGTCACCATGTCAAATTTTTCGTGATTTTTGTGTGTTTCGTGGATGAAATGATTTTTCTGGGATAAACCGGGCTAGATGACATCGTTGTAACAATTCCGCATCACAAACTGCGTAAAATAACCGGTCCGGGCGGGGAGACGGGCCAGCGTCCCCCGCGAAAATCAAACGACTGTTTATATAACCGAACATTGAATCCCAACTTCTCGGTCGATCCAAATAATTTCAGTTCATTAACGCTGTTCGGCCTAAGTCTATGCAACTTCGGGCTGATGTATTGGGCCAATATTTACTTAGCCCACCACCTCAACACCGATGGCTTTGCCGATTACAGCGTTGCCATTTCCGTCGTCACGCTATTGTCCAGTCTAGCCACCCTGGGATTGGAAAAATACGCCTTGCGCTTTGTCGCGCTGAATATTGAACGGGAAAAATGGGGACGCTTACGTAATTTCCTGCGCTTTTCGCTCAAAACTATCGTTTTGACCAGTTTCGCCCTATTGATCACGATGACTGTTACGCTGGAATCTATTTTGGCCTGGAAACACGCCGATTTTCATATCGCCATCGTAATTTACGCGGCCTTTCTCCCGGTCATTGCGCTTAGCCTGTTTCTGGTCGAAATCGTGACTGTATTCGGCTCTCAAATCCTGGCCATGGCCTTGTATCGCGTTTTTTTACCCGCGTCGTATATCGCTTCGGTCATAAGCCTGCAACATACCAGCTTCGAATTGTCCGCCAGCTCAAGCGTTGTCTGCCTTGGCTTTGCGTGGTTTCTAACCCTCGGATTGCTCGGCATCGCCGCCTATCGGGCCAGCCCGAAGGCGCTAAGACGATCGGTTCCGAACTCTCAAGACAGACTTAAATGGATCGGCCGCTCTTTACCGTTACTGATCAACAGCCTGATGATGACCCTCATGAACAGCGCCGGCCCTATTATCTTGCACGCCATGCACCCTTCCGGTTTCCAGGTGGGCCTGTTCGCGATCGTCATGCAAACCAACGCAGTGATTGCTTTGGTCAGTACCTCTACCAATCGCTATTATTTGCCGATGTTAATGGTATTGGTGGAAAGAGGCGACGCCAAGGGAACAAAGAGCCTACTGTTTAAACGGATGCAAACCATATCCGGCTTTATTACGCTCTATATCGGCGTCATATTCGCTTTCGGCCTTGACATATTGGATCTATTCGGCCCCGGTTTTAGCGACGGCTATCTCACCCTTTGTATTTGCGCCCTGGGCGCTTCGTGCAATACGCTGTTTTCCGATTCACCTTATTATTTGCAGTTCATGGGCCACGCCCGACTCGTTGTCACCTTAACCGGAATAACAACCGCTTGCATGCTGATTTCAAGCATACTGTTAAGCCGGCATTATGGCGCAACCGGCGTCGCAGTCGCTTATGCCGTGCCCATTACGATACTTTTTTGCAGTTTTAAACTGCTCGCCAACAGCCATATGCGCCATTATTTAAAAAATCAATGTTCCAGCTCGATCTGATCCTGCGTCACCTTAAAACAAGCCAACGTACCGTTCATTTCGTTGGCCGACAACACATAATGCTCGCCGTCGCGTTCGAAATGAGCAAGGCCTTCCGGTGAGCGCGCTTCGTCGCCGGGAATTTTGCCTAAGGCTACGACTTTGGGTTGTTTCGGATTCGCCAAAGAAATTAACACCAAGGCATCGGCCCGTTCCATGCCGACAACCGCCCAAGGCTGGCCTTCCATTTCAAACGATATGATACCTTCCGGTTCCGCACCTTTTTTATTGCTGCGCCGGTCGGGATAAACACCGTGCACAAAAGTTATTTCGTCGAGTTGATTACCGGTATCGGCCACAAAATCGCCGGTCGCCGCATCAAACACGCTGACCGATCGACCGCCGCTTTGTACCGGCTCCTCTCCGCTTTGATCGTCGATATCGGTATCGCCCTCGTCGGCGGTCACAAAATAACGGCCGTCCGGCGTCAACGCAATCCCATCGGGTTCGCGCAAGGCCGTCACGGAATGAACGAATTCCACCCAGCCGTCGGATCGCCGGTCGGCTTCATGCTCGGCTATGCCCAAATCGAAATAGCCCAGTACCTTAGCGTTTTCGATATCAACCTCGGCCACTTCATCGGTTTCCTGCAAGGTCACATAGGCGCGCTTGGCATCGGGCGATAAGGCAATATACTCCGGCTCCAGCAAGGTTTTGGCATCGGCGACCAGCGGAATCAGAATCTTGGCTTCGCCTTTAAATTCATTGCCGTACACATCGTGGCCTTCGAATCGGCCGAGCTTGACATGCTTGTTGTCGATCTTACCGTTGCGGTCGAAGTCGATTTTCTTGCTGATTTTACCGTCGCCGTCCCAATCGATTGCCCGCTCCAGAAAATGGCCTTTAGCCGCGACGATAAAACCTTCCCGATGCGATACATCGGCCATTTCGATGTTGGCATTGGCTTTGATATGGCCTTTGTTATCCAAATGAACAATCGAGATGCTGCCTTCGGCGGAAAAAAATTCGCCTGTTTGCCGGTCGAACGAAAACTCTTCGCCTTCGTTCGCCACCAATAAAAGGCTGCCATCGTTGGAAAAAACGACTGAATCAGGACCGTAACCAACTTCCACATGATCCAGCAGATTCCCATTGCCGGCCGAACGAATTTCCAATCGTCCGCGCTCCTCGCCGGCGTCGATAACGGCGGCAAAAACATCGAGCGTTGGATGAAAAGCCACCGAGGTCAATTCTTCGCCTTTGTTCAACCCTAGCGAAAAGCGCTGAAGACGCGAGATTTTACCCGCTTGACTCAGATCCAAAATATCCGCCGAACCGGCATTGAAATTACTCAGAACCGCCCGCAATGAGGATTGCTGCACGCTGACAATTTCGGTCCCTTTATCCATTCCGGAAAAGTACATGCAGTCGGGTATCAACTTCCAATCCGCGCTACCCACCGATTCTTCGATCGGGCCATGGGCGCACGCCGATAACAAACACATTCCGAATAAGGGAGCGATCTTTTTCAAATTCATATTCCGAAAATCAATAAAACGACAAATCATAGCGCAAAACGCCCCATACGAAAAAAGCCGCGCCGGGATAACCCGGCACGGCTAATGTCCGCGAAATGATCAGAGATTTTAGAATGCCAACTGAGTACGGAAGCTGAAGGTACTCACGTCAGGATTGCCGCCGGAGGTCGTGGTAACCGCAGGGTTCTCGAAACTGAAAGCGTAGTTATAGTCAGCCATGAACCGAATATTGTCGTTCAAGTACCAGTTTAGCGCGAGAGTCAGCAGCGTCTCTTCGCCACCCTGAACGTTGGCGCTGTTCAAGTCCACTCCGGAAATACGGCTGGCTACTTCCCAAGCCCCCCAACCGCCGTTTTTCAAACTAAATCTGTTCTTCGGCGACACCTTGTAAAACTTACCTTTTTTGTATTTACGGGATTCGCCGGTAATGGTGTAAGCCGCTTCGGCATACCAGCCATTGAAGTCGAGATCAGGTTCACCATTTTGCATGCTCAGCCACATTTGGGTGAACTCGCCGCCGCCGTAGAACGGACCGTAAACCCCGTTTGCTTCCAAGCCAAGCGAAGTGATGTTATTCACGTCGGCAAGCGTACCGGTATTGACCAGATACAAGTTCGACATATGATCGGTTTCCGCTTCGAATTTCACGCTTTTATCATTGACTTTGCCGGAGTCACCCGGTTCCCGGTAGTTACCGGCGATACCCAGATGCACCACCTTGGTCTTTTCATTGATCGGCGCAAAAGTCCAGCGCGAGTTGACACCCCAGCCTTCAACCCCTTGTTCCCCATTGGCAGCAATCGTATCGCCGTAAAAGCCGAGTTGCCCGGTCCAGTCTTTACGGAAGGTACCGACGTTAACACCGATGGCACGATCGACAACCGGTGCGTTCAAGGCATCCATCAATGAACGCTCCATCCAGACCAAATCGTTCGAACTTTCCTGCAATTCGCGGCTGAAGGCTTGTTTTTGTTGACCGACGGTGATGTCCCAATCCTTTATACCCTGGTAGGAAACAAACAAGTCTTTGACCCCGACCTTGTTATCGGCGAAATCAAATTGGCTTTTGAACTCCCAGTCTTTCCAGAAGGTACCGACCATCTCCATCCGGGCCCGGCGGATTTCGGTACCGTCGGTGGCTTCGACTTTATCGGTAGTGCCTCTTTCCACCAAATTGCTATCGCCTGTGCTATAGTTCGCGTCGGCATGGATACGGCCGCCGATTCTGAATTTGAATTCTTTATCTTCCGATTCAAATTCAACGCCTTTACTACCCATCTTGATTTTGACCTTTTCGGCCTCTTTCATATGCTCGTCCAGCGCTTTCAGCTCGTTGTCTTTCAACGCCATGTCTTGCTTGATTTGCTCGACTTCGGCTTTCAAAGCCGCATCACCGCCTGCCGCACCCGGTTCGCCCACGCGTTGAAACTCGCCCAACAGGACGCGGCCTCTACCGGGCTCTGCATAAATTTGCTGGGTTTTAGTATCGACATACAAATCCAGCGCCATCGCTTCTGATGCCAGGCCGGCACCCATAACTGATGCCATCGCCAGACTCAGCTTAGTGAATTTCATGGTCAAGTCTCCAAAGGTTGTAGATTGAGTCATTTGCAACAGTTGAAGTACATGAAATAAACCAATTTAATTTAAAATTGGGGAAAATGAACCGCAACTGCGCAATTGCGGCGGATTGTATGGGGTCAATATGACAGCATTATGACAAGCGTCGATTAAGCAACCAAATGTCGCTTAATCGCGACAGACACAGCTACGTTCGAGAGCTATGGCGAGACCGTGTTATGAATTATTCTAATTACTAGGCAAAACAGTGCTATAAATATCCAGTTTTGTCAGCAAGAGACGACATACAAGCAATCACCCAAACTCAGTCGCCTTAATTTACTTGGCCGGATAAAACAAATTAAATATGACTTCAAATTCATCATAAGCCTTGTCGAGAATCAAACTGATTTGTTCGGGAGGAAGTAAAAATTCGCTCGCAAAGATCGCATCGGCGGTTACATCCATTTTGCTGAAATAATTAGCTGTGCGTACGACATTGCCGATATAAGCAAACGGTCCGGTATCATCAGGGTAACGATGCAATAATATCGATTCAATCACGACTTCCGGAAGCTTCCAAAGCTTACACAATTCGGCCCCCACCTGAAAATGATCAAAACCGATGACTTGCTGTTCGATATCGGCTTCTCCGACACCTTCGGAGATTTGCGATTGCATCAATAAATCCACCTCCCTGGCCAGGACCGGAATACGCCGATACAATACCAGCTGACCGATGTTATGCAGCAGGCCGCACAAAAAGGCCGCATCGCTATATTTTTTTCCGAGTTGCACATCCAATTCTTTGGCGATTAATGCACAGCGGAGATTCTTCGCCCAAAAATCGTGGATCGAAAATGACTGGCCGGGTAAGTCAGAAAATCGCTCGATTATGATGGTGGCCAAGACCAAGTTTTGCAATTCCCGGTGACCTATCATCGTAACCGCTCTGGCGATCGAATCGACTTTGGACGAAAAACCGTAAAATGCGCTATTGACGATCTTCAGCAATCTCGCCGCCAAGGCTGCGTCACTTTCGATCACCAAAGCCGCATCATGAACCGTTTTAGTCGGATCATCCACGACCTTATTCAACTCCAAATAGACTGTAGGCGGTGACGCGAGCTGAATGTCACCTCGCAATAAATCGGTCACGGACAATGCGGATACGGAAGTTATCATCTAAAAATTACAAATTTAAAATTTGCACCTATACTGGTTTTACGTTTATTGTCTGGGGTGACAGCTAGAATTAAGACTAACCGGTTTTACCAGAATTACAAGATCGATGTAAGCTTTTGATTACATTTGTTTTTATAGATTGTTTTTCTATCGTTATAAATCATAACAGTTAATTAGTACATGACGGTTTGCGCACCCATCAACGAAAAAATCATCATTGTTGCCGAACACGATAAACATTCGGCAGAACAGATCATCGCTAAGTTGCAAGAAAATGGGTTTTCGGATATTCGTCATGCCGCGAACGGCGACACTATCTACGAAATTCTTCGACCTTTTCACGATCAACCCGAAAGAATCGGTTTAATCGTTTTAAATGAAAATTTGCCGCAATGCCAATTGGCCGAAATGATTCAAAGTTTGTGCTGTGCGCCGGACGGTTCGGTCATCCCTTTCGTGATTATTCGCGAGCCGAACAATAACACACCGATACAAACAGAACCGGGTTATGCGCTAACTTATCAAATTAGCTCGCCTATCGACCCTCAAACCTTGTTGTTGTCGATTAATTTCCTAATGCGGTTAAAACAGGAACGTTTCTTACGTCATCAACAAGAAGAACAACTGATCAACGAATTAGCATCGAAAAGTGTCATCGAAGCCAAATTAAAATTCTTGGTCGCTCACGACGAACTCACCGGTCTATTTAATCGCAACAGTTTCGAAAAACAATTGCGGCTAATTATGAATCTGAGCAGCAAATTGAAAAAAGAAGGGGCTTTACTGTTCATCGATGTCGACCGTTTCAGCTTGATTAATGAATTAGAAGGTTTCGATGTCGGTGACCGACTACTGGTGGAATTAACCATTCTGATTCGGAAACTGGTACCGCCGAGCAGTCTATTCGCCCGCATCGGTGCCGACGAGTTTTGCTTGTTTTTGGAAAACAAAACCAAGAAACAAGCCCAAATCATTGCCGAAACCATCAAGACTACGGTCGAAAATTTCCGTTTTTTCACCGGCGAAAACACTTATAGCGCTAGCGTCTCAATCGGCATCACGACGCTGGATAACTCGACGCCTCTTCAACATCCCGGCGAAATGATTTTGCACAGCCGCCAAGCCTGTAATTTTGCCAAAGTAAACGGGCGCGACAAAATCAGACTTTACAACCAAGAAGATATTGTAATTAAAGAACGGCGTCGCGATATTTACTGGGTCCCTATTATCCGCAAGGCTTTACGCGAAAACGATTTGTTTTTAGTGTTTCAACCGGTCGTACAACTCAATAACGGCGACATTTCTCACTATGAAGTGCTGCTGAGAATGCGGGGTGAAAATGGAGAGGTTATCTCCCCCGACCAATTTATTCCGGTTGCCGAGCGCATGGGATTAATCCATGCCGTCGATTTATGGGTTGTCGAAAACGCAATTGATTTTCTGGCCGCACTACCATCTTATTTGTCCCGCATCTCCTTAGCGATCAATTTATCGGGGGCCGCGTTTCAATATCCCGACTTATTACAGGTCATTCGAGATAAATTGGAATTAACTTGGGTAGACGCCAGCCGTCTAACGTTTGAAATTACTGAAACCGCTGCTGTCGACAATTTTGAATGGACGCGCGATATGATTAACAAAATCCGTCAACTCGGTTGTAAATTCGCCTTGGACGATTTTGGTGCCGGTTTTTGTTCATTCAATTATCTAAAAACATTTCCGGTCGATTATGTGAAAATCGATGGGCAATTCGTCAGAAACTTAGATAAAAATGAAACCGATCAAATTTTGGTCAAATCTATGGTCGAAATTGCCGGCAAATTGGGCAAACGGACAATTGCCGAGTTTGTTGAAACACCGTCTATTGCGCTAAAACTCAAAGAAATCGGCGTCAACCTGGGTCAAGGATACGCATTCGGCAAACCCGATCGTAATTTGTTGGACGGCCATCAAGTATCGTTAGCGATTTTACTTAACTCTAAGAAAACCCCAGAGGACAACGATAATTTTTATAAAAACGAAATTTCGAAATAATGCCGCTAATTATGTTCCGAATTAATCGCCAAACTGCATTTATGTTTGACCGGCGGTTTACCGGTTTAACGAGCTCTGGTATAGTCAAACTCGATGTGACTGAGCATCGATAGGTTTTATTTAACTTAATAACTAAAACTAAGAAGGGGAAAGGTAATGGCAGAACTACTTTTTATCGCAACGACCGTATTTGTTGCCTATGTTCTATATGAAGTCGTAAGCAAAAAAACGGACAAACCCGAACTCAAACAGCCAGTCGATCCAGTCGAAAAACCGCCCCTCACCTCCGAAGCTGTAGCCGAAAAAACGGCGCCGCCATCCGAAGTGCTTTCCGAAGCAGTTAAAGCCAAACCCGTCGCAAAATCCGAAGCAGCTAAAGCAAAGCCTGCCGCTAAAACCACCGCAGCAAAACCGAAAAAAACGCCTCCTAAAAAATCGTCCCCGGCATCCGCTGCCGCTACAGCAGACAGTTTGAAAAACCCCAAAACGGGTGAAGTCGCAAAGATTCCCAACAATTATGCGTTTGCTAAGCGCTGGATAAAAGAAGCCTTAGTAGAAGAAGGACTATTAGATAAGGTTTATAAAAACAACGAACTCGACACCGACGCAAAAGCGAAAATTAACGATGCTTTGCAACAATTAATAGCGATGGAAAAATATCAATAAAAGGCGTATCGAATCAAGAAACTCGAATAAAATTGGGGTACGTCTTACTCTAACCCCAGTTTTTTCAATCGGTAACATAAAGAACGAATCGTCACGCCTAGGTGTTGGGCGGTGGCGGCCTTGTTCCAGCCGTATTTCTCCAATGCAGAAGTGACTGCCTTTTTTTCCACACTTTCCAAATAACGTTCCAAAGACAGGTTTTCTAATTTGGAATGATCGCTTAAGTCAGACTGACCGCCATTCGTAAGCGGCAAACTCAAATCCGACACATCGATGCCGTGTCCTTCGTGCAAGGCTAAAGCCCGCTCTAGGATATTTTCCAGTTCACGTACGTTTCCCGGAAAAGCGTATTGTTTCAGTGCGTTCAATGCCTCGTCAGTCAGATCCGGCACAGGCATTCCGTTAGCTTTGGCCAAGCGTGCAAGCAAATGCCTAGCTATCTCCGGAATATCGCTGACTCTAGCTCTTAACGGCGGCAAATTAAGTTCAATGACATTAATACGATAATATAAGTCCTGTCTAAAACTCCCGTCTTGTACCATTTTGGCTAATTCTTTATGCGTGGCACTCAATAAGCGAACGTCGACGGGTATTTCGTGCTGTTCCCCTACCGGTCGGATTTTCTTTTCCTGTATGGCCCGGAGCAATTTGACTTGCAAACTCAGCGGTAAGTCGGCCACTTCGTCCAAAAACAATGTCCCACCGTCAGCCGCCTGGAAAAAGCCCTGTTTATCGGCAATCGCACCGCTAAAACTGCCTTTTTTGTGACCGAAAAATTCGCTTTCCATCAATTCAGGCGGGATCGCACCGCAGTTAATCGCAATAAAAGGCTTTTCGCTACGCGGGCTCTGCCGATGGATCAGCTTAGCAACCAGTTCCTTACCCGAACCCGACTCCCCGCTAATATAGATAGGCGCTTGATTACGGGCAACCTTTTGAATTTTCGACCGAATATCGCACATCACTTGCGACTCACCCAACAAAATATCCCGAGTTCGCCGGTCTTTGGATTTTGGTCTGTTCGGAGATGTTTGCAAGGCATTATTGACCAATTGCCGTAATGCGCCTAGATCGACCGGCTTGGTCAGAAAATCAAAAGCGCCTTTTTTCATGGCCTTGATCGCGATATCCATACTGCCGTGCGCGGTAATCACTGCCACCGGTAATAACAACCCGCTCTCTTGGATATAGTCAACCAACTCCAGCCCATCTCCGTCCGGAAGCCGCATATCGGTTAAGCACAAATCGAAGCGCTGGTGGAGCAATAACTGTCGAGCACCGCCGAGACTTTCCGCACTACACACTTGGATATCCATCCGTCCCAAGGTAATTTCCAGCAATTCCCGGATATCAGGTTCGTCGTCAACCACTAATGCGACGGGCTTAGTCATATTTCAATCACCACTTTGTCGGCGTCTGTCATCGCTAAGGTAAAACAGGATTTATTACGATATTTAGAATAGCTTAATTCGGCCTGGTTGAGCTCGGCCAGTTCTCTGGATATGTAAAGCCCCAAACCCGTACCTTGATGAGAAGTCGTAAAGAACGGTTCAAACAAACGTTCAATATTTGCTTGATCGATTCCGGGGCCATTATCAATCAGACGGACGCAAGGCTGATCGCCGATCCGGTCTAATTCGACCACGATGTTGCCTTGTTCCGGATTGCCGTATTTATATGCGTTGGAACAAAGATTATCCAAAATTTGCTTGAGATGTCCGGAATCAATCAATGCATTGAGGCCGTGTTTGTTGCTTTCCAAGACGAAGACTACATTCCGTCCGGAATGCTGCAGATTTTGTTCCTGAATATAATTCGGCAACCATTCATTTAATGCGATCTTCTGCTTCCGCGAAGCATCGCGCCTCGATAATTGCAATATATCTTCAATGATATTATTCATTCTCCGGCAATGATTTTGAATGATTTCAGTCAATCGCAGATCCTGGGGCTTCAATCCGGGCGTTTCCGATAATAATTGCCCGGCATGGCTAATTGCGCTCAATGGATTGCGTATTTCATGGGCTATGCTGGCCGTGAGTCGGCCTAGCGATGCCAGTTTACTTTGTTGTAAGCGTTGATTGTACAGAGCGACGTCTTCAAACAACAATAAATACAAGGGCTCGTCATCGACTGTTAGCGACGAAAACCGAACCTGAACTTCTTCGCGGTTGCTTAACTCGATGATGGCGAAATCCTGTTCGGTATTGTCGAGCCATAATTGAAACGCATGCTGCAACAGCGGCGATATATCCTTGAGATGGCAGGGCGATTCACGCAATTCAAGCAAGCGTAAAGCCGATTGGTTATTGAGCACAATAAACTGCCTGCGATCGGCAATAATGATCCCTGATTGCAAGTGCTGAATAATATAGCGGTTCAGCTCTTCTAACCGCACAATGGTCTGGGCGTGCTGCCTGGCCAGAACGGCCGATTGCTCGACGCGCCCCGCCAAAATCACCGATATCAGGGCGATCGCAAAGAACGATATTCCCAACAAACCGGAATAATTCCACGAAGCGGAATCGAACACATGCGTTTGCACGGCGTACAGTTCTTCCGCCAATACGGCCAAACTCGCCATTGCGGCAAATAACAAAGCACAACGTCCGCCAATCAATATGCCCGCCGCCGCAATCGAAATGGCCAATAAACCGCCGACGCCGCTACCGACCCCACCGCTTGCATGCATCAGCACGGTGATGAATACGATATCGGTAAAGATCACGAGTTGAGCCAATATTGAATAAGTCAGTAAACGGCGAAAAATCAAAGAGCCGGTTAACAAAGAAATCATCAGATACCCCAGGCTGGCGAACTGATACAATTGGGCATCGTGCGTGCCTAAAGAAGAAGGGGCAAAGCGCATATAAAACAGCATCACAAACGAACTGGCGCTTATGAAACGGTAAATAAAAAATATCTTTAATAGCAGCCAGGCTTGACGGGTTGGGATGCCGTAGCCTTTAGAAAACGGGCAAGGATAAATGGTATCGGCTTGTCGATTGGGCATTATCTGCGATTTGGAATTGATTAATAAAAAGCTACGATAATAGCAAACTCTATTTTAACGATTACAACGCCATTACAGCGGAGCTAATAAATGAACATTCATGAATATCAGGCTAAACAACTGTTTCGTGATTTTGCGATTCCGGTACCGCAAGGCGCGATGGCCGAGACTGCCGAACAAGCCAAGCTTGCGGCTCAGACGCTGCCCGGAACGGCTTGGGTCGTCAAAGCGCAGATCCACGCCGGCGCGCGCGGCAAAGCAGGAGGAGTCAAAGTCGCGGGCAATCCGGACCAGGTAAGCGATTACAGTGCCGCAATGCTCGGTACTTGGTTGGTAACGCATCAGACCGACAGCAAAGGTTTACCGGTTAATAGCGTTTGGATCGAAGAAGCCTCCGCGATCAAGAACGAATTTTATTTGAGCTTGTTAATCGATCGAGATAGCGAAAAGCTCGTCTTTATCGCATCCGCGGCCGGCGGAATGGATATCGAAACCGTTGCGGCGGAGACGCCGGACAGAATCGTGCGTGTGTCGGTTCATCCGGCGGCGGGTTTGCAAGCCTATCAATGCCGCCAAGTCGCGGCGGCTTTAATGCTCAATAAAGAACAGCAAAGTCAGTTACAAGACATCATGACCGGCATGTACAAGCTGTTTTTGGCAAAAGATTGCAGCCAGATCGAGATCAATCCTTTAATCGAAACCGAAGATGGCCGGCTGATCGCATTGGATGCCAAAATCAATTTCGACGACAACGCTGTCGCTATACACCCCGATATTGCCGCGTTGAGGGACACTTCGCAGGAAGACGCCAAAGAAGCCGAAGCCAAAAAGTTCGATCTGAATTACATCACCCTGGGCGGCAACATAGGCTGCATGGTCAACGGCGCAGGCTTGGCGATGGCCACCATGGACATGGTCAAATTGAAAGGCGGCGCGCCGGCCAACTTTTTAGATGTCGGTGGCGGTACCAACAAAGATAAAGTCAAAGAAGCCTTCAAGCTGATACTGTCCGACGGCACGGTCAAAGCCGTACTGGTCAACATTTTCGGCGGCATCGTCCAGTGCGACGTGATTGCGTCCGGTATTCTGGCGGCGGTAGCCGAGATGAATTTGCAAGTCCCGGTGGTGGTGCGACTGGAAGGTACCAATGCCGATAAAGGTAGAGCAATGTTAAATGAGTCGGGCTTAGGCTTGTTCGCAGCCGAAGATTTAAATGATGCCGCCGAACAAGCGGTGAAACTGGTGGAGGGCGCAGCCTAATGAGCATTTTGATCGATAAAAACACCAAAGTTCTGTGCCAGGGCTTCACCGGCAAACAGGGCACGTTCCACTCCGAGCAAGCCTTGGCCTACGGCACGCAAATGGTTGGCGGCGTCACGCCCGGACGAGGCGGCTCAACGCATTTGAACTTACCGGTATTCGATACGGTAAAACAAGCGGTCAATGCCACCGGCGCCAATGCGACGATGATTTACGTTCCGCCGTTTTTTGCTGCGGATGCCATCTTGGAAGCGGTGGACGCCGGCATCCAATTAATCGTCTGCATCACCGAAGGTATACCAGTGTTACAGATGATGCGGGTCAAAGCGGCCATGCAAGGCAGCAATTCCTTGTTAGTCGGCCCGAACTGCCCAGGGGTGATCACGCCGGGCCAGTGCAAGATAGGCATCATGCCAGGCCATATTCATATGCCCGGTAAGATCGGCATCGTCTCCCGCTCCGGCACCTTAACTTACGAAGCCGTGCATCAGACCACCCGGGAAGGCCTAGGCCAAAGCACCTGTGTCGGCATCGGCGGCGACCCTATCCACGGTATGAATTTCATCGACGTGCTTAAACGCCTGCAAGACGATACGCAAACCGAAGGCATCGTCATGGTCGGCGAAATCGGCGGCAGCGATGAAGAGCAAGCGGCAGAGTTCATCAAGGCCAACGTCACCAAACCCGTGGTCGGTTACATTGCCGGCCAAACCGCGCCTCCCGGCAAACGCATGGGTCATGCCGGCGCCATTGTGACCGGCGGCACCGGCACCGCAGAGGGCAAAATCGCCGCATTGGAGGCCGCCGGCGTCCATATGGTGAGCTCTCCATCCGATATCGGCGCTGCTATCAAAGCTTGTTTTTAATTTAACCGCCCATGTCGATCAAAGTAGCGCTCGCCCAACTGAACTTTGCGGTGGCCGATATCAAGGCCAACACGGCGAAAATCATTGCCGCGGCAGAAGGAGCCAAGCGACAACGCGCCGATGTCGTCGTATTTCCGGAACTATGCGTCACCGCCTATCCGCCGGAAGATTTATTACTGCGAGCGGATTTTCTTCAACAAGCTCAACACGCCGTCGATGAAATCCGGCGGCAAGTTCATGGCATCGCACTCGTAATCGGTTATCCGCAAGTCCACGGCAAATGGCGCTATAACGCCGCAGTGGTCCTACATGACGGCGAAATGGTCGCCGAATATCATAAACATGCTTTGCCGAATTACGGTGTATTTGACGAGCACCGCTATTTCAATATCGGTCACAAAACCGGCTTATTCGAAATTAACGGCCGCAAATTGGCCCTAACCATTTGCGAAGATATCTGGGTGGACGGCATTATTAAAAAAAATCGCAAAGCGGGCGCCGATATCATCTTAGCGCTAAATGCCTCGCCCTTCCATGCCGGCAAGATGCGTGAACGCGAACATATCATCTGCAAGCAAGTCAAGGAAGCCGGAATTCCATTGGTATATGTCAATCAAATCGGCGGTCAGGACGAATTGGTTTTCGACGGTGCTTCTTTCGTTGCCGATAGCGAAGGCGAGATCGTATTTCGAGCGCCTGAGTTCGAGGAACAAATCAGCATTGTCGAGTTCAACGGCATTAAACCGCAGACGGGAACGATCGCGCCCACGTATACTGCGGTGGTCAGCGAGTACAAGGCGCTGGTGCTCGGCATCAGGGATTACGTGCGCAAAAACGGCTTCCCCGGCGCCATTCTGGGCTTATCCGGCGGCATCGACTCGGCATTAGTATTGGCCTTGGCGGTGGATGCGCTGGGTGCCGGCAACGTCGAAGCCGTCATGATGCCGTCGCGCTATACCCAGGATATGAGTAGCGAAGACGCCAAATTGGAAGCTGAAGCACTCGGGGTCAAATACCACATCATTCCGATCGAACCGGCAGTGAATGCTTTTGCCGAGATGCTGTCCCCCATATTTGCCGGCACTACGAGAGACACCACCGAAGAAAACATCCAGGCCCGCTGCCGCGGCATCTTGTTGATGGCCCTGTCCAACAAACAAGGCAAACTGTTGCTGACCACCGGCAATAAGAGCGAAATGAGCGTAGGCTACTCTACCCTATACGGCGACATGGCCGGCGGTTTTGCCCCGCTGAAGGACGTGGCTAAACTAATGGTCTATAAACTGGCCGAGTACCGCAATACTATTTCTCCGGTGATTCCGGAGCGCGTCATTACCCGCCCACCATCAGCGGAACTTGCGCCCGATCAGAAAGACGAAGATTCATTGCCACCTTATGCACTGCTGGATCCAATACTGGCCATGTACATCGAACAAGATAAATCCGCCGAAGAAATAGTCGCCCTGGGCTATCCTATCGCAGCAGTAAAACGGGCGATCACGTTGGTCGACCGTAACGAGTACAAACGTCGGCAATCGCCTCCCGGCATCCGCATTACCCCCAGAGCCTTCGGACGTGACCGCCGTTATCCGATTTCATCGGCTTATCGAGGTACCGCTAACTTGGTTGAGGAATAAACTATGAAACTACTTCGTCCCTTCATTTTTGCCATCAGCGCGCTATTGCCCGCCGGCGCCTTAGCGCGAGAAGTCGCCGTACCGGTGCCGTTGGATTACCGGCTCATTCAAAATGTATTGGTCAACGAACTATTTACCGGCGAAGGGCAAACTGCGCAATTATGGCAAGACGGAAAACGCTGTAGCTATCTTGACTTATCCGACCCGAAAATCAGCGGCGTGAACGGGCAAGTAAAAATCGACAACACCGTGCATGCGAAGTTTGGCGCAAAAATGGGCGGCAAGTGCATGGCGCTGATTAAATGGAACGGCATTCTTGAAACCCTGCAAAAACCAACCTTGGATAAGACCGGCAATGTGCTGAGTTTTCCGGTAACCCAGACCAATGCCTTCGACCGCAACGGGCAAGCTTTAAATATCGCGCAGTTGCAAGACTTGTTGCAAAAGGTAGTCGCCCCCCGTTTAGCCGAATTGAAAATCGACCTAAACAAATCGCGCGACGACATCGTCAAAACGCTTTTGCCCTATGTGCCGGCGGAAAATACCGAACAACTACACGATTCGGTCGACAGCCTGCGTTTTAATTCGGTTAAGGCCGACGCCCAGGCTATCCTATTAAATTTGGGCTTTACGGCCGATCTGAAAAAACCGAATAACAAAATTGCCGAACCTTTCAGCAGCAGCGAGTTAGACCGGTGGCATACGATCTGGCAAAGCTGGCAAACTTCGCTGGACAAAGCCATTAACCAAGCAACGCTTGACGGCGAATTGGCGCAAAGCCGCAATACTTTGCACGGCGTACTCGAAAAAGCCGGCATCGCGTTTGAGAAGGGTTTGACCGGGGAATACGACGAAAACGACGATCCGGTCCGAGCCTTTATCAACCAATCCTGGGACGAACTAGCGCCCTTATTGCGCACCGTGTCCCAACAACTGCCCGGTGCGGAAGGTTTGCGCTATCTGACCTTGATCGCAGCCACCGATTTGATGTACGAGCTCGAATCCATCGGTTCACCGTTCGGCTTGGAAATCTCCGCCAACGGCTTGCGAAAAATTGCCCGTAGTTACATCAACCACCAGGCCGGCCAAAGCCGGGAGCAGTCATAGTTTTTGCGTCAGGCACCGAGTCGGCGCGCAAAAGCAGGTCACGGGGCCGACCATTGCCGACTAATTTAAATTACTTGGTTCGGCGTCATAATGTGCCGAATCGATAAGCTTAATCTGATCGAAGTGATGCGCCATTTCGGTCTGGCTGACGTCGGCTATCCTCGCCTGTATGAACACGTCATGACCGGCCATCCAACCGGCCAGACAACTCTCGTCATCCAGCGCAATAGCCAGCGCTTGATTCAATTCGTAAATTCCCCAAGCATAACCGGCATCGCGTAGCGCGGATAGTAAAGCATTTTGGATTAAGCCGCGAAATATCCGGTGAGGTTCGGAAATGGGAATACTGTTTATACGGCCGCGCGCCGCATCGACGCAGGCTTGTCGGTCGTAACACGCGTGACCGCGACAGGCCAAAGGACGAACCGGATAAATCATGCATGCGCCCTGCTCGATAAAAGGGCAGCGCCGCCGCAGCCGAACCCGCTGTTCTTCGTTCAATCCGCACGTTACCTGATTGGCTTTTTTCAGCCGTTTGACCAGATTGAGTTTGCGGTCCGGAAATTCGCTCCAGCGCAGGAAACGATCGATTAACAGCACTTCGGGCGCGGTCGCAGTGACTCGCAAGGTGCAGCAAGTGGCGCAGCCCTTACCGCAGGCAATCCGGGGATAGCCCTCGGCCTCCATCTCGACATTGCCGTCGAAACTGCTAAACGCTTGCGACAATACGCCATCAATCATGTCGCTTCGGCCTTTACGACTGCTCAAGGTTTCGCCGAAACCAGCCGCTTGCGCAACGAAAAAATCTATCGTGTCTATCTTCATGCTCTGCTCGCTGTTAGTGATCTAACCGGAGTCGGGAACCCTTCCATGGGGGCTTGACGGCAGCGTCCTTGCCGCCGACATCCTCGCTCGGTACCTCCTCAGTGACTATTGCCATATCGGGAAGTTATTTTGGACGATATCCTAAGAGGCCCATTTCCGGTAAAGCCTTGACAACCGATACCCCACATTGAATACAGCCCTGGTTTGGCCGCCGCTCTCCAGTCTGCCGGTCTGCGGCTGATTATACCTTAATTCGGACAGGGTTATTGCCCGCGTTCGGAATCGGCAATACGCCCTAACGCCTCGAAACGCGTTCGACGAGTCCATCAGAACGGAATGGTTATTTTTTTGCCGGCTACAAAAACGGATTGCACTTATCTATAGCCATTTTCAAATTCGCTTGCACGGACGGCTTTAGATGTGCAAATCGACCGTGAAAGCTCCTTTTCACTGGGTTAGACCTCCTTTCGAAAACGCTCGAGAGCGGACTCTTTCGCCATCGTCGATTCCGTAAATAGTTAATTACCGGTTGATTGGATAATGGCTATCTTCTTCCATGCAGACCGGCGAACAAAATCGGTTAGAATTGACGCCAACTAAAATCGGCTGAACGTGGTTAAGCCTTTCGCGGTCCGTCAATGGTTAAGGCGCCATGACCATTGATCGACGGTTTTAACACACCAACGGGCACGATATTTATGAACGATGACTTGATAAAAATCGTTGAATTGCGCCATGAAAGACCGTTTGACGTACTCGGTCCTCAGCGTACGAACAATCGTCGCGAACCGTTTATCATACGCGTCTTCATTCCTCGGGCGGCGGAAATCAGCATTTTCGTCAAGCGCCCCGTCAAAAAGTGCGTCAAAATGGATAAGCTTCACCCGGAAGGCCTTTTCGTCGCGCAAGTGCCGGGTACCGAAAATTGCGAAGGACTGGATTATGTTTTAAGAATAGCCGACGCCAACGAACGTCAAGCGACGGTCTGCGACCCTTATAATTTTGCGGTCGCCGATCTCGATGCCGATGAAGAGAAAAGCTTTCGGAACGGCAAGCACCACCGTTTGTTCGAACGTTGCGGCGCGCATGTGGAAACCAGAAATTCCGTTAGCGGCGTGCGTTTTGGCGTTTGGGCGCCCCATGCACAGCGGGTTTCGGTCGTGGGCAATTTCAACGCTTGGGACGGCCGCCAACATACCATGCAAAAAATCAGCCCTATCGGATTGTGGGCGTTGTTTATTCCGGGTGCCAAGCCAGGGGATTATTATAAATTCGAGATCAGAACGGCGGCGGACGAGGTTTTTCTAAAGACCGATCCTTTTGCTTTTCGCGTCGAGAACACGCCCGAAGCAGCAGCCATCGTTTGCAATCCCGCTCGAACACATTGCCGGCACGATAGCGGCTCGCAACAAGCTCGGCATTCACAGGACATTGCGGTTTTTCGGCTTTCTCCCCCGAATCGACAAACCGCTCTAGATGTGTTTAATCTATCCGAACCGGTATTGAAGAACTTGGGCAAGCAAGGCTATAGCCACTTGCAGATCCCCATGTTCACTGATCCTGCAAGCGACATGGCCTTCTTTTTTACGCCAAGCCTTCGTGCCGGATCACCGCAACAATTCCAAGCATTGATCGACCGCTGTCATCGCTACGGACTCGGCGTTATTCTGGACGTCATACCCCCGTTCTTGCCGGAGGTACCGAAAAACCTGGTCTATTTTGATGGCGCCCCTTTGTACGAGCGGCAAGAAAAAGACACCGAGGCTCGGGGCTTTTATTTCGCGACAGATCAATCGAGCGTTAAAAATTATTTACTTTCTTACATTCTGTTCTGGCTGGAAATTTATCATATCGACGGTTTCCGCATAAAAAACGACGATTTCGAACTGTATCGAGACTTGATAACGGCTTGCAGCAACGAAAACCCCGGAATTTTATGGTTGGTGCATACGCCTGAAATGCCGCTTAGCTTAAATAAAGAAACGCTAAACTGCCTGTTTCAACGCCGCAATATCAGCAATCCCCATGCGATACTGGGACTGCACCGGGATCCGGCAAAAAAGCGAGCGTCCATACGGGCCATACGTCCCAAGGCGTCGTGCGGCTACGTTTATTTTCCGGAACAATCAAGCGTGTTCTATGAAATGGAACGGCTGGGCGGAGAAAATCTGTGGCAAGCCATCGTACCGTATGCCATGGCCGATAAAAGCTATCGGCTGCATTTTTTGCAAAACGACGGACGGCATGACGATTTGATTGATACTTATGCAATCGATGTATCTTATATAAGCGACCGGGACAGGAAGTTATTCGCAGAAGGCAACCACTATGAAATTTACCGGATATTAGGCGCGCATCCGCGATCGTACCGGGAAATAACCGGGGTCAATTTCGCCGTATGGGCGCCCAACGCCGCGGCAATCAGTGTGCTCGGCGACTTCAATGCTTGGAACGGCGAAGGCCATCCGATGAAATTGCATGCCCGATCGGGCATCTGGGAACTGTTTGTACCGGAGCTCGGAGAAGGCGAGCATTATCAATTCGAGATTTTTCCGCGACACGGAGCTGCGTTTTTTAAGTCGGATCCCTACGCTTTTTATGCGGAAACCGCGCCGGCCACTAAAAGCGTGGTTTATGCCATCGACAATACCTATCAATGGCACGACGATGAATGGCTACGGCAACGGCGCCGTACTAATGTTTGGCGCACACCGATCACGATCTATGAGGTGCATTTAGCTTCTTGGCGGCGGGGTGCGGACGGCAGCCTGATGAATTACGTCCGGATCGGCGAAAAATTGATACCGTACGTTAAACAGATGGGCTTCACCCACATCGAAATTCTACCGATTGCCGAACATCCTTACGAACCGTCATGGGGCTATCAGGTATCGAATTTTTATGCGCCGACCTCGCGTCTCGGCAAGCCCGAGGAATTGATGTCGTTGGTCGACCTATGCCACCAAAACGGTATCGGCGTGCTGCTGGACTGGGTCGCCGGACACTTTCCCAAGGACGCGCATGCGCTGGCCAAGTTCGACGGCAGTCATTTGTACGAGCACGAAGATCCGCGGAAAGGCGAACATAAAGACTGGGGTACGTTGATCTTCAATTACGGCCGCCACGAAGCCGAAAACTTTCTGATCGCCAACGCCTTGTTCTGGTTGGAGCATTATCATTTCGACGGCCTCAGAGTCGATGCGGTCGCCTCGATGCTGTATCTGAATTATTCGCGCAAGGATGGAGAATGGATACCGAATATATACGGCGGCAACGAAAACCTTGAAGCGATCGAATTCCTGAAACATACCAATTTTATCGTGCACGGCCGTTTCCCCGGCGTGATGATGATCGCGGAAGAATCGACCGCGTGGGCCGGCGTATCGCGCCCGACCGACGCCGGCGGCCTCGGTTTCGGTTTTAAATGGAACATGGGCTGGATGCACGACATTCTCTGCTACCTGCAGACTCCGCCCGAATTCCGGCAATATCACCACCATCGCTTGAGTTTCATTTTTCACTACGCCTTCGAAGAAAATTTCATTTTGTCATTGTCGCATGACGAAGTCGTGCACTTGAAAGGATCGCTGTATACCAAGATGCCGGGTAATGAATGGGAGAAATTCGCCAATCTGCGCTTGTTGTTCTTCTTTATGTTTACCCATCCCGGCAAAAAACTGAATTTCATGGGCGCGGAATTCGGACAACAGCGGGAGTGGAGCGAATCCTCCGAGCTGCAATGGCCATTGCTGGAAAACGACATGAACCGGCGCCTACAGTCATATTTTAAGACCTTGAACCTGCTGTATCGTAGCGAAGCGGTCTTGTACGAAATGGACTGCCGGCCGGCGGGCTTTTCCTGGATCGATTCAAGCAACGACCGGCAAAGTATCATCGTATTCATGCGCAAAGCCAAGGACCCACGCATCGCTTTGATCGCCGTCATCAATTTTTCGGCGATATCCCGCTTCAATTACCGTATCGGCGTTCCATTCCCGGCACCTCACACGGAAATATTCAACAGCAACGACGCGGAGTACGGCGGACTCAGCCGGAGCCGGCTTGGAAATCGTTACGCCATCGAAGATATCCCTTGGCATGGGCAGGAATTCTCGCTACGAATCGACAAACTGCCCGCCTTCGCCGCTCTGCTGCTGAAACCGGAAACGCCCGATTTGATTACGTCCGGCTATTCCAATAGCTTGCCCGGAGCAGGGGAATAGCTTATCGCCCCGTCCGAAAACGGCAATTGCAGTCGTGTTTTGCCATACATGAAGTTTGTTCGATTGGACTATCCAGCAAAGTGGAAATCAGCGCCTGATCAAACTTGCAAAGTTCGGGATGTTTTTGCGCCAGATCGTGATAGACACAATTAACCGCTTTGATGCCGTTAGCGTCTCCGTCTTGTTCGAGTTCGGCGTGATAACCCAATTTTTGCATTAAATCGACCAACGCGGTCAGCTTTTGCTGTTGGGTTTTATGCTGGAATTGCGGTGCTAAAGACTGAGCTAATTTCACACCCATATTCCACATCATTTTTTCCAATGCATCCTCGCTCATGTTCGCGGCCAACTCGTTTAACAGCAAATTGCAGAACCAGGCATATTGCTTGGGGAAGCGATTGATTCCACTTTCGGTTAGATTGTAACTGCGCGCCGGCCGGCCGCCGGTACTGTTTAAGGCGGCTTCCCTTACCAGTTGTTGTTTTTCCAATACCACCAAATGCTGCTTAACCGCATTTCTGGAGATATTCAGTTTGAACGCCATTTCATCAATACTAAGCCCTTCCGGCGCGTTCAATAACAAAGTCAATATTTGTTCTTGGCGTGAACCGGCTTGAGTATTCATGACGGACGAAAGCGCAGTAATCATAGGGAGTTGGCGTTGAATCTAACGGCTAAAGTATAGCACATACAAAGCATGGAAGCTTAACATAAATTAATTTTATCATATTTATATTGCAAAAGTGATTTTTATCCCCTATTCTATTCTCGCCTTAAGGCTTTTATTCGTATCGTCACACCATACCGGAGAATTTAATCATGACCGAAACCAACACCACACTTTACGAACAACTGGGCGGAGAACCGGCCGTCAGCGCAGCGGTCGAAATCTTTTATCGCAAGGTTCTGGAAGATTACCGAATCAACCGGTTTTTCGATAACAAAGATATGGAGCAGCAACTCGCCAAACAAAAAGCTTTTTTCACGATGGCATTCGGCGGTCCTAATAACTATACGGGCCGGGATATGCGCCAGGCTCATGCTCACTTGGTGCAAAAACTAGGCTTGGACGACTCCCATTTCGACGCGGTCATGGAACATTTAGGCGCCACCCTACAGGAATTGAACGTACCGCAAGAGCTTATCGCTCAAGCCGCCGCGATCGCCGAAGGCGCGCGGGACGATGTGTTGAATCGCTGAAGGAGACCGGGAGGATGTCGTCAAAAACCATCACTATCGGCGAACGCCAAATCGAAAGCCGGCAGGGAGAATCGTTGTTGGACAGTTTACTGCGAGAACGGGTCGACATCCCCCATGCCTGCCGGGAGGGCGCTTGTCAAAGCTGTATGGTTCGTAGCCTAGAGGGGCCACCTCCGGTTGCGGCCCAGAAGGGTTTAAAAGATGTGCTTCAACATCAAAACTACTTTCTGGCCTGCTTGTGCCTGCCGCACGAAGATATGACGATCAGCATCGGTTCGGCGGCGTCCAGCTTTACCGACGCGACCGTGGTCAGTAAAGAATTACTCAACCCGGAAATCCTAATGCTTACGATAGAGCTTGCCGAGCCCATGGACTATTACGCGGGTCAGTTCGTCAACCTGAGGCGCGCCGATGGATTGACGCGCAGTTATTCCATTGCCAATAACCGGATTCATGCGCATACGCTGAGCTTTCACATCCGCCGCCTTGCGGGCGGTCAATTTAGCGAGTGGGCTCATCAAGAGTTGGAAGTCGGCGATCGCATCGAGGTCTCCGATCCGCAAGGAAGTTGCTATTACCTGCCGAGCAACCCGGAACAGAACATACTGTTGATCGGCACGGGCAGCGGTTTGGCGCCGCTGGCCGGCATAATCGAGGAAGCCTTGCATCACGGTCACGGCGGCGAGATTCACCTTTACCATGGCAGCCGGGAAATGGACGGTTTGTACTGGATAGACGAAATGCGAAAGCTTGAGCGACAATACAGCAACTTTCATTACACTCCGTGCGTATCCAGCGGCGAAACGCCGAGCGGGATTGCTCCCGGCCGGGCTAATAAGATCGCGCTGGCGGAATTATCCAATTTACGGGATTGGCGAGTTTATCTCTGCGGCCATCCCGGCATGGTGCAACAAACCAAACGCGACGCTTTTCTAAAGGGCGCCAGCTTTCAGAACATTTATAGCGATGCCTTTCATGTCGCTTCGTCCACGCTGGATTGATCTGCCGCTAGCCCGTAACTTTTTTGTCGTTCGATCGCGGCCAGGGCCCGCAGGCGTTCCAAAAGAGGTTCCAATACCGCGGGATCGCCTTCGCGCTGCGAAACCATATAGGCAGGCAGCGCGAAGCGGGCGCTGTCCGACACGTAAAACAACTTGCCGGAGGCCAGCCACGGCTCAGCCAGCCGGATCGGCAGATAGCAGGAACCGCCGTTGCACAACACCAGTTGCACCGCCAGCCAGCCGATATTCACCAGTTGTGCCGGCCGTTCCAAGCTAGGGTAGCTATTGCTGTGCTGAGCATAGAACCCAGGTCCCCAGTCCACATAGATGTAGTCGTCATTCGGCCACGGCCGGCTCGGGTCGCTGGTCAACAGCACCAGAATCTCGTCGAATAAATGCTCGACCCGTAAGCCGGGATTATGCTGCGGCGTATACATCATGCCGATATCGATGCTGCCTTCGACCAAACCGCGCATCAAATCCTCCTCGAAACCGATATCGCTACGAATCGAAATATCCGGCATGTCTTTGCGAATTTCGCCTATCCACCGCGGCAGCAAGGATTCCCATAAGGCGATCCTGGCTCCTATGGTGACGCTGGCACGAAACCGGCTCGGCAAACCGATTTCGTGCCGGGCTTGTTCCAAGGTCAGCAGCAAAGATTTCGCGTGCCGCAAAAAACGCTTGCCGGCCAAGGTCAAACTGGCGCCGGCGCGGTTGCGGATGAACAACTGCACGCCTAAATAGGCTTCCAAGCGCTGTATGCGCACGCTGACCGTCGATTGGGTCACGTATAAACGATTGGCGGCCTCTAGAAAGCTGCCGTTGGCGGCGACACTGAGAAATGTCTTGATTTGGTCGATGTCCATGCTTTTAGTATCGGTAATGTCGATATTAAAGTCCAATAAATATCGTTTGTCTTATATAAATGTCGTGTCTATAGTGAATCGCTATCAGGTTTTCGCACCTTTGAGCACCCCAATATAGGAGAACCGATATGAACAAGATCGCATACTCGCCAACTCCGGTCGATCTACGCCACTGTTCTATTTCCGTAACTCAAGCCATAAAAAAAACGGTATGGATTGTTTTGATTACCGGCATGCTGTGCAGTTGCGGAGCGCCGGCGATCAAGGCCTCGAACGCGGAGTTGGACAAACTGGAATCGGTGCTGGTGGTCGCCGTGGAGGCGCCGCCTCTGGAAATCGCACCCGATCCGGTTGAAAGCAGGATTCCGGCCTACGGACATTTTCGAAACATGGCCATAGCGGTCGATCTGGAAAAGCGTCTGTACCGAAAACCGTCCGGCATCCTGATCGCCGGGCTGGTCGACGGAGACGAACTCAGAACCCTCGACGCTAGCCTGCAAGCGCCGTCACCGGGCGCAATCGGCGCCGCCTGGACGCCCACAAGGGCCCTTGCCGAAATAGCCCATGAGACTCTTTCGAGGCATTGGATTCATAGCGCCTTAAGTCGAAACTACCGTCCGTTGCCCTTGACCGAGGCCGAGCGCAACGCCGAGTTAAGTCACTGGCAATTTGCCATCCAAGACTGGTACGCACTCGAAGGCGTTACGGCGGATTATGCCGGACTGCGTGGTTTCGACGCGGTATTGGAAGTCGGTGTCGCCAAGTACCGGATCTTCGAAGGCCAGTTATCGCTGGCAGTGATGTTGAAATTGATCAACCCGAACACCGGTCGGCTCATAGCCCGCACTCGCGTAGACGCTTTCGAAACCGACGGCCGGGCGCTGCGCTCCTTGGCAACGGACGGCGAAATATTCAGACAGCGCATCGCCGACCTGGGCGAAAACTTGTTAAACCAAGCGTTCGACCGGCTTGGCTGGCGCTTGGAACCCATGACTTATCCGTTAAGCCGGCGATGAGCCTCATCTACTCCAAGCGTCTGCGCGGCTGGCGTTTCTTGTTGTTCAATTTCTGCCTCGGCGCCAGCCATGCGCTGGTGATTTTCAATGCGGGCGCCTATATCGCCATGCTGCCCCGCATCGCCGGCGGCCTAGGGATACCGCTGAGTTTCGCGGCATGGAGCCAAACCGACTACATGACCGGATTGGCATTGGCTTTTCCGGTGGGCAGCTGGCTATCCCGCCGGGTCGGCGAATACCGGCCTTTCGTCGCCGCATTTGTGATATACGCATTTGCATCCTTGTTGTGCGCCTGTTCGACCGCGTTCTATCCGTATTTGGCCGGCCGTATTTTATTGGGGTTTGCCGGGGGCTTGAGCCTGCCTTTGGGGCAATCCCTTTTAGTCAAGGAATATCCGGACAAACGCAAATCGATCGGTATCGGGGTTTGGAGCATTTTTACATTGACCCCATTCACATTGGGACCGCCGCTGGGCGGCTGGATAGCCGACACCTTGGGCTGGCGTTGGTTATTCTGGTTCAATATTCCGGTCGCTCTGGCGGTTGCGGGCTGCGTCGGCGCCTTGCTTTATTCGCGCGGTAGTCTATCGATTCGGCATCGCTTCGATGGCGTCGGCTTTACGCTGGCCGGGCTGGGCTTGTTTGGCTTTCAGGCCTTGCTCAACCAAGGCAACGATTGGGATTGGACCAACTCCGCTTATATCAGTTGCCTGATCGTATTCATCATTATCACGCTGCTGAGCTGGATCATTTGGGAGTTAGGCGTGCGCCATCCGTTTCTGGACGTTCGTCTTTTCGCCGGCCGCAATTTCACGATAGGCGTGATTGCGCTTTTCTTCGGATTCCTTATGTTTCAAGGCCTGTTGTCGATGCTGATCGTACAAGTACAGGTCACGCTGGGATACTCCTCGTTACTGGCAGGCCTGATCTTTCTGCCTATGGCCATCTTCGCCAAACCCATGGCCGGCGTATTCCATGAAATCGTCAAGCGCTGCGATGCCCGCCTGCTGGCCAGCGCCAATCTGCTGGGTTTTTCCGTGGTTTATTTCTGGCTGAGCCGCTTCGACGATCCGGACAGCTATGCCCAATTGTTCTGGGTCAAATTATTCGAAGGCATTTGTCTGGGCAGTTTTTTCGTACCGCTGACCGCCTTGCTGTTGCATGGGCTGCCGCCGGAACGGCAATGGCGCGCGTTGGAATTGGCCAATCTGATGCGCATCGCCGCCGGCGCCATCGGCATCTCGTTGCAAGCGATCGTGCTTTATCGGCGCACGCCGCTGCATTTCATCCGTTTCGCCGAAAACCATTCGTCTGTTGTCGAGCCGGAAATGGCCGTCGTACAAAACCTGGTCGAGGTCGGCTTCAGTCAACCGGCCGCGCTTGCCAAGTTCGTCAAATTGACCAGCCGTGCCGAGATCATTCGCAGTATGAACGATGCCTATTGGATGGCCGCTTGCGCATTTCTTGCGCTGGCGGCCCTAGTCTGGTTCGCTCATCCGACCCGCGCGCCGGTCAAAATTACACCGCGAGAGGAACTGGGTCGCGAGGCGCGGGAAACCATGGCGGAGACGGTTTGATGAGCGATATCACACGTCCGCTCAAGCGACTCGCCATCGCATCGATTTTGCTGACCACCAGTGCTTGCGCTTGGTTTGGCGAAGATAGCCAACGCGCTGAAATGATGGCTTTGCCTAAAATCGACAAAACCTTGGCCTCGGCGCAGGCGACAGTCAACCAATGGCCTAGTCAAAACTGGTGGACGCAATTTGCCGACCCGGCGTTAGACACGCTGATAAGCACTGCCATCGCCGACAACCCTGACATTAAGGTGGCCGAAGCCAGGTTGCGCCAATCTCAAGCCATGGTCGACGCCGAAGGGGCGGACTTGTATCCGACGATAGACGCCAATGTCAGCTTCAGCGCGCAGCGCTATTCCGCCAACAGCGTGCAAGCCAAATTCGCCGGCCAGCATTTCCGGCAACTGCTGATCAATCCATTCATATTGCGTTACCACCTGGATTTTTGGGGGCGGGACCAGGCGGCTTTGCAAGGCGCGGTAAACCGATCGCTGGCGGCCGCAGCTGAATTGGCGGATGCCCAATTGTTGCTGGCGGCCGAGGTAGCCGGCGCCTATTTCGACTTGCAGGCCGCAACCGAAAGATTGGCCCTGGCGGAACGCATCGTCGCCGACCGAGTCGCGCTGGAAGCCTTGTACCGCACCCGGCTCACGACCGGTCTCAGCGGCGACGCGCCGCTGCTGCAAGCCGAATCGGCGCTACATGCCGCGAAACAATTGAAAGTGAGCCTGGAATCCGGGATCGAATTGCTCAAACATCGGCTGGCGGCATTGGCCGGCAAAGGTGCCGATTGGGGACAAGACATTCCGGTCGGAACGCAAGAATTACGGTTTCCGCCGCCCTTGCCCGGGGACCTGCCTTTACACCTGTTGTCCAGACGCCCCGACCTGAGCGCCGCGCGTTTGCAAGCGGAGGCGGCAGCCGAAGAAATCGATGTGGCGGAAGCCGAATTTTACCCCGACATTAATTTGATCGCCTTTACCGGCCTGCATAGCGCCAGCCTAACCGACATCCTTTTACAAGGCTCCAGCCTGGCCTATGCGGTCGGCCCGTCGATTGAACTACCGATATTTCAAGGCGGCCGCTTGCGCGCCAATCTCAGTCACAGCCAAGCGGCGTACGATGCGGCGGTCGAACGCTATAACGCCAGCTTGGTACATGCGATACGGGAAGTGGCCGACGCATTAAGCCGCTGGCGCGAATTTGAACTTCGGCTAGCGGAACAGCGCGAGATCTTGACAGCGGCCCAATCCAAACACCGACTTGGCAACAGCTTAGTCAAAACCGGGCTAGCGGACCAAAGCGCTCTTTTGCAAACCCGCATCGACGAGAACCGCGAACGCCTGCTACTGGCGACATTAAGCGCTGAAATGCGCAAGGCTTCGGTCGCGATCATCAAGTCGCTGGGAGGCGGATACGATGATGCGATGATAGCCAGCCAAACCCAATAAGATTGTCTATGCCGCACAAGATACGCCCACGAGAAATCATCCGTCAACGCAACCGTCGCTTAAAATTACTGGCGATGGCCTTTGTGTTGGCCGGTTTGGGAGCCTTGCTGCATTGGTGGCTGAATCATAGAGACTGGATCGGCACCGACGACGCTTTTGTCGCCGGTCATCTGATTCCATTGAAGGCGCAAGCCGGCGGCACCGTGATAGAGGTGTTGGCGGAAAATACCCAGTATGTCCAAAAAGGCGACGTACTGGTCAAGCTGGACGGCGCACATGCCTTGATTGCCTTTCAGCAGGCCAAGGCCGAATTGGCGGAGTCCGTGCGCAATGTTGCTAGTCTGCAAGCTAAAGTCGAAACCTTGAAACAACGCATGCTTGCCAAACAGGCCGCTGTCACTCAAATACGTCACGATCTCGAACGACTGTCGATCGCGGCCATGGATGGCGCGGCTTCGGCGCAACAGGTACAAAATGCCCAAGATAAAATCGCGGAACTCGAAGCCTCGATACGGGCGACTAGGTCCGAACAACGCGGCGTTATCGCCTTGTTACGTAATTCCAGCGTCGAAAATCATCCATCGGTGGAAAAAGCCAAAAGCCGGCTGCGAAAAGCTTTTCTGGATTATGAGCGCCGTAATATTGTGGCTCCGGTGTCCGGCTATGTCGGCAAACGTAAGGTTCAGATCGGCGACAATCTGACAGCGGGTACGCCATTAATGGTGATCGTGCCGCTGGATCAAGTCTGGGTGGAAGCCAATTTCCTCGAAACCCAGGTCGCCGAAATCCGGCTCGGCCAATCGGCGGAAATTCGCGTCGACGCATACGCCGAAGAGCGCTGCTACCACGGCTGGGTTCAAGGCATTAATCCCGCCACCGGCAGCAGTTTCGCGCTTCTTCCCACCGACAATACCACCGGCAATTTCATCCATATCGCCGAACGCCTGCAAGTTCGCATAGCGCTAGATGCGGACGAGTTACGCCTCTATCCGCTGCAGCCGGGTTTATCGACCTTCACCCGCGTGCATATAGGCGACGATGACGTTGAAACCTTCGCGGCTAAACTGGAATTAAACCACGAAGCCTACCATACGGACATTTATGATCACGAAATGGACGGCGCGGAGGCGATCATCCAAGCCATCATTGCCAACAACAGCGCTTAATTTTGCCGACGCAACACCTATTCAAACCACCGCGGCATGTGGATTTGGCCAAGCATCTTATATTTTTTGAGGAACAAAAACTTGACGAATTAAAAATCGATTCACTACTATATCGATTCGATTTTTATTTGCCGAGAACTATTATGCTTATCAAGGCCATACTACCGCTCGCCGGATTGTCACTCATTCAATCTTCCGTTTTTGCCGAACAAGCCGCCAATATCGCTCGCGCGGATGAAATTGGAACCACCTTATTGGTAAATTTATTGATCATCGCTGTTTATACACTGTACTGGCTCAAGCAAAAAGCCTAAATCCAGCCTCTAATCGTTTTCGCGGTTTGACGCCATATATCATCGCTAAATCCCTCGGCTCGGTGTTTTCATTGGAAGACTAAGCGGATCACTCTGGTATAGTGGCTGCATTAACGCTTCATCTACTAACGTGCTGAATGAAACGATTCCACGGCCTGGAAAAATTCCGCCCATCTCGACCCGGAATACTGAAAGTCGCCGATCTGGCCGATTGGCTTTTGAAGGACCTACAGGCCTGCCAATGCCGAATTTACGGTTGCATCGGCGATGACGACAAGGTTCTACTAGCAACACTGGAACTGTTGGCGGATACATTGGTCTATGAGATGTTCGATCAACGGATAGACTTCATCGTTTCCGGCCCTATCCATCGCAACGACTGCGTGCCGCTGACCTATCGTTTGCAAGGCCGAAATTTTGCGATGACGGGGCGATGTTCCATGATAGCTAGAGTCTGCGGGGTCGATTTGTACCTGCAAGCCAGCTATACGGGAATCGTGGGCGATATGGCGCGACAAAAGTTTTCGATCGCGCTCAAGCCGTTGTTAAAACAGACAAAACCGGGATGAATAATTCTGACAATTTTTCTGAAATTAGATAGAATGACCTTACTTGGGGGCGACTTGGCTTCGACGTGGGTAGCAAAACCTCAGGTGCATGCCGAGCACAGTACAGCTCGTAAAACCTACTGAAAAAAAGTATTCGCAAACGACGAAAACTACTCAGTGGCTTTAGCAGCTTAAAACCTGCACCACTTCTCTGACCGGATGTGCTTATGCGTCCGGAGCTCCTTCGGGGGCGTTCAGGGATCATATTACATAAGATCGCGCCAAGGCTTAGTCCGGAGCCAAAAGCGCAAAATCCAATCGGAATCGCTGTTGATCTTCTTGGCCCGACGGGTAGTCAACAGTTAAATAAAAAGCGCGGGATAAGCATGTAGAGCTTGTGGCGGAGTGCTTGCGGACGCGGGTTCAATTCCCGCCGCCTCCACCACCAAGATTAAGAACGAGAGCTAAGCTCTCGTTTTTTTTGACTTTAAACAAAATATTTCCTTGCTGGATTCAGTCAATCCACAAAGAGGGCCACAAAACGGGCCTCATGACTGAGCAAGGCGACCATGAAACAACCGACTTTTTTATCCGCGGCATCTGCTTTTTTCAAGCGAGAACTCCCAAACGATTCGCAATTCTCCAACCCGGAGATCAAACGATCACTCAATCCGTCGTATCGAACGATGCAACCGTCAATGGACGCCGTCTTTTATGCTAAGGGGTGACTCTGCACCGGCGTAACTTGGCCACAATATAGCCAAAGACATTATTTTATTTCATTGTTTCTTCTTCACTCGTTACCAAGCCCGACACACACTCTACTACGCTTTCAGCATAGTTTGCATGCGCGTCCGCTAGTGCTTTGGCTGAACCAAAAGAATCCCGCAACTCGTCTAACGTCTTTCTCGGGTCACTTGTATCATACAGCCTCAACATCGTTGTGTAGTTTTTATAGGCTTCACGACGACTTGGATCTATTGCCACCAGCCCTGGCATTTTTTTTGATGAAGTTTCAACGACGCAATTAACCATGATCGTTGGCTCAATATTGTAATCCTTAATATCTTGATCCTTTTCCATCTGCTCAAGAACGGCTTTTTCATATTCCGCTTTTTCGGTACACCCAGCCACGAATAGCGTCGGGATCAAAATCAGTAAAACTTTTTTCATTGTTATTTCGCTACTTTTGCTTTTGATTCAAATCAAATAACGTTAATGAGGGAATCCGTATGTGACGTTACAGTCTTACACTTGACATAAAGTAAAAAACCCCCGTTACCTTACGGTAACGGGGGCTTTATTATTGCTCTAAGATGTTATTCTTAGAATACTCTCATTAGATGAAAGTTGGGATTAATGGAGCGTCAACAGTTACCAATTGACGGTTGCCATTTTCGTCCCAGAAGAACAACAGACCAGCGAAACGGCTATCTGGGTCATAGATCAAGTCAGCAAGACGATATACTTCCCAAGCAGCGTCAGAAGCTGTAACTTCAACAGTACGGGTCTCACCTGGAGCCAGTGGGCTGTTGTCGCTAACAGTCAAACCTTCTTCAGCCAACAAGTCATCTGGATAAGCGGTATCATCTTCATGAACAGCAGGATCCAAGAAGCGAACGCCAGCGGTGTTGAACTCGCCCAAACGTACAGCAGAGTCACCGTTGTTGGTGATGGTCAAGGTCATTTGCATCGCACGACCTGGTACACGGTATGTAGCGTCATCAACTTTTACTGAAACTGTTTGTTCAGGCATTTGATAAGTTTTCATACCACGCAACAAACCTGCTTGCAATGGAGTGGTTACAGGGTATTTTTCGTTGGTTGCGCCCATAGAAGCAGCAACGATAACTAAAGTACCAACACCGAAGATCATAGCAACTTTTTTATCGCCAGCAGAGATCAGAGTGTCAGCTTTACCGGTGCTAACAGCGATGTGACGTGGAACGAAAATTGGACGTTTGATCCAGAACAGCAACCAAGCGAAAGCAATCGCAAACCAAACCGCATGCCAGAAATAAACGTTATCCAACGCGTAGGTTTCCAGGTCGATTGTTTGACCAGTCAAAGTAGTAACTGGGTTAACAAACTCGCTCATAGAACCAGTAATGGTTACCCATTTACCTGGACCGATGATAGGACCACCGCCTTCAACGTTCATCATAGAATGAACATGCCAGTCACCAGGACGACGTGCTTTCAACAGTACTTTGAACTCATAGGTTTCGCCCAGTTCCAAAGATACCGAACGAGGAACCAATTGACCACCAATCCAAGAACCAGCACGAATAAATACTGGACCGGGGATACCGACGTTCAAGAAAGACACTTCTGGTTTGTCAACAGTTTCCGGCCATCCTGCGAATACCAGGAATTTGCCTGAAATGGTCATAGTTCCATTGACAGGAACTTCTTCTTTAGACCAGTTCAAGTCAAACCAGTGAATAGTACGCATACGCATGAACGCAGCCTGTGACTTTTCACCATGAGCAGATGCTGATGGAGCATAGAACATCGCTGCTGTCATAGTAACCAGCAGTGCGACAAAGGACAGTTTTGCAACTTTGTCTTTAATTAATTTCATGTTTCCTCCTCTATTACTAGAGAACTTGTAATTAAGATCTTCTGGCAAGGTGTTATTACTGCTTTTATTGCCAGTCGTCATTATTCAACCAAAAACTTCGAATTAAGAAGCGTCGTCAGCGATGAAGTCGGTTTTTGCGAACCAACGGCCGAAGAAGTGCCACAAGAAGTAAATGATGATAGAAACGAATCCAGAGAAGAACGCTGATACAGGAGCAACGTCTTTACCGAAAGTTCTCAATGTACCTTTCTCAACCATACGGATGTATTCAGGTGTACCGGTACGTACATAGTGGTAACCTTGCAAGTCAGCCAATGTCATCATCATGCCGTTGTATTCAACAGGAACGTGCAGAGGAGCAATGATTGGCCAGTTGCCTGGGTAGAACAACAAACCGTAAGCCAAACCACCAACAACAGCTGTCAGAGTCATGCTGTTACCCAGCATCAGAACGACGTCAAGAACGATCGCACCTGGAAGCAGGTTAGATGGGAAGCAAATGTTAACTGGGAAGTAAGTCCAACCCCAGAAGTTCATATAACGGTTGATCCACTCACCGATCATCAGAGCAACAACAGAAATAGTTGCACCGATCGGCAGACGGTATCTCCACCACAAGCAGGCTTGAACAGCCGCGGGGAATGTAATAGAAACAATAGGTGCCACGGTTACCCATAGGCGTCTATCTTTCCAGTCGGTCCAGAAGTCCCAGTCGCCACCAGTCAACATGTAGTGAATATGGTAACCGCCTAGAACTGCTGTAAACAGTGTAAAAAGAATCATCCAGTCGAACGCACGGGAAACTTGAACCGCTTCCGCACGAGAACGTACAGCTGATTGAGATGCGCTCATTAGCTTACCTCCTAAAGAATTAAAATTATTTTTTTTCACTTTCCCTTATCTTGCCCCACCTAAGCGAGGCAAGAAAGGAGATAGTATTTTACTTTTATCGACCTAAGCTATTATGCCAAGTCTTTTTTCAGCAATTTGGTAATTGCCATTACTTCGGTGTTCACAACACCCATGATGGCCAGAGCAGCCCAACCAAAGAATACGAAACCGTAGTGCAATGGAGCAACGAACAACTCTTCCATAAACCAGAATGTGTGACCCCATTCATTCAAACCAACGTTTGGCAGAATCATGAATGGACCGATAACTGCAACCAAATACATCAGGTGCAAACCTTCATGATAGGTTGGCAGTCTGGTTTTTGCGTACATAAATGCAGCTGTACCAGTGATGATGTAAATTGGGTATGACAGGTAAAATTCGATGATGTGACTTGGAGTAAAGTCAGTATCACGAACGATAGTTTGATGCCAAGTACCGTCTTGCTCTGTGAAGTAAGAAGCACCCCAGTAGATAGCCCAGCCGTAGCACACCAACCAAACCCAGTGATGGAAGTGACGACGCAGTTCTTCACGTGGAGTGATTGACATGACTTTACGATCACGAGTTTTCCAGAGGTAACCGTTGATACCAGCAAACAGTAACACTTCGAGTACAATCTCGATGTACAACATGTTCATCCAGTATGTTTCAAACTCTGGAGCGAAAGAATCCAGACCAGCTGACCAGCCGTAGACACCTTCATACCAACGAATGAAAGAATAGAAAACCAGATACAGCAAGATGCCCAAAGTCAGGTTTCTTTTGTTTAAAAGCGGTGCTTCCGCAGCATCAGCCTTAACTGATTCAGTTGTAGCAGCCATTTCTACCTCCTAAAAGATTTTCAAAATCCCCGGAAATCCGGGAGTTCGTTATTAATCCCTGTTACTACGGGCCATAATGGCATATAACCCCCTCTCATCCCTGATGAGTGCTTGGCAGTCTACCAGTTCGACATCCCTTGTCAAGACAATATTTCGAATTTTCATGGCGACCATATTTTAAGACTCAATCAGCCCCATTTATCTAAATAACGCACCCGATTTTTTTTTGTTAGAATTCTCACCAAGTTAGCTTTAACGATTACAACAACACCCCACACAATGAGCTTATGAACAAAAAAAAAATTATTCTGTTCGCAGTTTGCCTAGCCGGCTTGCTTGCGCTTCAAATTAAAATTTTCATGCCATGGATGTATGAAATTGCCGCGTCCGATTTATTTTTAGTCGATAGCAAAGACGAAGCCAATCCGATGTCGATCTCAAACGACATGACAGCGATTGCGTTTTCCCATTGCAACAGCTTCATCAGCAGCAAAATCGACTCTGAAAACACTCTATCCTTTTCTAACCAACCAACCAATGCATGGAGCATAGGAAACTATGAATACATTATTAATGCAGAGGTTGATATAGCTTCAAAAGACTCGTCAAGCACGATTTATCAATATGTATGTCGTATTCAATATGAAAACGGAGACGACATTTCGGGCATCAATAATATCGAAAACTGGTCAATTGAAGGGGTGACCGGCATTCCAGGACTTTAAACCCAAAACTGCGGGCATTGATCGCTCCAAATACCTGCGACCAATGCCTTTACACAACAACCGCTCAGTCATTCAAACTGCTCGGCTTAACTTAATATCATTGCAGATCAACATAACCGACTTAGTTTCTTTGTTCGATATCCGTGAGAATTCGAGCATCAACAGGTAAAGGAGTATAAATCACTGTAGTTTTTGAGCTACAACTCAAACAAAAAACCGACCACGTGATTGCACAAATCTCACTAGGAGCCTGTCGGAGAATAAACATGCCCGGCTGAATTTGTGGGGCCGGCAGGCAAACGAAGTTAGCGGCGCGGCTCAGACAATATATTTCGGGGCTGCACACAGCAAAAAGCGGTCCGGCCTGATCGCCATGCGACATAAACCGGGGATATTTTGACGCTCATGTCGGCCTATCCGGCCGCCAACACGTGCATTCGTTTCAGATTGTAGGTCAGGACGACCAGTTTCCATTCGCCGGAAGTCGCTTGCAGGCCACGCAACAAGAATTGTCGAAAGCCCATGATCTGTTTGATGACGCCAGATACCGGCTCTACGGTGCATTTACGCTGTCCGTAGCGGCCACGACCCTGTTTGGTTTTCAAGGTATGCGCCATTTGTACGACCGGATCGTCGCTTTGCGGCGCGGGCGCATCGGGCGCGAGTCGTACTACCAAAGACCGATGGTGGGCCTCACGACCGAGCGATCAGCGGCGTGATGTCGCGGTCGTCGCAGACATTGACGTTGCTTTGGCTGAAGTAACCGTTATCGGCCGGCAAGGTATCGGGCTTGCCCGAATCGTTTTCCGGTTTGGCTATTTCGTCCAACATCGACTCGACTTGCTGCTTATCGTTGCTGTCCTGCG
>NZ_JBSYXO010000030.1:0-51191 GCF_054172045.1 Methylomonas sp. MgM2 | reverse complement strand
TTATGTGAGGCGCAAGACCAAGGAATCTCACTCCAGGCGGTCTAGGGTGGCTCTGGAATGAATCTGACAAAGTAGAATTAGGATGGACTAAATTTTTACATGCACATGAAATGCATAGACTTTTAACTTTTTTAATTTTTTTAGACAACTGATGACGCAATGTTTTGCGTCATTTAGGACGGCTAATTGTAGTTATACGTACAAAGTGTGAGGGCTAGATTTGGCAAATAATTGGAGTATTCCAAGCTGGCTAGAAAAGGAAGTTCGTGAGCGAGATAGGGCTTGTGTTTATTGCGGTATTCATTTCACGCCGGAAAAGGTGTCGAGGAAGTCCGCAGCTAGCTGGGAGCATATAATCAATGATGCAACCATAATTAACAGAGAAAATATTGTTCTCTGTTGTTGTGGGTGTAATGCCAGCAAAGGGCAAAAGCAGCTCTCGGAATGGTTGCAATCTAAATACTGTAAAGACCGCGGCATTACTCCTGACTCTGTTGCTCCAATAATTAAGCAGGCAATTGCGAATGGGCAATAACTTCACGTATAACACGTCGCTCAAAGGGACGCTCCGCTTTGCTACGCGCCCCTTAGCTTGGCGTTGGGCGTCTTTATCCGCATGAACGTGCACCTCGCCGCACTTGGAATTTCAAGCGAATTGATAACAGCTCGTGGCTTGCGCGAGTGTGGGGAAGCTACGGAACTTGAAATCGCAGAAGTTGGAGCCGAAGGTCGAGATCACTTGCTTGTTCCGTCGGCCGCTGAAGCATGGCGCTGCCTCAAAGCCGCGGCGCTCGCTGACGGCATCGATTTATTCATCTTTTCCGCTTTTCGCAGCATCGACCGGCAAGCCGAGATAGTTCGGCGAAAGCTTGAAGGTGGGGCTACGGTTGAAAGCATTCTCACTGTCTGCGCGCCTCCGGGCTACAGCGAACATCACACCGGACGGGCCGTCGATCTTTCAACATCCGGTAGTCGCGTACTTGAAGTCGAGTTCGATCAAACCCCTGCCTATGCTTGGCTCACTGAACACGCTGCCGAATTCGGCTACTATCTCTCTTATCCCATTGGCAATCTCTGGGGCTACCAATATGAGCCGTGGCACTGGTGTTTCCAAGACGCCCAACGAATAAGGTTAGATTGTGCGAGCGCAACGCGCGAAGCCACCATCTGAACCGATTGTTGGACAAGCCCGGTTTTCGGGGGACGGATTTAATTTAAGAAAATAGCTTTTTGTAGATTTGGGCTACTGCGGTCTGTTTCAAGGGTAGATTGTCGGGAAACAGACCGCAATGGGCGGGATGCCGGTCATCACAGGCGGAATTGGGCCATTTTGACAGCATTCCGGCCTGGATGCGGGCCGAACGAAAGAGCATTAGGGTCAGGCCTTACATTTGACATTTATAGTATATTTTTTCTGCGTGAAGTCTAATGCGTAAGGCGGATTCGCCGACAGGCAATCCGCCATAGCCTTTAAACACTGTTGGCGTTTTGCTACCGCGAAAACGCCCTACGACTTCAAGCTGTTCGCGCCCCCCATTACGGATACAGCGCCACAGCCTCCAAACCCTGATTCTCAGGCAAACCAAACATCAGATTCATGTTTTGCACGGCTTGACCTGACGCGCCTTTGACCAGATTGTCGATCACCGACAGAATCACCACCGTGTCGCCGCCTTGCGGTTGGTGCACGGCGATTTGGCAGCGGTTGCTGCCGCGCACGTTGCGGGTGTCGGCGTGGCTGCCGGCCGGCAATACGTCGACGAAGTATTCGTCCTGGTAGCGCTGTTCGAACAGGCTTTGCAAATCGATGCTGCCGGTCAGGCGCGCATACAGGGTTGCGTGTATGCCGCGTATCATCGGCGTCAAATGCGGCACGAAAGTCAAACCGACACTTTGTCCGCTTGCCGCTTGCAAGCCTTGTTTGATTTCAGGCAAATGCCGATGGCCCGGCACGCCGTAGGCCTTGAAACTTTCGCCGGCTTCGCTCATCAGGGACGAGATTTCCGCCTTGCGCCCAGCGCCGCTGACACCGGACTTGGCATCGGCGATCAAATGCCCGGCTTCAATGACGCCGGATTCCAACAATGGCAAGAAGCCCAGTTGCACGGCGGTCGGATAACAGCCGGGACAAGCGATCAGGCGCGCCTGTTTGATCGCCTCGCGATTGACTTCCGGCAAGCCGTAAACGGCCTCTGCGACCAGTTCCGGGCTGGCGTGGTTCATGCCGTACCATTTTTCCCATTCCGCTACGTCCTTGATCCGAAAATCCGCCGCCAAATCGATGACTTTGATGCCGCGCGCCAGCAACTCGGCCGCCATGTTCATCGCGGTACCGTTCGGCGTGGCGAAAAACACCACGTCGCAATCGGCTAAATGTTCGATTTCGGGCTGGGTAAAAACCAGGTCGCACAAGCCTCTAAGATTGGGATAGGTTTTATCGACACGTTGTCCGGCATCGGCACGCGAGGTCACCGCCGCAACCGCCACTTCCGGGTGTAACACCAATATCCGCAATAACTCGACGCCGGTATAACCGGTGCCGCCCACAATGCCCGCACGTATCATTTCTCTTTATCTCGCTGGAAATTCGAATCACCCTAACCGTAAGCATCGACTCGGGCATAAAGCCGCCTATAATAAAGCCTATCGCCACTCCTAAAAACCCTTAATCATGCGCGCAATCGAAATTGTCCCGGACACCGCCCGCAACGAACTGCAAGTGGCCGAGCTGCCCATCCCCCAACCGAGCGGGCATCAGGTGCTGATCAGAGTCGCCGCGGCCGGCGTCAATCGCCCGGACTTGCTGCAGCGCCAGGGCCTTTATCCGGCACCGCCAGGCGCCCCGCCGATCATGGGCCTGGAAGTAGCCGGCACGGTCGCGGAGACAGGCGATCAAGCCGGTCATTTTAAAGCCGGCGATCGCGTCTGCGCGCTGGTCACCGGCGGCGGCTATGCGGAATATTGCCTGGCCTCGTCCGCATGCTGCCTGCCTATCCCGGACGGGCTCGATTTCGTGCAGGCCGCGGCTTTGCCGGAAACGTATTTCACGGTCTGGAGCAACGCGTTCGAACGCGGGCGGCTGTCGGAAGGCGAAAGCTTGTTGGTGCACGGCGGCGGCAGCGGCATCGGCACCACGGCCATACAATTGGCCAAAGCCTTGGGCAACAAGGTTTACGTCACTGCCGGCAGCGACGACAAATGCCGACGCTGTCTGGAACTGGGCGCCGATGCCGCGATCAGTTACCGGCAGCAGGATTTCGTCGAAAAGATCAAAGAGCTGACCGGCGGCAAAGGCGTCGATGTGGTTCTGGACATGATAGGCGGGGATTATTTTCCGCGTAATCTGAAAAGCCTGGCGACCGAAGGCCGTTTAGTGCAAATTGCGATTCAAAACGGCGCCAAAAGCGAAATCAATCTATGGGCCGTCATGGCCAAGCGCTTGACGATTACCGGCTCTACTCTCCGGGCCCGCGACGACACTTTCAAAGGCCGGATTGCCGGCCAATTACGCCAAAAAGTCTGGCCCTTGCTGGAAACCGGCGCCGTCAAACCGGTGATCGACTCGGTATTCCCCTTAACCGATGCGGAACAAGCCCACGCCCGCATGGCGAGCAATCAACATTTCGGCAAAATCATCCTGGAGATTTAAATGAGCCATACCACCTTGATATCCGCGGCAGAACTGGCCAAGCATCTGAATAAGCCCGACTGGGCAATTTTCGACTGCCGCTTCTCGCTGGCTGACGACAGCGCAGGCGCCAAAGCCTACCGACAGGGCCATATTCCCGGCGCCCGATATGCCGACTTGAATAAAGACCTGTCGTCGCCGGTCAGAAGCGATACCGGCCGCCACCCGCTGCCGGATTTTAAAGTCTTGGCGAAAAAGCTGGGAGACTGGGGCGTCGGCAACCGTAGTCAGGTGGTGGTGTACGATGATGCCGGCGGCGCCTTTGCCGGGCGCATGTGGTGGTTGTTGAAGACCATGGGGCATGAAAAAGTCGCCGTATTGGACGGCGGAATCGGTTACTGGCAAAAGCAAAATCTTCCGCTGGTCACCACGCTGCCTAAAATCGAGCCGGCGCAGTTCCGCTGCTATTTGGATCGCGGCCGGTGGCTAAGCGCTATCGACGTCGAAAACGGCCTGGCGGCCTGCACGATCACTTTGATCGACGCCCGCACACCGGAACGCTATGCCGGACGACAAGAGCCGATAGACCCGGTAGCCGGACACATACCCAAATCCGTCAACCGGCCGTTTCAGAAAAACCTGGATCAAAACGGACTGTTTCTTGCGCCCGCCCAACTAAAAATCCAATTCCAGGACTTGACCGGCTCGCGAAATCCGCAACAAATCGTGCATATGTGCGGCTCCGGCGTCACGGCTTGCCATAATCTGCTGGCCATGGCGGTAGCCGGTCTGAACGGCTCTAAGCTTTATGCCGGATCATGGAGCGAATGGATAGTCGACAAAAACCGGGCTACCTCATAATGATCAGGCGAGCAAAACAAACACTAACGAGACAAGAAGTTTGCTGATTATCAAACCCGGCTCAAACGTTTACTTGCTACGGAGAACCTTATGGCAGATAAAAAATCAAAGCGGCCGTCGAAGGGGAGCGCCCGCAGTGCTAAGGACAAATCGTCTCCGCAGCAGGAATCGAGCGCCCGGCCATCCTCTAATTCCGACGAAGGCATCGGTAACCGTTTCGCGCGCCTCACTGCTCCGCGCGAACTGGATGACGCGGATAAACGTAAAAAATGGGGTTTGCCTCCGTTAGAGCAACCCGATGAGTTGGGCGATTATATCGTCGAGCTGAATGTGCAGCATATGGGCGGCTTGACCGGTGCGGCTCATGCATTTGTCCAACTTTATAACGACGTCATTGCCGAGCCCCCAAAAGCCAAGCGAGGCAAGCCGGGCGCAACTTCGCCGCAATCCAGGCCGGGGCCCTTACAAATTGCGAAATCCTATTACCGCTGCAAACTCAAAGATGCCGAGTGGCGTAAGCTGGTCGCATTGGATGAAGTCAAGCCGGCCAACAAACAGGCGATTTACCGACTGTGGCCGGATTTTCCGATCAGCGCCAGAACCGATCGCTCCATGGCCACAGTCAAGGCCGATGCGGCACTCCGTTCGTTCGACGCTGCCGGAGAAGGGATCACTTGGGCCGTTATCGATTCCGGCATCGATCGAAATCATTTGCATTTCGCCGGCGAAAAGAATGAGGATCATCTGCTATTGGCCGACTCCGTCCGCGACTTGCATCGCTGCTTCGCCGAGATAGAACCCATAGTCGACGGCGTTCCGATGGCTAAGCAGCAGCTACCAAGCCCGGACTGGGACCCGACCATCCCGGCGGATGCGTCTCAAAAAATGCTTGACGACCACAGAACATGGGCGCTACGCGACGACTTCGGCCATGGTACCCATGTGGCCGGCATCATCGCCGGCGAATCGCCGCAAGATCAAAGTAAAGTGACCGTTCTAGAGCATCAGTACAAAATGGACCAGGATGGAAAGAAAATGTCGCAGTGCTTCAGCGAGCGTTCAATTTCCGGCAAGAGCCGGTTCCGCGGAGTCGCGCCGCGCTGCCGGCTGATTAGTCTGCGAATTCTGGACGACGAAGGCAAAGGGCGCGCCAGCCAGGTGATTCAGGCTTTGGAATATATACGCGAAAAACTCAACGACAACCCCAAGCTCATGCGGGTGCACGGCGTAAACCTCAGCGTGGGCTACGAGTTCGACGCCGAGATGTTCGCCTGCGGCCAGAGCCCGCTATGTACGGCGGTGGATCGTTTGGTGCAGGAAGGCGTGGTGGTGGTAACGGCGGCCGGCAACACCGGCTACGGCACGGTAGGCGCACAGGTCGGTCCCACTAAAGTGGGGATTCCCAATACCATCAACGATCCCGGAAACGCGGCTTTGGCAATCACCGTCGGTTCCACCCATCGTGATTCGCCGCATACCTACGGTGTTTCTTATTTTTCGTCGAAAGGACCCACCGGCGACGGCAGGCTGAAGCCGGATCTACTGGCGCCGGGCGAGCGCATTACCTCCTGCGGCGCGGGCAAAAAATTAAGCAACGCCAGGAATTCCAATGATGTTACATTACGCGACGAAAATGCCTGTTATATGGACGACAGCGGCACGAGCATGGCCGCCCCTCATGTTTCCGGCGCCATTGCGGCGTTTTTATCGATACGCCGGGAATTCATCGGCAAGCCGTTGGAAGTCAAACGCATTTTCTTGGAAAGCGCGACACCGCTGGGACGGGACCGTTATTTCGAAGGCCATGGACTGCTGGACTTGATGCGTGCGATTCAGTCGGTCTAATTCCAATAAACCCAATCACGGGAGGTACATCATGTCTTTTCCTTTTTTTGATCTCGAGTTCACCAAAAACGGCCGGATTTTCGACCAAAGCCAATTGGACGCCATCCTGAATCAAACCGATCAATTTTCCGATCTAATAGTAATGTCTCACGGTTGGAACAACGACATGCGGAATGCGCGTGCTCTGTACGACGAACTCAGCGAGAGCCTGATCAAGGTTCTACCGCATGTGCCGGCGTTGCAAGGCCGGCAGTTTGCGGTATTACGGATATTCTGGCCAAGCAAGCGTTTCGCCGACGCAGAATTGATTCCGGGCGGCGGCGCCGCATCCGCCACACAGGAAAGCGATGCGGCCTTGGTACGCCTATTGGAAGAATTGAAGCGCGATCCGGAACGTCTTCCCGAACAAAGCGGCGATGGCGGCATCGACCCGGAACGCGCCGCGATTATCGATCGGGCGCTGGCGCAAATTCCGTCATTGGATGAGGATTTGAACGCCCGGGTAAGCTATGTACAAGAGTTGCGCAAACTGTTCGACCAACCCGCCATGGATGCCGATGACGGTTCCGACGAACTGTTCAGTCTGGCCCCGGACGCGCTGTTCGACGCGTTGCAGGAACCGGTACAAGCACCGCTGGGCACGCGGCCGGGCGGCGCCAATGCGGTCGGGGATACGGGCGGAGCCGCCGGTCTCGGCGATCTTATTTCCGGCGCTAAGGCCGCAGCACGCCGATTAGCCAACTTATTTACCTATTACACGATGAAGGAACGGTCCGGGACGGTCGGTAGCAAAGGACTTGGCCCGGTATTGATCCAGCTGCGGCAGCGCAAGGCCAACCTAAAACTGCATTTAGCGGGACACAGCTTCGGCGGCCGCCTAGTGACCGCAGCCGCCCATGCGCTTCCCGCATCCACGCCGAACGTTTCCATAACCTTGTTGCAAGCCGCCTATTCCCACAACGGCTTGGCGGAAAACTTCGATAACAAAGGCCATGACGGTGCTTTCCGTGCGGTAATCGCCGATAAACGCGCCTCGGGCCCTATCGTCATCACCCATACCCATAACGACAAGGCCGTGGGTATCGCCTATCCATTGGCATCCCGTATCGCGCGCGACCAGGCCTCGGCATTGGGCGACAAAAACGATCCCTATGGCGGAATGGGGCGCAACGGCGCCCAGCACACCAAGGAAGCGGCAGACAAAGCTGAAGACATGCATGGAGTCGGCAAACCTTATGATTTTCAACCGGGCGGTATCTATAATCTGAAGGCCGACGAGTTCATCCGGGATCACAGCGATGTGAAGGGATTTCAGGTGGCCTACGCGTTGTTGAATGCGGTCAAGGCGCTGTGATCGCGGCCATCGGTTTGAGCAAAGCGCGTGCGTATTTCAGAGCGGTTTCAGTCACGGAAAACTGAAACCGCCGCTATCCCGGAACTTGATTCGGATTGACCATCCTCGTTCCGAATAGTCAGCGAAGATACGTTTATCGCGTGTTCCGGCGCGTTAAACAATCTAAATTCCGATAGATTTTTTTAGGCAAAGAATTTTAGCACGCTAAAAAATTCGTCATGGCCCTTACCTGCGCGCTTTAAAGAAATCCGTCAGTATCTCGGAGCAAATTTGTTCCAATACGCCGCCCGTCCATTCAATGCGGTGATTCAAAAACGGCGCGTCGCTGAGCTGAAGAGCATGGCAAACGGCACCCCGCTTGGGATCGTACGCGCCGAAAACCAGGCGTTTGACCCGCGCATGCGCGATCGCGCCCATGCACATTACGCAAGGCTCCAGCGTGACATATAAAGTGGTCTCGTTTAAGCGATAATTTTGCAAGGCCCGGCCGGCTTTTCTTAATGCAACGATTTCGGCGTGGGCCGTTGGGTCGTTGTTTTGTATCGGCTGATTCCAGGCTTCGGCAATGCACCGATCGTCTTTGACCAGCAAAGCGCCGACAGGCACTTCTCCTTGCTCCTCGGCACGCTGCGCCAACCTGAAAGCGTGCCGCATCCATTCTTCGTCGGTCATATAGTCGCTTTACTGAGTCTGTCGTTTACCGCCGCCCATTCTTCCCGTTCCGGCGGTTGCTCTACCAATATGCTGTCCAAGTGCAGCTTGTCCAGTTCGCGCAACGCCGCATATAAGGCCGCTTCGTAGTCTTCGACATTAGCGGGCAAGTGCGTTAAATGCCGGCAACGCAATTCGGACAAGCACGCGCTGTAAGACAACACGCCGACCTGCTTTCCCTGATGTTGCTGCCGGTCCAGCAACGCAAACAGCGCCTCGGTCGAACACAAAAACGCCGGCGTGTTCGGGGCATAATGCGAGGCCAACATGCCCGGAGCGCGGATTTTGTTTTGCGATTTCAACGCCACCTCGGTTTGCAACACGGATTCCAGTTGCTCGCGGGTAATCCTTCCCGGACGCAAAATAGTCGGTCTCGCATCGGTCAAATCGATGATGGTCGATTCCACGCCTACCGTACACGGGCCGCCGTCGAGAATAAAATCGACCGCATCGCCGAGCTCCTCCGCCACGTGTTGCGCCGTCGTCGGGCTAATACGCCCGAATCGATTAGCCGACGGCGCCGCAATGCCTCCGCCAAAAACCCTTAACAGCCATAAGGCCACCGAATTATCCGGTACGCGCAGCGCCACCGTATTTTGACCACCGGTGACAGCCATCGGCACGATCGCTTTTTTGTGCAAAACCATAGTCAACGGGCCCGGCCAAAATTCGCCGGCCAAGCGCAATGCGTATTCCGGAACTTCCTCGGCCCAATCCTTGATTTGCGATGCATAGGCCAAATGCACGATTAAGGGATGATCGGCCGGCCGGCCTTTGGCCTTGAAAATCTTGGCTACCGCTTCGGGATTGGATGCATCGGCCCCCAAACCGTAAACGGTCTCCGTGGGTATGGCCACCAACTTTCCTTGGCGCAATAAATCGGCGGCGAGTTGAATCGCGTCCGGAGTAACAACTGTGGGCGTCAAAGTAAAAACTCGTAATTAAAAAAAGCGTATTTTAGCGTTTCAGTTGCTGACTTTGGTTCGAATATTCGACAAAGCGTTCGCTGCGCCATTTAATTCTCAACGTCTTAGTGAAAATTAAGGCCATCATATTTCGATGACGAAATACTTTAGTCACCCATTATTGACAATTACAAACTGGTTACGCTCTTCTACATCGAATAGAATAGATCCTAGCCTGCAGTCACGCAGCTGAAACCGACGTAGGAGAACTGATATGGTTGAAAAATATGTTTCCTTGTCAAAGGACGATCAGGAACAAGCACACCAATTACCGGTAATGGAAGGCACGATGGGGCCTTCGGTAATCGATATTCGCACCCTTTACGCTAATACAGGGCATTTCACTTACGATCCCGGGTTTACTTCAACCGCGAGTTGCTCTTCTAAAATTACATTCATTGATGGCGATGCCGGCATTCTTTTGTACCGCGGCTATCCGATTGAACAGCTGGCGGAAAAATGCGACTTCCTCGAGGTCTGTTATTTGCTGCTGAATGGTGAATTGCCAAAAGGCGCGCAAATGAAGGAATTTGTCACCACCGTCAGCCAGCATGTGATGGTGCATGAACAACTAACCCGATTCTACAGCGGATTCCGGCGCGATGCCCATCCGATGGCGATCCTGGTTGGTGTGGTCGGGGCGCTATCGGCGTTCTACCACGATGTGACCGATATCAATTCACCCGAAGACCGCTATATATCGGCAATCCGGTTGATCGCGAAAATGCCCAACATCGTCGCCATGAGCTATCGATACAGCACCGGCATGCCGTTTATTTTCCCAAAACGCCGGCTCGGTTATGCCGAGAATTTTATGCGCATGATGATGAGCGATCCGTGCGATGAATATATCGCCAACCCCGTCTTGATGAGGGCTTTGGATCGCATCCTGATTTTACATGCCGACCACGAGCAAAATGCGTCCACTTCGACCGTGCGCCTGGCAGGCTCCAGCGGCGCCAACCCCTACGCCTGTGTGGCTGCCGGTATCGCCTGCTTATGGGGTGCGGCGCATGGCGGCGCCAACGAGGCCGTATTGAACATGCTGGAGGAAATCGGCGATTCGTCGCATATTCCGGAATACGTCAAAAAAGCCAAAGACAAGAGCGATCCGTTCCGCTTGATGGGTTTCGGCCACCGAGTCTATAAAAATTACGACCCGAGGGCGAAACTGATGCGTCAGACTTGCCACGAAGTACTCGACGAGCTCAATCTGAATGGCGATCCTCTGTTCAAATTAGCGATGGAACTGGAGCATATTGCGCTGGAAGACGAGTATTTCGTCGAACGCAAGCTTTATCCGAATGTGGATTTCTACTCCGGCATCGTTCTCAGAGCCTTAGGCATTCCGACCGAAATGTTCACCGCTATTTTCGCATTGGCAAGATCGGTGGGTTGGATAGCGCAATGGGACGAGATGATCTCCGATCCCGAACAAAAAATCGGCCGACCAAGACAACTATATCGTGGCGTCACGACGCGCGACGTCATGCCTATTTCACAGCGTTAAACACCTTCTTATGTTAACCGCCTCTTTTCTCATGAGGACGGAGGCGGACTTGAACCATGGCTTGCGCTATGGCCTTTTCTACCGCAACCCTCATCTTTTCATGATCCGTTTCGCTCAAGTTGGCACTTTTATCGACCGGACTACACACGTAGCAGGTCGGCAAACTATTTAAAGCTAAACAGGCCACATCCTCCAGAAAACACTGAGAAAACGATTCCGCCTCAGTTTGCTGCATTTGCCAGATCCGGTCGATGACCAATCGTTCGTAATAATTGACGATGTCAAACATATACCCTCCCTTCATCGGCTCAGATTCAGTCATATCAATTTTTAAGGATGGTTTAGAAACGGCCGCCTTCCTTCATCTATTCCGCGCGCAGCGCATCCAGCGGATTTAGGCGGGCCGCTCTAATCGCTGGAGTTACTCCGGAGGCGATTCCGATCAGCAGAGAAACAAAAAACGCCGCAACGATATAGCTCCACGCCAATTGTACCGGCAAAGCCGGCACCAAGACCGAAACAAGCTGGGCCAGAACCACGCCTAATATTATTCCGACCGCGCCGCCGGCTAGGCTTAACAGTATCGCTTCTGCCAAGAATAGTCGGAAAATCAGATGACGCTCGGCGCCTATCGCACGCAACAAACCGATTTCGCTCACGCGCTCGGATACGGCGATGGTCATGATAGTCAAAATCCCAACCGATCCGACTAACAACGATATGCCGCCCAGTGCGGCCACGGCCATTGTCAATATGCCGAGTACCGAATCCATTTTTTCCAGCATCTGATCCTGGGTGATGATGGTGAAGTCCTCACCGCCATGCCGGGCAATCAGCCTGCGTTTAATGGCGTCGACGACATTTTCGGCTTTCGCTTCGCTGCTGTATAACACATCGACTTCCATCATGCTCTGACGGTCGAACATTTCCATCGCTTTGCCGATAGGAATATAGACCGTATCGTCGAGATCGAAGTCCAATATCTGGCCTTTGGACTCCATGACTCCCAGCACTCGATAGCGGTCGTTGCCGATACGTATCCGTTGACCCAGTGGACTGGCACTACCAAACAATTCGTCGCGCATTTTGCTTCCCAGCACCGCAAAAGCGCGCGGATTGCTCATGTCGTCATCAGGCAAAAACCGGCCGAGACCGACTTTGATTTGCCAAACCATCGGTACCCCCGGGCCCACTCCAAGCACGTTGGTTCGACGTTGCCGTTTGCCCGCTTCGACGCGGGCATTGCCCTGAATCACCGGGACCACGGCAATGACGTGCTCAAGCCTGGACAAACTTTCGGCATCGGCCACGGATAACGGCCGCACCGTACTAAAAGTGGCTCCGGACAAACCAAAAGTAGTGGTCTTGCCCGGATAAACGGCAATCAGATGCGTACCGAATTGGGTAAATTCGTCGAGTACAAAGCTATGGATTCCGCGGCCGATTGATGTCAACAGCACCACAGCGGCTATTCCAATAACCAAACCTAATACCGTCAGCAAAGAACGTTGCCTATGCCCTCTCACGCTACTCAGCGCCAATTTCGTCAGGTCTATGGCATTCACATCCCGTCACCGTCTGGCCAAGGCCGCTATTGGGTCCAAACGCGCCGCTTTTCGTGCCGGCAATACCCCGAAAAACAAGCCGGTAAACAAGGCCACCGCAAGCGCCGAAAAAAAAGCCCACTGCGGCAGGCTCATGGGAAAATCCGGATAAACCCATTGCAATACCCCAACCCCCAGACGGCCGATCAGACTTCCGAGCAATGCTCCGGCCAACGATAGCAAAGCGGCTTCGGACAAAAACAGAATCTGCAACTGGCCCCGGGTAGCGCCCAATGCCTTCAGTAGACCAATTTCGGCAGTCCGTTGGCTCACGCTGACCAGCATCACATTCATCACCAATACGCCTGCCACAGCGAGGCTGATCGCGCCGATGCCCGTTACCGTCAAGGTTAGCGCTTTTAGAATTTTATCGAAGGTACTCACCACGCTGTCCTGCGTAACGATGGTAATGTCGTCTTCGCCTTCATGTCTTAGCTTGATGATGTTGCGAACTTCATCCACGGCTTTGTGCATCGCTTCTTCGGAATGGGTTTCGATTAGGATGCGAAACAGCGAATGATTATCGAATAAAGCGAGCGCGGAAGCCACCGGAACGATGACGATTTCATCGAAGCCGACGCCTATCGATTGACCTTCGCTAGCCAGCACGCCGATCACCCGGAAGCGCCGATCGTTAATCCGGAGCCATTGACCGATCGCCTGCCGGCGCGGGAATAATTCCTCTCGTATGGTACGGCCTATCACGCAAACCGGCATTTCCTTTTCGGCATCGGTATCGGGCAAAAACCGCCCTTGCGCTATGGTCAAATGACGCACGCGCAGTAACGCGTGGGTCGAGCCTAGAATATTGGTTTCGCGTTCCAAACCGGCTACCGATATCGGAGCCGAACCGACACTGACCGGCGCGATAGCGGCTATGTGGCGGCTTCTATACAAGGCAGCGGCATCGCTCAAGGTCAAATCGCGCGGCGTTTCGCCAAAAATCGGCGGATGCCCGCCCGTTGTCTCCGAGCGTCCGGGCAACACAATCACTAAATGCGTGCCCAGCGATTCGAATTCGTTAACGACATAGCGGCGGGCGCTTTCGCCCAGCGCGATCAAAACATTGACCGAAGCCACGCCTATGCTCATCGCCAGCACGATCAGAGCAGCCCGAAGCGGCTGCATTTTTATGGCTTTGGTCGCCTGAAGCAAAATATCCCGGATAAGCATGATTTCAATTTTATGTTAAACGCCTGCAGTTTGGCCGGATAAATACCGAAGCCGCCGCGAGAATGCGGGTAAACTAGGCAAACCGGCTAATCCAGTGATGCCGGCCACTATTTCCAATTTTATCCGTTCTCATTTTTCCATGAAGTTGGCGAATCTCCGCTATAAGAAATTCAGCGCATCCCCCTTATCAAAAACTCGCCGCGGTTTGGCCGATATGGTATTGGCTTGTTTGCTATTTTCGCTGATGAACGCCGCCGTGTATGCAATCAAATTGTTCGACGCCGACATGCCGGCGACAGTGATTAGCTTTGTCAGAGTCTTAGGCAATTTACTGATTCTGGCGGTACCGGCTTTGGCCCGTAACCAACTGAAGGTATTGTTCGGTGACCGCCGCCCGTCATTGTGGTTGCGGGGCCTGTTTGGCACGCTCGCGCTGATGCTGTCGTTTACCGCGATTACGCGGATTGGCCCGGGTGAAAGTACGTTTCTGTCCGCGAGTAGCGGCGTGTTTGTCGCGTTGTTAGGCCCGTTGATCTTAAAACAGAAGAATTCCTGGCTGGTTTGGCTGGCGATTTTAGCTTCGTTTGCAGGCATCACCTTAATGTTCAAACCGAATGGACACGGTGCCGACCTATTAGGCAGATCGATGGCATTGATGTCCGGATTTCTGGCCGCGCTGGCATACTTAATGGTTGCGCGCGCCGGCCGCAGCAATTCGCCGCAATCGGTGGTTTTTTATTTCTGCCTGGTCGCCTTGATCGTCCACCTATTGTACTTCGCCGCCTATGGCGGCCGATGGCCTCTTATGCCGGAGATTTACGGCTTGTTGCTATTGATCGGCATATTAGGCAGCGGCGCGCAACATTTGATGACGCGGGCCTATCAAGCCGCCCCGGCCGCTTTAGTCAGCGCCGTAGGCTATTTGGCACCCGTGCTGAGTCTGGCCTGGGGCATCGTGTTGTTTAATCAAATACCCCACCAGAACGCGCTTTTGGGGTCGTTATTGATTCTGCTGTTCGGAGTATTGCTACCGTTTCTGCGTTAACGTTGCCGTTAAACGGCTGTCGTCAATTGCGCTTCACATAGGTGCATAAATGCACCAGCACGGCTAATCAAAATCCGCACGAAAGCAATAGGCCATTGATTTTAAATGATTCATAGAAGGCATATATCTTGCTGTAATTAGCTTACGCTCTAGTCGGCATGAGGTGTTCCATGGCTAACTGTCAACGTTTCACTGATATTTCCGTTTCGGAACGCATACTCAACACATTGTTCTTGTTAAGTATTGCAATCGGTTACCTGTTCTCGCTCGGACAAGTGTTTTTTACCCATCAAGGGCGCGACGGCCTCCCAGGCCTATCCATCACCGACATCGCCATTGCCTATCACGGCAGCCCCGAGCAAACCCGCCTGGCGGCAGCCATCAACGGCCCGATGGCCGCTAAGCTGAAATCCGCCGGCGACAAAGCCGTAATCCTGGATTGGATAGATTCCGGTGCGTCGAAGCCCTTGTACGAAACCCAAGTCGCGCCGATATTGCAGCGCGATTGTTTAGGCTGCCATTCGCCGGCCAGCGGCATGAACGTGCCGGCCTTAACCGGTTACGACGAAGTGGTTAAGCTGACCGAGGCCGACCGCGGCGCATCGATTCCTTCGCTGGTACGCGTTTCACATATCCATTTATTCGGCATTGCCTTTATTTTATTCTTCGTCGGCAAGCTATTCATATTGTGCGATATTCCTGTCTGGCTGAAACGCCTAACGATAGGTATCCCTTTTATGAGTATGCTAACCGATGTGTTTGCCTGGTATCTAACCCGGGAAACGCCGGCGTTCGCCTATTTGTTGGTCGTCAGCGGAGGATTGATGGGCTTGTCGTTAAATTTTCAGATAGGCCTTAGTCTTTACCAAATGTGGCTACCAAGCGAATGGGAATACCAGATACAGAAAGGCGCGAGAAACCTGGCTTGTGTGACCAAGTCAATCGCGCGGCTAGGTTTTCAAGGACTTAAAACGATGTGCCGCGAAACAAACATGTTGATAATCGGTCTGTCTCGCAGCGAAAAAATGAAGGCGATTCAAAACGAATTGAGATCGGCTATTTCCAACACCATAGATATCGTCAAGAACCGCCTGTCTACCGGCGACTGGCGCTTATTTTGATGTTTTACTTGAAATAGCCCCAAGGGTATTCCGGTCTCAAGATTGGTCTAAAGCCCGCCGGCACGGGGAATGGTGCTGTTAAAAACTCGTAAACGCCGACCAATTCGCGGGTGACTATCATACCGACCCCCATAGCTAAGCCGACCGGAATACCAACCGGCCCATTAGCGTCTGTTTCCTTAACAATATTCCCCGGCAATTCCAAAAACCCGCAAGTCATGCCAGCCAAGCCGCGTCCGAATTTTTGCGACGCGGTATCGGCTCGGGCGCCGGTAATCGTCAACATCAGTCCCAATGAACAAACAAGAGCTATTTTTTTTAATTTTTTCATGCTTAATCTCAAGTCAATTAGTAAATGGTGGGTTATCGAACATCGTGGACCCGCAATCATTTAGGGTATTCTCTGCCTGTCCCAACAATGCATAACTATAACCGATAGTTTCAAACCCTGATCTGAACGTTAAATTAGGATTATTAAATTTCGGTTTGACGGATTACCCAATGACCCGGCACACTTTGCCCCATAAACGACATCACCACAAGAGGCCAGACTATGACTAAACAAAGCAAATTGCGTTGGGGGATTATAGGCGCTGCACGTGTCAACGAAAGATTACTGCCGGCCATCATTCAGGCCGGCAATTCCGAACTGATCGCAATCGGCAGCCGCCGCCCCGGCGCCGCAGCCGAAACCTTGAAAAAATATGCCCCTTGCTATCCTGACATTCATGCCTATGACGATCCGGATGCCGTGCTGACCAATCCGGATGTGCAGGCGGTCTATCTGCCGATGGCCAATCATGAACACGCCGAATGGGCTCTGCGCGCGATCGCTCACCGCAAACATGTGTTGGTCGAAAAACCCATGGCGCTGACCGTCGCCGACATCGATGCGATTGAAACCGCAGCGCGCCGCTACAAAGTCACCGTGATGGAAGGCTTTATGTATCGTTTTCACCCGCAACATGCCAGGGTCATGGAAATTTTGCGTTCCGGTTTGATCGGCGAGATCCGTTCCGTGCGCAGCTGTTACTCCTTCATGATGCGTCCGGCCAGAATGTACCGCTTGGCTGAACACGTCGAAAGAGGCGGCGGGGCCATGTGGGATATCGGCTGCTACGCGATTCACTCGCTCAGGATGTTTTTCGACCAGCCGCCCGTTGCGGTTACGGCCATGGCCAAATACGCGGAAAGCGGCGCCGATATCTCCACCAGCGGCATACTGGATTACGGCGACGGCCGCTTCGCCCAATTCGATTTCAGCTTCGAGCGGGCGCGACGTTGCGAATACGAGATCGTCGGCACCCAAGGCGGTCTGAAATGCCATGTGGTTTGGCAATTACCGGGCGATGTACCGGTCATTTCCTGGTGGACCGAAGACGGCCGCCAAGGTGAAGAGCGCATGCCGGCATCCAACCACTTCAATCTCGAAATCGAGCATTTCAGCAACTGCGTGCTTAACGGCAAGGAACCGGCATTGTCCTTGGACGATGCCAGAGAAAATTGCAAGATCATCGTGGCTGCGTTGGAATCGGCCGCCAACGGTCAGGTAGTGAAAATATAATCCGGCTCGGCGCCACGGGCTTAAGGAACCCCATCTGCGATGGCGGAACAAGCCGCCTCCGACACACAACCACGGCCGGGCAAACGGCGATCCAAACGCCGTTTTTCGGTGGTTTTAGTGTCGTTGATAGCGGCCGCAAGTGCAGGCATATATTATTTTCACGATCTAATCGTGCAATGGGGCTTGCAACGTCTATTGGAACAAACTCCCTTGCAGCTCCCCAAAAGCGCCGGCCTCAGTTTTGGACTTAGCAGCGCCGAAATTGCCCATGCCGAATTCAATTTACAAACCGCCGCCGGTTTAATAGCTGTTCAATTAAGCGACGTCACGGCCAATTATGACCTGAAGACGGCCCGGGTCGATAGCCTTTATGTGGCGGATGCCAAGATTAGCTGGGTCTACCGGGCTGAAAACCCATCTTCAGAAAAACAAAATATCGATCCAACTGAAATAGGGGCGTTAATCCCGCTGCCGAGTTTGCCGATTCGGGAATTGACGATAGAAACGCTCCGCCTCGACCTGGACAGCCTCTGGGGGCACTCGAATTTTAGCGGCCGGGCCGGCTTCTCGCAGGATCAGGACAAACTCCAAGCCCTGCTGACCGATCAAAACATGAAGCTAACCGTCAAGATTGATCGAAACAGCGCGGCACTGTCGATTGAACAAGGCGGGCTACAGCCCGTCGCGCAACTCGATTTAAAGCAAACCGAGAAAAAGCATTATCGAGCCGATTTGAATGCCGATGCGGTCTCGCTGCTCAATTGGCTGACCGGCTCAAGCTTGATCCCATCGAAAATCCGGAGTGACTTGGCTGCTTCGATTTCGGCACAAAATATTCCGGCCCTTTCGGGAATCAAGTTGAATCTTCAATTCCGCTCGAATGACGCGCTGAAAAACCTGAAGGGCCGGATGCTTTTGACCCGCAACGATAGCTATCTGTCCAGCGCGGAAATTACCCTAAACACGCAAAACCTTAGAGCGACCGCCGACGGCCACTTGGACATGGTTCTTGCCGACTTGCTGGATATCGCCAAACCCTGGTTGCCGGCGGAGAGCACGGCTTGGCAGACTACCGGCGGAAATGTAACGGGAACGTTTCGCGGCCAATGGCTGCCTCAAACCGAAGTCCGGGGTGAAATGTATCTCAGAGCCTATAACGTTGCCGGCAATCTTGGTCCGGCCAGGCTTGAAGGCGGATTTTCCCGTCTGGATGTCAAAACGCTGCTTCCCCTTACGGCCTTGCTGGAAGTAGACATACCTGATCTGCAATTGGGCAAAGACACTAGACTCAACCACTTGCAGTTGAAAGCTGCGATCGATGGACGATGGTTTTCGGTGAAAAAAGCCGAATTGCCTATATTCGGCGGCTTGCTGGAGATATCGCCGACCCGGATCGATCTCGAAAACACACCGCTGAGTCTGACCTTGAACATACGCAAATTGGATTTGGGGCAATTGCTGCAAAGTTTAAATTATCCGGAACTATCCGGCACTGGCAGCATCAGCGGTAAGCTGCCGTTAAGGCTATCAAAGCAAAGTATCGAGGTGATAAACGGTGAGCTCAACGGAACGCGTCCTGGCGTATTACGTTATCAAGGCGCCGTGACCGACACCAGCAATATTGCTTTTAAAGCTTTGCAAAATCTGCTTTACCATAAACTACAAGGCAAGTTGAACTATCAAGCGAACGGCGACTATCGCTTGGGTTTACGACTGGAAGGTAAAAACCCCGAGGTCTTATCCGGACATCCGGTGGCGTTTAATCTAAACCTGAGCGGGCATTTGCCCGAGTTATTGCAAAAAGGCTTAATGGCCGGGGACTTCGACCAACCCATCCTGGAACACCTTAAGACCAACGGTAATCGTTAACTCAGCAAATGGATCAGGGTGCCGGATTTTGGATATAAACGGCGAAAATGCCCGGGGAATGACATTTTGAGCCTATCCCGGACAAAGCAATGGCAATACGGGGGCTAACCATGTTTTCGCAGACTAGGCGGTTTCTAAGGATCAACGTTATGCCGCGCAGCGGCTGGAGAAGTCTATGAATTGGAGTACAACAAAGATCGCGAGTATCTTATTCGGCGCTTTCTATTTGGCCGGCTGCTCGCCATCCGTCAAACTGGAAGCGCCGGAAAAACCCATCGAAATTACCATGAACGTCAAAATCGAACACGAGATACGTTTAAAGGTTGAAAAAGACGTGGATAATTTAATAAGCAGCAATAAAGACCTGTTTTAAAGGAGCGATCAATGAAAAACAAAGCATTGAATTCTATGTTGGCGATCTCGTTCTTGGCTCTGTGCTGTTTGGTTCTGCCGGTTAGCGCGGCCAGCTTGGCTCAGGCGAAAGCAGCCGGACAAGTCGGCGAACTAATGAACGGCTATTTGGGCATGGTTGATCCGGGAGCGCCTAGCGATGTAAAAGCCATGGTGAATAGCATCAACGCCCAGCGTAGAGCCGAATACCAGCGCATCGCCAACAAAAACGGCGTGCCTGTCGATGAAGTCGCCAAGATGACCGCCCAAAAAGTCATCAATCAAGCCCCCCGCGGTCATTACGTGCAGACACCTTCCGGCTGGCAAAGACGATGATTTTTTAAAATCGTCGTTCCGTTTAGAGCAACATGCCTTGTAAGCCTCACGAAATCAGAGCCACTGATTATGTATTTGATGTTCAACTTGGAATACGAACTCAAGGCCGAGCCGTTCGGCACCGAGTAAAAGTGAATCGATTGTTCAAAATATAGCTTGTAGCCACTGCTATCAGAAGGGCAAGAAGAACGGGGTCAAGTGTAGCCATTCCTCGATCGATACGCTCCACTTTCGTTCAGCACATAGGGCGCTTCAGATGTAGGACTGGTATATTTGCCCACCATTCCAATCCGCGCGGGTACAAAATCCGTGCCATCCTGCCGGACTGGCCACTAACCATCTCATCGAACAAGGTATGCCAAAGGCGGCTTGGGTCGGCGACGGCCTTTCGGTTTACGATCTATTGCGATTGGATTTTAAAAATGCCTGGTCGAGTTTGGCCTGCCGCGCTTTAATCTATCGGGATCACGATTAAATCCTGCGATGTTTTTCTTCGACCATTTCGTCGATATATTTCATTACCAAGGCGCTGGCTTCTTCGGACAATTGCATTTGTTTAATAATCTCATCCAATTTATGAGGATCGTCAGCCCAATTGCTGCGAGAGCTTTCATAAGCCGTCTGAGTGGTCCGATGAACTTCTTGATGCGGAAAGTCCAATTGGCTGTATGCCGAGGTCGTGCGGAATTTCTCATAGCCGACACCATTGTAATACCACTTACCTAAGCGGCAATGATGATTGTCGACCATAATGGCTTTTCGTTCATCGCAATCTTCATTATTTTCGATGGCGATATAGGCATTTTGCTTGTAGATAATATGGTCCAGCTTAGTCAGCAAACCGAAGGACTTGTCTTTTGCGTAAGTAATGTAACCGACCGAGGCCTTAGCCGACTCGGACAAACCCGTAAACTGAAACCGGAAGGAATTCACTTGCTGCATCACTTCCTGCGATAAGGTCGCCGAACTTTCGGCTTCGCTATACATTTGCTCGACCCGTTTATTAAAGGCTTTCAAGGTCTTCGAAACTTCCAACGCTGCATCCTTGGTGTGCTCGGACAGGTTTTTGACTTCATCCGCCACAACCGCAAAGCCTCGCCCGTGTTCACCGGCCCGGGCGGCCTCAATGGATGCATTCAATGCCAACAGGTTGGTTTGGTCGGCAATACCGGTAATCATGGATAACGATTCGGTAATTTTTTTACTGTCATTGATCAAGGCTGTGATGACTTCCGAAACTGAATGCACGGTGTCGTTAATGTTGTTTAACGAAGCACTGATTTGCTCGACCGTGCCCAGGCTGGCATCTGCGTTACTTCCTGTGTCCATAGCTATGCTTTCGACTTTTTCCAATTGCTCCGTTATATTGATCAGATCGTTCTGGCTGGTTTTCAGATTACCGGATAAATTGGCGGTATTGAGCCCATGCAGACCGGCTGACAGGCGTCTTTTCACCATCAGCTTTTCATTTTCGTTCATATGTTGTAATGCTACGTTCATATTTTTGGCGGACTGCTTCAACAGTCCGGGCAATCCATCCGCCAAAGCATAACGGTCAAGATTACCTTTGGCTGCCTGGCCAAAACAACTGTTCATCTCCTTGAAATAGGATTCCATAATATCCAGCGTTTCGTTCAATTCCCAGGCAACCTTACCTACTTCACCCAAGCCGCGAGTCCCGGTAATCCTATGATAAAGCTCGCCCCGGTTCGTGCAGATCAATACCTGTTCCATCCGCTCCAGTACATCCAAGTTGCGCTGCGTAATCTTCCAAACACCGAACGCGATGACCGGCAACGGTATGGCCAAAACTAACGCGGCCCAGGAAAAACCTCCCAACGTTAGACTGCAAGCCAATTGCGCCAGCGCGAAAAATACAATTCCCCCGACCGCATAATTTACCTGTGTTCTCACAAACGGTATATTCGCGCTTACTCTACTCATGGTTCACACTCCGTTAGGCTTATACAGCTTCAACACTAGATTGTTATAATTCTTGAACCCGTGCTGCCTGACCACATCGAAAAGATACGCCATCGACTGCTCGGGGGCTTCTTTAGCAGAACTGCGCTTTTCTATCGCCAGCATTTCCCGGTAAATCGGGATTATTACCTCAAGTGCAGAACGTGGCGGGTTGCGGCGCACCGAATAGTAGCCTTGCAGTTGCCCCTCTTTATCGTAATCCGGCGTGATATTGGCAAACACCCAGTAAAACCCGCCGTCGGCGCAAAGGTTTTTTGCAAAACCGAAAAATTCCTCCCCGGCCTTTAACGTATTCCACATGAACCGGAACACGCCGCGCGGCATGTCCGGATGCCTAATGATATTGTGCTGCACGCCAAGCAACTCATATTCCGGATAACCTGCTATTTCCATGAATATCCGATTAGCATAGGTTATGCGTCCCGATGTATCCGTTTTCGAAACGATAAAGTCTTCCTCCGCCAACTTTTTTTCAGCGTCGTTCGGTGTAATAGCAGGTTTCATAGTTCATACCTTGTGAAGAATGTTCAATCGAATTCTAGGACTTTTTTATAAAAACACTAATTGGTAACGCTCGCCGTTCGATCGAACAAGGTTTACGGCATCGGCAGGGAAAACTTGAATCATTAAGCAGTCTGCGTCAAGTTAACTGCGTTCAACTCTTTATTAACTTGAACAAGAAATATGTAGAAGGAGTATTTAAATTGGCACTTGTATAAAAAAACTTTCGCTTTACCTTCACGACAGCGGCGTAATGCGAATCAAGCCTTATTTCAAAACACCGGAGGGTTTACGGCCAACACCGAAGCTTTCCAACAGAATCAGGCCAACGCCGATGCAAATCGCCGAATCGGCAATATTGAAAGCGGGCCAGTGCCAGTGTTTGTAATAAACATCCAGGAAGTCGATCACATAACCGTAGGCCACCCGGTCGATTAGATTACCGATGGCGCCGCCGAGTATCATAGACAGCGCAATTGCCATCAATGTCTCATGCTTTTCGAGGCGCATCAACCAAACCGCGATGATGCCGCTCATCACGATGGCCAAGCCGGCGAACAACCAACGTTGCCATCCGCCCGCCTGTGCCAAAAAACTAAACGCCGCTCCGGTATTGTGCGCATACGTCAGATTGAAATAAGGCATCACCGGAATGGACTCGTATAACTGCATCGACGCGTCGATTGCTAATTTGCTGGCCTGATCCAAAATCAGCACCAGCAAGGAAATCCACAACCATTTAAGCATAGCGGCGTATCTCACCATTGCCGACGACGTTTTCTACGCAACGGCCGCATAACTCCGGATGGTCCGGATGCGTGCCGATATCGGCGCGTTGATGCCAGCAACGCACACATTTTTGATGTCGGGACACCGAAACTTTCAACTTAACGCCGTCCAATTCGGTGGCTATCGCGTCACCGGGGCAGTTTTTCATATCGAGCACGTCGGCATTTGACGTGATGAACACGAAATGCAACTCGCCGGCTAGTTTGTTCAGCTCGGCAGCATAAACGCTATCGCAATACAACTCGACTTCGGCATTCAAAGACGCGCCGATGGCACCGTCTTTGCGCAGAAGCTCGAGCTCCTTGCTGACCACGTTCCGCACAGCCATCACTTTTTCCCAGGTGCCACGGTTGATTTCGGCGGCGGCGTCCATCGGGAACAAACCTTCATACCACGTTTCCAGGAACACCGATTCGCCGTGCCGGCCGGGAAGCGCCTGCCAGATTTCATCGGCGGTGTAACTGGTAATCGGCGCCAGCCAGCGTACCATGGCTTCGATAACATGAAACATCGCCGTCTGGGCGGAGCGGCGAGCCAGGCAGTCTTCCTTGGCGGTGTATTGCCGGTCCTTGACGATATCAAGATAAAAACCGCCCAAATCGATGCTGCAGAAATTCAGCACTTTTTGGTAAATCAGCTGGAACTGATAGTCGCTGTAGGCGGCTTTGATTTCTTCCTGCAGTTGCCAGGCTTTGTCGACCACCCAACGATCCAAAGCCAACAAATCATCCTTGCTCACCATATGCTGCGCCGGATCGAAACCGTTTAAATTCGACAAAAGAAAGCGGGCGGTATTGCGCAAGCGGCGATAGGCATCGGAAGTGCGTTTCAAAATTTCGTCGGAAACCGACATTTCGTAGCGGTAATCGCTGCCGGCCACCCATAGACGCAATACATCGGCACCCAGCGACTTCATGACGGTTTGCGGCAATACTACGTTGCCTTTGGACTTGGACATTTTCTTGCCCTCGGCGTCGACCGTGAAACCGTGCGTCAAAACCTCTTTATACGGCGCTACGCCGTTCATCGCCACCGACGCCAGTAGTGACGATTGAAACCAGCCGCGGTGCTGATCCGAGCCTTCCAGATACAAATCGGCCGGGAAGCTTAATTGGTCGCGCCGTTGCAATACCGCGCCATGGGTCACGCCCGAATCGAACCAGACGTCCAGAGTATCGGCGACTTTTTCGTAATGCTCGGCGTCGCCGCCTATCAGCTCGGCGGCATCCAGTTCGAACCAGGCCTCTATGCCTTGCTGTTCGATGCGTTCGGCAACCTGTTCGATTAATTCGGCCGTGTTTGGATGCAGTTCGCCCGTTTCTTTGTGCACGAAAAACGCGATCGGAACGCCCCAGGTACGTTGCCGCGAAATACACCAATCGGGACGGTTATTGATCATCGCTTCGATGCGGGCTTGGCCCCAGTCCGGTATCCACTCGACCCGCATGACTTCACTCAACGCTCTATCGCGCAAGCCATTTTTCTCCATCGCGATAAACCACTGCGGCGTAGCGCGAAAAATGATCGGGGTTTTGTGCCGCCAACAATGCGGATAGCTATGCAGCAACGCATGATGATGCAACAGCTTTCCTCGCTCGTTGAGCTCCTCCAATACCTTGTCGTTGGCGCTGAACACATGTAAACCGGCGAATAGTTCGGTGCCGGGCAAAAACACGCCGTTGCCGCCGACCGGATTGTCAACCGGCAGGTTATATTTCATGCCCACGACATAATCTTCCTGACCATGACCGGGGGCGGTATGCACCGCACCGGTACCGGCATCGATGGTTACATGATCGCCCAGAATAATAGGTACTTGTCGATCGTAAAACGGGTGTTGCAACATCCGGCCTTCCAATACGCTGCCTTTGCAATAAGCGATCACATGATGTTCTTCCACGCCGTATCGCATAACGGCATCCTTCAACAAGGCCTCGGCCAGTACCAAGCGTTCCGGTTTGCCGGCGATCGTGCACTGCACCACGGCATAATCCAGGTCGGGATTCAATGCGACGGCCTGGTTAGCCGGCAAAGTCCACGGCGTCGTGGTCCAAATCACGACCGACAACGGCCCTTGACCTTCATGCGCCGGAACATGGTGGCACTTGGCTAGAAACGCATGTTCGTCGACGACTTGAAAACGAACGTCAATGGCGGGAGAGTGCTTGTCTTCATACTCGACTTCCGCCTCGGCCAAAGCCGAACCGCAATCGGTACACCAATGCACGGGCTTAGCCCCTTTACTGAGATGGCCGTTGGCGGCGATTTTGCCCAATGCGCGTACAATATCGGCTTCGAAGGCGAAGTCCATGGTCAAATAAGGATTATCCCAGTCGCCCAACACCCCAAGGCGTATGAATTCGGCTTTTTGGATTTCAACCTGTTTCTTGGCATAGGCCCGGCATTCTTTGCGGAATTCCGCCGGGCCCACCTTGACGCCGGCTTTACCTACTTTTTTTTCGACCATCAACTCGATCGGCAAACCGTGACAATCCCAACCCGGCACGTAAGGCGCATCGAATCCGGCCAGGGTTTTCGACTTGACGATAATGTCTTTCAATACTTTATTAACCGCATGGCCAATATGAATTGCGCCGTTGGCATAGGGAGGTCCGTCATGCAGTATGAATTTAGGGCGTTCTGCGCAGATTCCACGAATTTTTTGATACAGCTGATTTTCGTTCCACTTCTCAAGCATTTCGGGTTCACGTTGAGCCAGATTAGCTTTCATCGCAAACTCGGTTTTAGGGAGGTTCAGTGTCGTTTTATAATCCGTGGTCATGGTGATAGGTGTGAGCGCTGCATGCAATCGTAAATTAGAGTGATATAGTTTAATCGAGGAACAACACGTTCCCTGGAGGTTGTACCCGCTGCCTGTTCCAAGTATTTTAGAACATGGGATTCTATCACCATCTGCTTCAGCCTAGAAAACTTAAAGCGCGTATTGCCTCAAGTCACCTTGTCGGAAAAACTTCGCTACAATCCAATTAATCAAAAACGCCGATTTTTCATTTTGGAGTTAGAGGATGATCACGCAACTTAGAATTTTATTGATGGCTCTTTGGTTTCCGTTCGCCAGCTGGGCCGGCGTCTATAAATGCATCGATGCTACGGGGCAGACCCATTACCAATCTTCGCCCTGTACCGAAGAAGCCAAAGCCCTGGAAATCAACACCAAAACCGGTGGGCAGGTAGATCTGGGTGCACTGGAAAATCAAAAAATATTGGCTGCCGAACAAAAACAGCAAGAAGAAGCTCAACGGAAAGCGGAAGAGCAAGCCAAACACGACGCCATTGCTTTACGCAAGCAACTCGCGCAAGAGCAATATGCCTTGACTCAAGCGGTTATTAAGCAAAACCCAACTCAGTTTTCCGCTTACGCCATTCCGCCCTATGATCCGAACGGACTACCTAAACAGATAAAGCCATTCGAAGAGCGCCTACCTGATATCGAAAAATTTCGCCGTCTTGCCGCTCAGAAAGCGTTGGCAACGGGCCAATGCAAGCGTGTGGAGGCCGACGAGTTGAACTCCAAGAGCACGAACGAAAAACTGGTGTTTATGATCAATTGCAGCTCCGGTCAGACTTATTACTACAACGAATCCGACTTGGCAGAATGAAGGCTAACTCAAAAACTATTTTAATAACAGGTTGTTCGTCCGGCATCGGTTACGTCACGGCAGGTGTGCTAAGAAAACGCGGCCACCGAGTCATTTGTTCGGCCCGAGACGCCGACGACGTCAGCCGTTTGATTGCAGAAGGCTTCGAATGCTTGCAGTTGAATTTAGCCGATTCGGGTAGCATTCAGCGAGCGGTAAATGATTTGATAAGCATGACTGACGGAAAAATCGACGCTTTGTTCAATAACGGCGCGTTCGGCCAACCGGGCGCAGTGGAAGACTTAAGCCGAGCCGTACTCAGGAATCAATTTGAGACTAATTTTTTCGGCACGCACGAATTAACCAATTTATTGATTCCGTTGATGCGTGAGCAAGGCCATGGCCGCATTATTTATAACAGTTCGGTATTGGGATTTGTGGCAATGAAATTCCGTGGCGCTTACAACGCCAGCAAATTTGCCCTGGAGGGCTTGGCGGATACCTTGCGCCTCGAACTGCGAGGCTCCGGCATTCACGTTTCAGTGATTCAACCCGGCCCGATCGAGAGCCGCTTTAGGGCAAACGCATTTGCAATGTATCAAAGAAACATCGATCCCAGCCGGAGCTTTCATAAGGCCACCTATCAAGCCATGGAAGCGCGCTTGCAAAAAGTTGGTCCGGCGGCTCCATTTACATTGCCGGCAACCGCTGTCGCTGAAAAAGTCGTGCATGCACTCGAAGCAAAGCATCCGCAGTTACGGTATAGGGTCACCGTTCCTACCCATTTATTCGCATGGCTGAAGCGATTATTGCCGACTGCTTGGCTGGACAAAATTTTAGTTAGCGTCGAATAAAGCAAGATTCATTTCACTCGCAGGATTTCATCATTTAGTAACAAACATGCTATCAAACCCCTCAATGTGTGATATTATCAGGGCTAGCATGTAGCCAGTTAAAGTAATTAGCCGCTATATGTGCATCAATAAAAACAACTGTGAGGTTCCTAGATGAAAATTTTTAAAAGTGCAGCTATCGCCTTTTCTTTGACTGTTGCTATGGGTTCTTTCTCGACATCTGCTGTTGCCGAATCTGATCCAGGTCGAATCAGCTATGCACCTGTCGACGTAATCAATGAAGTTAGCAACCGTATTGACGCAGCTGTAACCGCGATCAACAACGGCGCGGAAGATGCCGACGTTGCTGCCTTGATCAAAAAAGCGCGCGATTTTACAAAAGAATTGAACGCTAACGATAAAGTAGCTAGAGAAACTGCCAAAGTTAGAAACCATTTGAAAGCGGCTGAAGCAGCTGCTAAAACTGCGAATCTGACTGAAGCCAAAGAACACTTAGCCACTGCTAAACAAGCAAACGAAGGCTTGAAAGGCTTGCTGTAAGCTTTTTGCCGAACGGGGTGCCGCAATGGCACCTCGTTTTTTCGAAGTAGACCCAACCCGCAACCATCAACTCTTTTCGCAAACTTTACAGATAGAAGTCAACACTGTCTAGCTGTTGCTCCATCCAACACAACAACTCTTTTGCACTGCTTAAGTCGGCATCTCGCCAAGCAATTGCTTCATCACCTTTCACGACTCGCCAGCGATGCAACAAGGATTTCAGTTTTAACGAACGGCTGACTGTAAAATGAAAGGCTTCCAAAATGTCACGATAAACATCGCTGCTTGTCGTAACGATACATTGTTGCCGCAATTGCATTAGTTGATCAATTATGCTTTCTATTTTGGTAAGACAATCATCAACCCACCGCTCAACCAATGCTTCATTAATATCGGCAATAGGAGACCGGGCGCTATCCGAAATAACCTTCATCACCTGAATCAGCTCGCTACTGCTAAATTTAAGCGCCAACTCGTAAAATCCCGCAGCTTCCATTTCATACATCTCGTTAGTCGCATAATCCATATTTGGCTGACAAGCCGTTACCACCGAATAGGTCTTACAGGGAACTGTAAAGGGCAGTTGCGGATAAAAACAGCGACCGCTGTCTTTATCGACGATTTTATGCCCCATGCAAAGCCTGCCCGGCGATTCGTCGCGCTGCCCGGCGATGCCTAAATTGACTAACACCGGCGATTGCGGATTGCCAAACAAAGCCAATGCGTAACCGACCGCACCGGCCATATTGATTTTACCCATGCCGGTCACAACGACCACCCGATCTCTATTTGCATAAACCGCATAAGGATGATCGGCCGCCGGCAAACCGGACAAGCGCCACGCCTTCAATAGCGGCCTGGCCTCGCAAAACAACGCGCAAAATACGAAGGTAGTCGGGCTATTGTCTGGCATGTCCAACAGCCATCAACTAATGCCTAAGCCTTTCCCTGCGCCAATCCGGCAGCCGGACAGCGCGCCCGATAATGACTGTCGCACAAGCATTCATCGACGCTTCGCCGGGAGATAGCTTAAGGCTTCGCTTCGGCCCCTCCCGAAGTACCCGAGCCGGAACCCTGGGCTTCTTTAATGAAGCGGCCTTTCAGGCGATCGAACGCCTTCCATAGCGTCTTATCCATGACGACTTGATTGCCGATCGAAACGATAACCCGCGCCAGCTCAGGCATTTTGGTTTTTTTGGCGAGCATATAGATCGGCTGCACATACAATATCGAATTGCCCATGGGCAAAATCACCATGCGGCCTTTTTTAACCTCAGAACCGATTTGGTTCCACAGTGTAAATTGCGCCGCGATTTCCGGATTCTGATCGATCAAGGCATTGACCTGCGAGGGACCGTTGACCTGGACTTCCTTGGGAAATTTATAAATGGTAACGCCGGGCTTATAGCTGAAGTCGCATTTGTCGTGATCCAGCGTGCTGGCAATACCCACCATGCTCAAATTGTTCCGGTTGACCGGTGTCATAGGGTTGATCATCGCAAACTCTTCCCGGTCGTTGCAGCGATCGAAATCCATCGTAATGAAATAAGGCAATACCGGCTCGTCGTCAACGGTGGCGTATTGCCAGGTCTCGGCCTGCTCATAAAACAATTCCGGAACCATTTGATGGTATTTGGCATAGATCTTCATCTGCATGTAATACAAGTCGCGCGGATAACGCAAATGTTTCAGCAAGTTTTCCGGCATCTCTTCCAACTTCTTAAACAATCCGGGATACGCGCGATCGTAGGCGTTGATAATCGGATCCTTGGGATCGGCAATGTAGTAATCCACCCTGCCGTCGTAGGCGTCGACAACGACCTTAACCGAATTGCGAATGAAGTTGAATTGTTGCGAACCGTCCAGGAAATCGTCGGCCGCCGGCTTTGCCGCCGGATACATGTTGGATAGCGTATAGGCATCCTGTATCCAATACAATCTATCCCGATCTACGACCAAATAAGGGTCTTTATCTAAATGTAAAAACGGAGTCAGCATGTGGATACGCTCGTCGATGTTACGGCGTATCAGCATTTTGCTTTGGGTCGTAATATTGGGCGAGAAAAATATTTTGATGTCCTTAAAATAAAAAGAGAACAACAGTTTTCTAAAATAAGACTGTATCGGGATGCCGGAATTGCCTTTATATTCGGCCGAGTCGCTGCGCTCCGAACCGGAGATGCCCTCGACCACCAAACTATTCGGCACGATCACATAAGGATATTTCTCCTGGCCGTAGTAGATATCGGGATATTTGACCGACAAACCGACGCTGGACGTCATATTCAAGTCGCGCAAATACCAGACGATGGGGATATCCGCGTCCTGGGCCGCGGGCGACATCACCGCGCCGTAACCGTGGGTGTAGCGCATATGGGTGTTTTCCCAGTTTTGGGCTTCCGGCGGCAGTTTATTGATGTTGACCTCGCGCGCCGCCAAATTGACTTGTTGCAAATGACCATGTATGAAATAGCGATCCTCGTCGACCATCATAAAATGGTAATAAGGCCTGATCGCTTGTAACTGTTGATAACTATCGATCAAATACTCCCGGTCCCAAACCGGAATGTTTTCAAAATGCTTGGTGTTCGACCAAGCCTCGATATCTTTGGTGGGATCCAGACTGATGGGAAACTCGATGGTATTGATGTTATTCAGGTCATAAGCATCCAAGGTCGCGTCGATGTTGTATTTCATGAAGGGTCCTTCGGTCCGCGTCGGATTGGGCTTGACGACCAATTGTTCGATCACCTCCGGCAGAAAGCCCCAATTTTGCAGCCCTAAAATAGCTACAAAACTCAACACCGAAATGACGATGGGCGTTTTACTACGATGCTGTTCCGCGAACGCGTAGAAAAGCAACGAGCAAGCGACGATCAAAAAAGTCGCAATCGCCAACCAAATCAACGGCAAGTGGTAGCGTAGGTCGACGAAACCGGGCCCGAAAAATACCGGCTCCCGCGAATTTTGGTACAACAGGGAGAAGCGGTCCAGCATGAAACCCCACTCCACGAACAACACGACGAAACCGAACAACACCGCCAAATGAACTTTGGCGCCGAATGGAAATTCCCGGCCTTGATTCGGGATGAAGCGATGTTCCAGCCAATACAGCACAGCCGTCGCCAAGAACGCCAACGACGCGGTCGTCAGCAATTCTTTCTGAATCAGCATGAAGATAGGATAGGAAAACAGATAAAAGCTGACGTCGTTGCCGTAAACGGGATCGGTAATGCCGGCGTCGCCGCCGAAAAAGAACAGCAAGGCGTCTTCCCATTGCAGATAAAACGGAACGGCGATCGCCACGCCCATCAGAAAGGAAATCGGCGTATAGACCTTGGCCGAGCCATACATGAACACTTCGGAAAATCGCTGGAATCGCCGTCTTTTCCTGTCGTCCAGCAGTACATCATCGGGGGGATTCAAACCTAAATAGCGAGAGGCTATCGAGAAATGAAATTGAAAAACCCCAAAGAAGAATAGCGTAACCGCACCGGAAAACACAAAGCGGTACAACAACCTAAGCCAGAAATAAGCTTCAAATTCCAGCGCTCTGAACCACCATAAATCCACGAAAAAATCGAGAAATACGAAATAGAACGCAACATACACGACGAGCGCGCCGACAAGCGTGGCGCTGATCAAGGCTGGTAACAGTTTCCGGTTACGCATATTTTCCTCTTATTTTTAGAATCTTGGCCCGACTTAAAGTTTTCGGTTCAAACAACTTTCAACCTTAGTGCTGATCGTGGCCATTCTATCATTACAAAGGAACGGATTGAGCGTTCGGCATTCGCTAGGTTCTTTAGGGAACGCTCGGAAAATCAAAATCCCGCAGTCATTTGTATGAGTAATACCATGAAAACGGAAAGACTCGAGCAAAGTAAACCGGTTTTTTGGGAATGATTGACTTGATTCGAAGATCAATTCATCGCCTGGAAACACAAACATAAAACCCCCACCAATTTAAAAAGCCGGTGGGGGTTTTTGTACGATTTAGAACGGCGGATATGCTTATTTACCAAACATGGCTAAGATTTTGTCTCGCTTAGCGTAGACCGTAAAACCCAACAATCCCAACACAAAGCCGTACAACAACTGCCCAAGAAACGATGATTTATTTCCGCCGGCTTCCGACTGGCTACCGAAACCGGCAGCCGGCTGAGCCGTCACAGGAGAAGGCACAAAGGCTTTTTGTTTTGCGTTGGTTATTTCAGGTATGCCTAAGCTTTTCCAGGCATCGTAATCCTGCCAGGCCGCATATTTGCCTTGCCAAAATTCTTTGGTGAAATAGGGCTTAAGACTCATGCCATGCAGCTCGGGTATTCCCTTCTCATTCAGAAAGTCTTTATAAACCACTAAGCTAATGTCGCCGCCTTCGCCTATACCGTCGGTGGTAAATGATTTTTCGACATGGTCATGCATCATCCATACACCTTGGCCGAAACTATTCAAACCGTCGTCCACCCCGCTTAGCTCTAGATCCAAGCGTTGCGCTGGCACCATAGCGTGTACGTCACGTTTGATATAGGTGGAAGGACCGTTATCGACACCGTCGTAATGGGTCGCCATAGGTTTGTGACCGTGGAGATGGATACCGAAGGCCTCCTCATGGCCATTGAGTATGCGCAGTTTTGCTTTTTTATTGGGCTCCATGATGACCAAGGACTCTCTTAAGGTATATGGAAAAGAGCGCCCGTTCAGCATGAAATAATCGGGAGATGAGTCGGTAATGTCGTATTCCTGATTCAGGCGTCTGGCCAGCAAACGCGGATCGTTGGCGGAACGCGCCATTAAATGCAGCTCCTTATCGGCTGACTGATAGTGTAAGTCGTATTCGTAGGCGTATTTTTCTTTGACTGCTACCGAAGGATGTCTGACCTGACCCCCGCCCACATTAAATACCTGCACCCAGTTGTTCGGACGGTTTTCTTCGACGATAAATAGGCCCTGCAAGCCCATAGGGATATGGGTATGCGGCTGCACGTGGCAATGGTAATACATGGTGCCTGGCTGGCGCGGCTTGATCACATAGGTCTTGCTGCTACCGGGCATGACGTCCATTGCTCCGGTTTGACCGACACCATCGTTCCCTTCGCCCCCCATATCCATATAAGGATGATCCACCCCGTGTAGATGAATAGTGTGCGGCAAATAATGACTATTTTCCAGCACCAGCCAGATGACGTCGCCTTGTTCGACACGGATCGGCGGCGACGGTGCTCGCAGCAAGGGATTGGCGATGGGTTCATACAAACTCAACGTCGACATATCGCGGGTTTTAGGTGCGTAAACCCAAAATGTCGGTTGGATGCCGGGTGCGATATCAAAAGTTGTGGTCGGTTCGCGCATGTCCGGCGAATGGCCGTTCAATTCGGCGATTTCCAATTTAATGATGTAATGGTCGGGATCACCGTCACCGTCCATATCATTGCTGACGGTTATCGCATCGGCAGCCAGCTGAGTTCTCATCAGCGTGTCCATCGAAATATTATTGGTACCCTTGACGAATGCGGCGATATCGGCAGGATTGTCAGGCTCACACATCCTTGATTCCTGAATCTCCACACCATCAATCACCTGTGCATCGCGCCATTTAGGATCTACAAAATCAGAGCACACTTCTTCTACGGTACCCATTTTTACATCGCTTGACGCCGGCAACTGATTGGTGACGGCTGTAGCCAAAGGCGACATAGGCAGCAACATGGCTCCACATAGAATGGGAAGTACTTTTTTATGCATAGAAAGCCTCATAAAAATTCACGACGATGTTATTGGATGACAAAAATACGAGTCCAATATCAGGAAATCTTATTACTGTAACCAGAACCCATAGGTAAAGTACAGAAATTATTTCGAAAAATGTTTCTTTTTAGCTCGGGAAGCGAGATGAAAGCTTACCTTTTGTAAAATAGTTATAATCTCGCGATGCAGGTTACCTGACAACAAACGATTGTTTATCTGAACTCTAATCACAGCGTATGCGGTTGACTAAAATATTAATTTGTTCATTTTTTCTCCTTTTAGTTCACTTAGGTATCGCCTGGTGGATAAATCAACCGCACAATGTAGGTGTTGACGTACCATCCGGTAAATTGATGAGCTTGTCGTACGCACCTTTTCGTGAAGGTTTTAGTCCTTTAGAGGAAGTGTTTCCGATTCGGGAAGACATCGATGCCGATCTAAGCTTGTTGGCCGACAAGACTCACGGCATCCGCACATATTCAAGTTTAGGCGGCGCTATTGAAGAGACCCCGGCGTTAGCGCGTAAATACGGCATTGGCATGATACAAGGCGCTTGGCTGGGATACGGCTATGAGGACAATAAAAAGGAGATCGATGCATTAATCAAGTCCGCTAATGCCAATCCCGATGTGGTTAAACGGGTTATCGTCGGCAATGAAGTATTATTGCGTGGCGACATGAACGTTAATCGCCTGATCACTTATATCCGGGAAGTCAAACGCGCGGTCAAACAACCCGTATCCTATGCCGATGTTTGGTCGATGTATATGAAACATCCCGAATTAATCAAAGAGGTGGACTTTATTACCATCCATATTTTACCGTACTGGGAAGATGAACCCATTTCAGTAGAACATGCATCAGAACATTTAGAAAATATTGTCGAACAAGTTGACCAAGAAGCTCATACCATAGCACCCGGCAAACCGATTTTGATAGGCGAATCGGGCTGGCCCAGCGCCGGTCGCCAGCGCGGCTGGGCGATACCCAGCGTCGTCAATGAAGCCAGGTACATTCGGGAAATGATTCAAGTCGTCAATCGCCACGGATTCGATTACAACATAGTCGAGGCGTTCAACCAACCGTGGAAAAGCAGTTTGGAAGGTGTTGTTGGTGCCAACTGGGGATTATTTTCGGCTAACCGAAAACCGGTTTTTCCGTTAACCGGCCCTGTCATGAATAATCCTGATTGGCTGATTCATTTTGTTGCATCCACGGCCATATGGCTAACAATTCTGGCAGTTTTCCTGCGAAAACTGAAAGCATTTCCAAGCCCGCGCTTAATCATTTTTTTAGCCTTTGCCCAGATATTCGGCGTTTGCCTGGTAAATATGGCTGAATTTCTTTGGTATACGAGTTATAACTCCCTACAGCGAACTTATTCAATTCTAATAACGGCTGCGAATATATTAATTGGCGTAATGTTACTGCATCGTTACGCGATGATGTTAAGTAACCGGGGGACCGACGAAAAATTGGGAATTTGGCTCCGGAATACCTATTTGGGTTTTATTTTATTGGCGCTGTATAAAACTTACGGCCTCAGTATCAACGGGCGTTATTTGAGCTTTCCGGTTGAACAGTTTGCCCTGCCTGTAATTGGAATCATCGGTTTAATTATTTGTCAACGGATAGGTTTGGGCCATATAAACGGTAAGCTTATTAATTTCGACCGATTATCAGGCGCGAATTCACACAGCCGCCGGGATAGAATAATTGCATATTCTTTATGTATCGCTGTAGTCGGAATGATTATAGGCGAAGCAAGAGCTTTTATGCTTGGTAGAGACCTGATCAATGCCCATCCTAAAACATCCGAACAGCTATCCGTTGCTTTTAGCTATACGTTGCAAAATCAGCAATTGTTGAAATGGATTGGGTGCCTATTAATATTATCATTGCCCTTTTGGAACCAGGCAGAACGAAACACACAAGATTGACACCATTAATAATTTGACACTTTGACGCGCGGCAATTTGTCACATTTTCAAATTCAACTCCTTTGATTAAACTGCGTGCAACTCTTGTATGCGCTCCCTCTCCTAAGGGTAAAGAGTTTTAATATCCTTCCTCAATGCGGCATTATGCCGCATCTTTTTTTGGACGAGGTTGCTTATGGAACGAAACTACATCATAGCCCCACCAAGGTTCGTGCATCCGGACGAGTTGCATTTACGCACCGCTTTTCATGAAGCGGGTCATGCAGCGGCGATACATATACTCAACCGGCAAAAAAAACTTCCTCCCGTATTTTTTGAGATTCGAGTCAAACGACCGACGGAAAACAATCATAATTTCTCTGCCAAGGTCATCGACGGCAATTTAATCCAAAACCTGCCGATTGCGATTATCGAAAGCATGTCCACATTGACCGAAATCGAACAGCATAGCTGTCAACGCGCTTTTGAAGCCGACGTAATTAATCTGTTAGTAGGCCCCTTGTCGGAAGCAAAGTATATAGCGACCCGTGATGGCGAAGTTTTTAATCATAATTTAGTCAATTTGAACGCTTTGAGGCACTACGGGGGTCATAGCGATTTAGAGAAAGCGCAGCATTATCTTGAGCACTATGTCACCTCAAAGATTGAACAGGAACAAAAACTCTTAGAGTTACTTAAACAAGCCTATAAGTTCATCGACGGCTCGAAGCATTGGGAATGCATTGTAAATTTGGCGCATTTCATACTAGAAAGCCAACATGAAGTCATCAGTTGCGATGACGCAATAAACGTGCTTGAACGCAGTCTCACAGCGCCTCAGAATAAGCGCTGGAGTAACGTTATAAGATTTTCAGGCCGGTAAAACTCGAACGATCGCTCCGGTTAGCGCATTCCAATCGGACTCGCGACGGCACACCCGCCACCTTTTGAGCGGAGAATGCCTTAGGTTTGGACAGCATATAATCGTACTTGATTGTCCATAACATTCAGATATTCCAAAACTAAGGACGCGATTAAGCCCGCTTCGTTATGTTTGAACACCGCTAAGCGATAATGAAGCGCGGCGCGCGTCGGCCGGTTAACACGTGACGAAGCGTAGTCATTTTTTGACGTAAAAGTCGATGTACTTTCTATACGATGACGCACTGATTACGCCCTCCCTGCTTAGCTTGGTACATGCCTCTATCGGCGCGCACAAATATCGATTCACTGGTGTCGCCAACCGTATACTGAGTTAAACCGCACGAAACGGTAATCGATATAAGGTCTCCATTTGCCTTAAATCCGCATTTTTCAATAACTTCTCTTAATTTATCGACTACCGATAAAGCTCTATCGACATCGGTTTCCGGTAATAGGGTTACAAATTCTTCACCGCCAAACCGAGCAACAAAATCAGTCTCCCGGCAATATTGGGATAACAGTTTAGCAATAATGATTAACGCCTTATCACCCGACTTGTGGCCGTAGGTATCGTTAATACTCTTGAAGTAATCGATATCCCAGACCGCCACGGATAACGCGGATCCGTAACGCTTGGCACGGGCAATCTCTAATGTTAAGCGCTCTTCTAACGCTTGCCTATTGGGCAATCCGGTCAAAGAATCGCAAGCGGCTTTCTTCTGAGCGGCATCCAACCTAGCTTTTAGTTCACTGGTTTCCGATTCCATTTCCCGAATTTTTTGCATCAAATGTGTTAATTCGCGCTGATTCCTGTCTTTTTCTGCCTGCTCGTTGGCGTTATGTTTTTGAATCTGTTCGCTGATACTCTGAAGCCGGATACTAACCAGTTGCTTTAAAGGCTCCAACTGGGTTGCAGTCGCCGATTTTCTTTGTAAATCGGCCACTTGCTCAGCAACATCCTTATCATGGCTATCGCGTTTTTTCAGCGCGTCTTCGTTCGCATTATTCACCCCGGCGGCTTTCAAGCCTAAGTTCGCCAACTCCTCTGTCAATGTCGACAAAAAATCGGCCATTTCCTGCTGTTCGGCCTGAATATGTTTTTTTATTGTCAGCAATAAGGAAACCACATCGTTAAACACTTCCGGCAGCGCCTGCCCGCTTAATAGCCGAAGTTTTAGCTGCCTAGCGTCCTCAATTAACGATTCAGGCACATCGACGCTGTCTAGTAATCGAATCACCGCCTGAACCACAATCCGGCAATCAGATAACTCAGGGCCTAAGTCGCTTCTTACAGTCGCATCCTCCTCAACTATGCTCATCAAGGCCCGAAACAGGCTTTGCCTGTCACTAAATACCTGCTTGTGGTAGCTTGCCTTAATATTCCTCAGATCTTTCAAACGATCCGGATATCGCTCTTCCAGAAAGTCGAACAATAAAGAACCGACGACCTGTTTATTACTTCGGTGACTTTGATATGAAGTCAACGCATTAGAAAAAGCATCGACCTCTTTGCGTAATCGTTGATTTTGTATATTGGATTTTAATAGATCGCGAATCCGACCGAGGAGAGGACTAAGCGATTCGTCAAGACTCTCGACCAGGCCGGAAAGAATAAGAATAGCTTTGGAAAAAGACTCTTGGCTTTCTTTGCAGTCCCTTTCAAACTGCTCATAACTTTCCAACAATTTGAAATATTTTTCCTTCCAATGTTGCGGACTCCCATCCCTGAATTTCGATAAGCTCATGAAATCTCTGCGCCGTCTCAGAAAAAAGATTATAGATATTTGATTATAGACGACAGGCTAAGCCATTCCGGCAATAAATTGATCATTGCCGGTTTAAAAATGATTATTTTGTCCCGCTTTCATGCCGGATCAAGTCGTTCGTGACTTTAATCATGTTATCTTGCGATTTTGCCGTAGTTGCGGTTACGCGATATTTGCCGTTGACAATGATTGCCGGCACGCCTGTAATACCGTAACGCGGCCCCATGGTTTCCGCTTGACGCAATTTCGCATCCACAAAAAAAGAATTGTAAGCTGCGCGGAAATCCTCATCCTTGACGCCATGCGCCGCAAAAAATTTGGCCAAATCGTCTTCCGAAGTCAGTTTTTGCTGTTTGTTTTGAATAGCATCGAAAAAGTCCGCGTGCACTTTATCACTGACGCCCAAAGCTTCCGCCGTAAAAAACGCCTTGGCGTGTTTAGCCCACAAATCGCTGAATACCGCAGGTTGGCGAATAAACTCGACATTTTCCGGTTTGTTTTTTAGCCAGTCGACCATTGACGGCTCCAAGCTGTAACAGTGCGGACAGCCGTACCAGAAAAATTCGATAACCTCGACTTTATTAGGGTTCTGTACGGGTTGAGGGGGGGTTATAGCTTCATAACCGTCTTCGGCTTTAGCTAAGTTTGAAAAACAAAACAGCGCTATCAATGCGATATTTTTCAACATCAAAGTTCTCCGTATGAATGTAGACCAGATAAAAACATGTTCACGCCTAAAAACGCAAATAACGTAACAAAAAAACCGACAATCGCCCACCAAGCCATTGGCTTGCCGTTCCAACCTTTGGTCAAGCGCATGTGCAGCCATGCGGCGTAATTGAGCCATACAATCAGTGCCCAGGTCTCTTTCGGATCCCAAGACCAGTAGCCGCCCCAAGCTTCGGCCGCCCATAACGCGCCCAGTATGGTTGCCAATGTAAAAAATGCGAAACCCAATGCAATTGCTTTGTACATGAGATCGTCCAACATAGAAAGATCGGGTAAGCGGGCTTGCAATGAACCGCGAGGATTTTTCGTCTGTAAACGATGTTTTACGACAAACACCACACCGATCATCGCCGCCAATGAAAACGCCCCGTACCCGACAAAATTAGCCGGCACGTGTATTTTCATCCAATAACTGTTCAAAGCCGGCACTAAAGGCTGTATGCCTTCCGCGTGACGCTCGAAGGTGTACCACAATAAAAAGCCAACGGCGGCACTAATCACCAGCAGAACAAAGGCGCCTAGGCTGCGAGTCTTATAATGTTGTTCGTAATGCAAGTAAAGCACGGCCGTGATGATGGAAAATAGTATGAAAACCTCGTATAAGTTGCTGACCGGGATATGACCTATATCCGCTCCCATCAAATAAGACTCTCTCCATCTGACCATCAAGCCGGACATGCCCATGACCGTAGCGCTCCAGGTTAGGGTCGATGCCACTTTACCGACGAATTCTCGCCCGGAAAATAAAAATCCGAAATAAGCCACCGTCGCCATGACGTATAAAGCGCTCATCCACATGATGGCCGATTGGCTGGCAAACAGAAATTTCAATAAAAAAGCCGATTCGCCCGGATCGAGATTGTTACCGTATGTCGAAATTGCTACCAAACTAAACGCCGCCACGGTAATACTGAAACGCTGTAAGGCCGGCCAACTCCAACCCGACCAGACAAGTAACGGTGCTGAAATCAGTAAAATCCCGATTTCATAAGCATCCATCAGAGCCCGATATCGGCCAAACGCATAGCCGCTGCCCAGAATCACAAGTATGAACCAAAGCCAATCGTAGCCGGTTCTCGACTGAAAATAGGAAGGCGGTCGATACGGGTTTTGCAGAGTGTTATCCATGTTGATTTTACTGAGCTAATGAGATGCGAAATGATTTGCCGTCTACAACAGCGAAACTATTATCCACGACTCTTATGAGACGCTTAGGTAACATTAAACCGGGTTCCGGCTTAATTCTCGAATGATAAGGTCAAATTCCTTATCGAAATCATAGCGGTTACGCATTGCGCTTCCTGCCAATAACACGGCCGAGCCCGGATCACGCGGTTCAATCAACAACCACATGCGGCGCTGCGGCAAGTAAAACATGCAAAACACGCCCAAAACCAATAATAGACATCCCGGAAACACCAACCATTTCCCAGGGGAACGGGTAATCTGCAGGCCGGTGGCTTCTATCTGTTTAAATCCTTCTAATTCCAAAAATACCGGCGCATCGTAAAAATGGGCTAAGTTAATCGCGGCTGCCGCATCAATAAAAAACTGAGCGTCGAACCCGGACAAACCATGCTCCAGATCCACGCCTTCGTCGCGCAAGACTTGTAAATAGACCTTTTTCAACAAGCGCTGCAGCACAGTGGAATAGACCTCGGCGGCTTCCCGGCGCTTGTCTTCCGCAACGCTTCGATCGATGGTCGCCGATATTTTTTCATAGCCGCCTTCGACAAATTGCTGTGCGAGGCTCAGCATGAACCGGGCGACCGCCTCCCGTTCCTTATCGCCGGATTGCTTGCCGGTTTCGGTCGAAGCGGCCGTTTCCATCGCAATGGGCAGCAGCGTGTCCGGGTTTAGCAAGCCTTGATAAAAACTCATGAAACGACTCAAGCGTTTTTCGCCATCTGCCGGCATATACCAATAAATAAACGGCTCGGAGACTCTGCTGCGCATGCCGCTTAAATAAAACCAACGGCCTTCTTGCAAAATGGGCCGCATGTAAGTCAGGTATTCGTTAGCGCTGCCGTCGGGTCTACGCAATTTATATTGGAAGCTTGGGCCGAGGTTGATAAATTTCTTTTCGCCGCTAAAGTCCGGATTGACGTTGAAAGGCCTAAATTCCGAGACTTCCAGCTGTTGACCGTCGATCCGGGTATATTGCTTGACGGCGGCCTGTAATAACTTTGCTTGTCCGGCGTTCGCTAACGGCCAAGCACTCAGTTTTAGCTCGGAACCGCCATCGCCAAAGCTATTTTGGTAAATCGTGTAACCCTTATAGGTCAAGGGATGATTCACCGAAATTGTCCGGCGCAAAGGCCGGGATGGATCGGTATCGATAATCGCCAAATCGCTTTCGAAGGACTTAGGCTGACCGCTAGGGTAATGTTCGATACGAAAATCCTCGACGCTGATGGTAAACGGCAGTTTTTGCAACAAATAACCGTCTTTGTAATCGATGAAGGCTAAATCCGCCCGGCCGCCTTCAGCGATATCCACATTCGCCCGAAAAGAAACGTTATCCTCGGTCAAGGTGCTAATGTCCGGAATCTCGCTGGCCGGAATGCGTCGGGTTTCTACCGCGATCACACCTCGCCATTCCGCGATTTTCAAAGGTAGATTACCATCGATCAATCCTCCGATGCAGATCAGGATAATCGCCACATGACTAAAGATATAACCCAAGCGGCCGCCGCTGCCTTTTTTGGCGGCAATCAGCAAACCGGCGCGGTCTTCGCGCAATCTGAAGCGATAACGGTATTTGTTCAGCACGGCTGTCATCAGCGCCAAATTATCTTGCTTGTCCAAGCTATTCTTAAATTCGTGCCGATGCGGCAAGCGTAACAGCGCGTTGCGCTGAACGTACTCTCGATAATCATTGACGTCGCGCCATACGCCCGGCAAATGTCGATACACGCAAACGCCGGTCGACACCACCAGAAAACCGAGTATGGTCAAAAACCAGACAGAGCCATACACATTGAACAAACCTAGCGCCTTGAACACCTCGAACCAAAATGGACCGAATTTGAGCGCATAATCGGGATAGGGTTGATTTTGCTGCACTACGGTACCGATCACGGCGGCAACGGCAATAGCGACCAGCAAGGTGATCGCCAGGTTCATCGAACCCAAAAAACGAAGCAAAATGCGTAATGTTGATTGCGGCATGAGAAAGAAAAACCAATCCCCGCCATGCGCGGGGATTAAAGCTCCGGCGGACATACCACCGGTTGAAGATGGCAAATTTGTTTATTTCATCGTAGAAATGTAATAGGAAACCGCTTTGATGTCTTCATCGGTCATTTTAGTCGCGATCATATGCATCATGTTTTCGCGGTTATTACTGCGTTGGCCGTTTTTGAAATCGGTCAAGGTCTTGATCAGATACTCGGCATGTTGCGAATGTAACGACGGATAAGCGGCCGGCTTATTACCTTCGCCATAAGGGCCATGGCACGCGATACATGCAGACACTTCCCGGCTCAAGTTGCCGTTACGGTATAAATCGCCGCCTTGTTCTATCAAATCGTCCAGCTCAGCTTTCTTTTGCTCTTCGGTTTTTTCCGATTCATCGTCGTCGGACAAAACCGGCGCCGGGTTTTTGGAAATTTTTTGCGTGGCGTAATAGGCGGCAATCTCTTCCATGCTTTTTTCATCCAAGCCCATCGCCAGCGGCGCCATCATCGGCGCATTCCGCTCACCGTTTTTGAACGCTTTCAATTGCCTTACTAAATAACCTTCGTGTTGTCCGGCGAGCTTGGGAAAGCTCGGCATTGCGCTATTGCCGTCTTCACCGTGACAACCCGCGCAAGATGCCGCTTTTTCTTTACCCACGCCGGCTTTACCTTGTGCATAAACAAAACCGGCGCTGGAGGCAAGTGCCAAAGAAATGGAAACGATCAGCAGTTTTTTTATCATTATTGGCCCCTGGTTAGGATGGTTATTCGACGCTTTGCGAACTTGCGCAAGCCGCCAGACGTTATAATGGCCGGATTCTAACCGATTTAAACCCCTTAAGCGAGATGGCGATGAACCCAGCGTATCACCAAGCCAAATTTATCAGCAGCGCGCCGCGCTTACAGGACGCCCCCCCCGACCAAGGCATGGAAATCGCTTTTGCCGGCCGTTCCAACGCCGGCAAATCCAGCGCCATCAACACCTTGGTACAACAAAACGCATTGGCCAGAGTCAGTAAAACGCCCGGACGCACTCAATTGCTGAACTTTTTCGAAATCGACCGGCAACGCAAACTGGTCGATTTACCGGGTTACGGTTACGCCAAGGTACCGGAAGCCGTCAAACGGGATTGGCAAAAAATGATGGAAAACTATCTGAAAAACCGCAAAGCCCTGTGCGGCATCGTGCTGGTCATGGACATCCGGCACCCCTTGACCGAATTCGACTGGCAGATGGTCGAATGGTGCGAACATACCCGCTTACCCTTACATATACTGTTGACTAAAGCGGACAAACTCAAATACGGTGCAGCCAAAAACACCTTGCTGAAAGTACAAAGGGAATTAAGCGGAATCGAGATTGTGATAACGCTACAACTATTTTCCGCGCTTAATAAAACCGGTATCGATGATGTCCATCAGATATTGGACGACTGGTTCGGATTTTCGCAAGAAATCGTAAAATGACGCGTGCCGCCTTGCCGCGGCCGACTTCCTACGATAAGGCGTGCTCATCGCCTTCTCTCGCCAGATAGACTTGAAACCCGGCCGGATCGTTCTCGGTTAACACGGCGTGAAAAATCGCCTCCAACTCGTCGTCGCTGCGAGTCGGTTCATGGTGCGTAAAGAATAATTGTCTGACTCCGGCTTGCTTCGCAAGCCCTAACGCGGAACTATAAGTCCCATGCCCCCAACCCATTTTTTTCTGATACTCGATATCGGTATAGGAAGAATCGACGATCAAAGCGTCGACGCCCTCCATTGCCGCCAACACCTCTTTAAACCTATCATCGATAAATTGCTGCGTAGACGCATAATCCGATTCGAACGGCCGATAAGGGTTACGCGGCATCTCGTAATCGCCGGTAAAAAATAAGGAACTGCCATCGATATCGTCCACTCGGTAACCGAAATTTAACACAGGATGACTCAAGACTATGGGCGTGACCATTGCGCATCCTATTTGCACCGGCTTTCCAGGTTTCAGCGTGCAATAATGAATTCCGGCCTTTAATTGCGCTTCGTTAATTGGGAAATAACTATATTGCAGTTGCACGGTCAAAGCCCGTTCTATGCCCAGCTGCGTAACGGGGTCCAAACCGCCGTAGACGTATATCCGGTTATCCGGATTAAACAACGGCAAGAAAAACGGTAAACCTTGAATGTGGTCCCAATGGGTATGGGTAATCAGAATATGCGCTTCGAGCGGATTTTGTTTGAGAAGGGTCTGAGCCAGCGCGTGGATACCGGTGCCGGCATCTAAAATCAATAAATCGTTCGCGGACGTTCGAATTTCGATACAAGTGGTGTTGCCGCCGTATTTAACCGTCTTGGGGCCGGGTGTGGGAATGGAGCCTCGCACGCCCCAAAACTTAAACCTCATCGTTGGTCACATCCTAATCAATAAACGCTAGCGCTTCGGTCTTGATATGGGTTAAATCGCCCGATTCCGTTATCAACTGATCTAAGTCCGCGCCAAAACGCTGCTTCAGCCCGGGCGGAAACGGCCTAACGACCGGATTGCCGGCAAACCCAAATTTCAACTGCTTGCTGATTTGATTAGCCGCAAATAAACAATCGCTTAACAAAGTATGAGAATATTCATGATGATGGTGGTCGATCGCCGCAATCAAGCTATCCGCCAAACCCCAGTGCTCGGCAAGTAATTTCCCGGTTTGGCTATGATCTATGCCCAATATATCGCTTTCGACCTGATTCAATGCGATTGACTGTTCGCTAGCGGTTTTCAGCACGTCCTTATATACGTCCGGAACGAATTCGGCGAACACGATTTTGCCGAAATCATGCAATAAGCCGGCCACGAAATAATCGCTGCCTTGGGCGGGCGGAACTTGCAGGCGCTCCCCTAATAATTTGCACAAGCTCGCGCAAGTCAAAGAATGCAACAAAAAATCTCTGCTATCGAACCCGGCCCGGTTCTGCGGCGGTAACATGCCGATTGCCGCCACCGACAAGGCCATGTTCTTAATGCTATTGATGCCCAAATGCACAACGGCGCGTTGAACCGAACTGATTTTTTCGGCTAAGCCGTAAAACGGCGAATTGGTCACTTTCAGAACCTTTACGGTCATTAACGGATCCGACTCGATAACGTGGACGATTTCCCGATTGTCGGCGTTCAGGTCGGAGGCCAATTGCAGAAGGCGCTGGACGCTGCTGCGAAACGCCGGCATTTTGTCGACAAAAGCGACGAGTTGCTCAATATCAATCGCGGCCACCGGATTTTGCTCCTTAACTAATGCGCTTGGTCCCAGTTAGCGCCCAAGCCGACGTCGACCAGCAACGGCACTTTTAATTCGGCCGCAGCCGACATGATACGGCGTATGCTCTCCACGCTGGTTTCGACTTCCGATTCGGCTACCTCGAATACCAGTTCGTCGTGTACTTGCATGATCATCTTGACGTCGGCGGCGCTATCCGAAATCCAGCGGTCGCAGTCTATCATCGCCCGCTTGATTATATCCGCGGCCGAACCTTGCATAGGCGCGTTGATCGCGGTGCGTTCGGCATATTGGCGTTGCGCCGCGTTGCGCGCATTGATTTCGGGCAAATACAGCCTGCGCCCGAATAGGGTTTCGACAAAGCCCTGCTGCTTGGCTTGCTCGCGAATACGGTCCATATACTGTTTCACGCCGGGGTAACGGCTAAAGTATAGATCAATATATTCTTGTGCCTGATTGCGCGACAAACCCAGCTGTTGCGCCAAACCGAAGGCCGACATGCCGTAGATCAAACCGAAGTTGATCGCCTTGGCCGACCGGCGCAAATCTTGGGTGACTTGCCCGACCTCAACGTCGAATACTTCGGCCGCGGTGGCGCTATGCACATCAACGCCTTCGGAAAACGCCTTGAGCAATCCGGCGTCGCCGGACAAATGCGCCATGATGCGTAACTCGATCTGCGAATAGTCGGCCGCAACGATCTTGTAGCCGGGCGGCGCGATGAAAGACTGTCGAATTTTGCGGCCTTCGTCGCTGCGTATCGGGATATTCTGCAGATTCGGATCGGTCGACGACAAACGCCCCGTCGCCGCCACGGCTTGATGGTAGGAGGTGTGCACACGGCCGGTTTTAGGGTTGATCTGTTGCGGCAGCTTATCGGTGTAAGTCGATTTCAGCTTGCTCATACCGCGGTGCTCCAAAATCAACTTAGGCAGCTCGTATTCCAGTGCCAGTTCCTGCAACACCGACTCGTCGGTAGAGGGTTGACCTTTAGGGGTTTTTTTCAGTACCGGCAATTTCATGCGATCGTACAAGATCTCTTGAATTTGTTTAGGCGAACCCAGATTGAAAGCCGAGCCGGCTACGTCATGCGCCTGCTGCTCGATGCTCATCATGCGGTTCGCCAACTCCAAGCTTTGCTGATCCAGTAAAGCACTGTCGATCAAAACGCCGTTTTCTTCGATGCGCGTCAGCACCTTGATCAATGGAACTTCGATATCGTTGTACAAAGCCCATTGCCGCGGACTTTGCCGCAATTTCTCGGACAGGGTTTGATGCAGACGCCAAGTGATATCGGCGTCCTCGGCCGCGTATTCGGTGGCTTGCTCGACAGCCACTTCGGCAAAGCCGATCTGCTTGGCGCCCTTGCCGGCCACGTCCTCGTAATGAATGGTCTCGACGTCCAGATACTGTTTGGCCAGATCATCCATGTTATGTTTGGTCGCGGTGCTGTTCAATACATAGGATTCCAGCATGGTGTCGTGTCGAATACCCCGTAGCGTAATACCGTGGTTGTTCAATACATGCGCATCGTACTTTAGATTTTGCCCAAGCTTGGCTTTGGCCGGGTCTTCGAGCAGCGGCTTCATCTTATTCAATGCGGCTTGCCGGTCGAGCTGTGCAGGCGCGTCGGGATAATCATGCGCCAGCGGCAAATAAGCCGCCTGTCCGGCTTCGACCGCGAACGACACACCGACGATTTCAGCGTCGCTATAGTTGAGGCTAGTGGTTTCGGTATCGAACGCAAACAGTTCGGATTGCCATAGCTTATTCAGCCAACGGTCGAAATCGGCTTCAGTGAGTATGGTCCGATAATCCTTGGTCTGGGCTTGCTTTATCGCGCCCGATTGTTGTTCGGACTGGGCGCCGCCGTTTCCATTCAGCGCCTTCAACCAACTGCTGAACCCCAGGCTATCCAATTGCTGTTTCAACGAGGCGATATCGGGCTCGGTACGCTTCAAATCATCCAGACCGTAATGCAAGGCTGCATCGCATCTGATCGTGGTCAATTCCCGGGACAGCGGTAATTGCGTCAACGCCTCGCGCAAACTGTCGCCAATTTTGCCCTTGATTTCATCGGCGTGGGCCATCAGGTTATCCAATGTGCCGTACTGATTCAGCCATTTGGCCGCGGTTTTGGGACCGACTTTGGGCACGCCGGGAATGTTATCCACCGCATCGCCCATCAGGGCCAGGTAATCGATAATCTGTTCCGGCTTAACCCCAAATTTTTCCACGACACCGGCGATATCCATCCGGGTGTTGGTCATCGAATTTTCCAGCGTGATGCGTTCGCAGACCAATTGCGCCATGTCCTTGTCGCCGGTCGAAATGACGACCTCGAATCCTTGGGCAGCCGCATTTTGCGCCAAGCTGCCCAATACATCGTCGGCTTCGACGCCTTCCTCTATGATCAACGGCAAGCCCAAGGCTTTGATCAATTCATGCAGCGGCCGAATCTGCACCCGCAGATCGTCCGGCATAGGCGGCCTGTGCGCCTTGTATTGATCGTACATTTCGTGGCGGAAGGTCTTGCCCGGCGCATCGAATACCACCGCGAAATAAGGCGTGCCGTAGTCGTTGATCAACTTCCGCAACATGTTCGAAACGCCGTAGACCGCATTGGTCGGCATGCCGTCGGCATTGGTCAAAGGCGGCAGGGCGTGAAAGGCGCGGAACAGAAACGACGAACCGTCGACCAGGATCAGTTTGTTGGCGTGGGTTTCGGACATGCTTGGGCTAAAGCAAAAAGAAAAATCATAAAGATACAGAGCATATCGAGTCGCCGCAAGCTAAGTTTTAGTCAGCTTGCGGGACCGCCATAGCCGCTGCGTCGCTGTTAAGTGGAAATCGGATTGGATACCAACACCGATTGGGTCGGATAGGCGAACTCGATGCCGGCTTGTTCAAACCGGCGATAGATTTCCAAATTTATGAACTGCTGCGCGTCCATGTAGACGTTGTAGTCGGAACTCAACACGTAATAGACAATCTCGAAATCGAGCGAAAAATCCCCGTACTGAAAAAAATGCGCACGGTCGAAGCGGGTTTGTTCCACGCCTTCGATAATGTCTTTGATGATGCCCGGAATTCGCCGGAGCTGTTCATAAGTGGTTTGATAGACCACGCCTAATTTAAATACGACGCGCCGTTCATGCATGCGTTTAAAATTGCGAATCCGCGTCTCCAACAACTCGCCGTTGGCACAGATGATCTGCTCTCCGGTCAGGCTGCGTAAGCGCGTGGTTTTAATGCCGATATGTTCGACGGTACCTAAAAAGTCGCCCAAGACGACGAAATCCCCGACCATGAACGGTTTGTCGAGTACGATGGACAGGGACGAAAACAAGTCGTTCAGGATCCGTTGCAGGGCCAATGCCACCGCGATACCGCCGATACCGAGACCGGCGACCAGCGCGGTGATGTCGACGCCCAGATTTTGCAATATCAGCAGTGAGGCCAAGGACCACAGCAAAACCTGTCCGGTAAAATTCAAGATCGATAAGGCGCCCAGGCTGGCGCCGTCGCGTTTGGTTTTGCGTACCAGAATACGGAAAATCCAGGCGCGCAAGAATCCACTGAGCCAGATTGCCACTTGTACCGCGATGACGACTTTGATGAATTTACCGAGCGCGGCTTCGGTCGCCGGCGCCATCGTGAGCGGCAGCGATGCGCAATACAGCGCGATCGCCAGGAAAAAAACCAGGTTTGCCCGTTTGACGGTTTTCAGCAGTTCATCCGCGTTGGACAAATGCTGACGTTCGGCAGCCAATTTTAAGGTTCGAATTAAAAACCAACGTAACAGATACAGAAAGCCGAATATTGTGATGGCTAGCGTGAACGCGTAACCCCAAACCAAAATGGGGTCGTGCCGGAATTGCATATGCACTATCAAATCCAACCAGTCGCGCAGGCTGTGCTGTGAATTTCTGACGCTAATATCGTCGATCAGGTGTTGAAGCAGCTTACGATTGCTGTCCAGTTCGGCGTTAAACTGCTCCAAAGTATCTATGGTCTGTTGTATCTGTTCTTGCCGGTGTCTATATCCGACAAGCGCATGGCCCTCGGCGTAAGCCAGCTCGCTATTTACGCTCCCCAAACGGCTGCGCCAGTCGCTGAGCCATAATTTAAGGGTGGCCTGCTCCTGTTGCAGCTGATTGAGATCTTCGCCGGCGGCGGCCCGCCATTGCGGTAAGTTCGTCTGATCCGTTCGTTCGTTGAATATGTCGTAGCGCTTTTGCCAAGTTTCCTTGCGTTGAGCCAATAGGGCTAGTTCGCGTTCGGTCGCTTCGATTTTTGTCTCGACCACATCGAGTTCCAGCCGCCTGACTTCAATATCCGCCGAGGCTTTTTCATCCTCCAACCCGACTTCATCCAAGCGCCGGCGGCTGCGCTCCAACAAGCTTTGCGTCCTAATTTGCTGCCGTTTGAGCTGTTCCAATTCGCGGTTTTTTTGGAACTCGGCGCGATCGATCTCGCTTAACAATTCTTTTAAGACGCTTTCATCGAAATTCGTGTTTTGTCGAAAAATTTTGATTTGCTTTTCGAGCAGTTGCAACAATGCTTCATGGCTCGAATATGCTTTTTCTTCGTTTTGCACCTCAAGCTCACGCAGAACTTTTTGTTGCTCGGCAAACTCTCTTCTTAGCTCGAATAGATCGGCTTTAGCGGCGGAAGTAGGGTGCTTGCCGTTGGCCTTACCGTCTATTTGCTTCAGCGCGCTCTTTGCCTCTTCCAATGCTTGCTTGGCCAAGTCAAACTTGCCTCGCACGACCTTGATGCGAGCCGATTCGACCGCCAGTTGCTCGCGCGCACGATCCAGTTCAAGGAAAGAGAAGGCCTTTTGGCTTTTCGCATCTTCTTCAATTCGAGCAAGCTGCATTCGATCGGCGGTCACTTGCGCATCGAGTTCCTGATACCGCTGCCATTGGCCGATTTGCGCCGTTAATACCGTTAACGTTTGATCGACCAGTTCCAGTTGCTGCTTAAACACATCGGCTTCGCTTTCGTCTGCCTTGGCCAATTGCTCGTTAATTTGCTTGCGGCGCCCTTCGAGTTCGTCCCGGTGCCGCTCTATCGCCTTGATATGTTGTTCCGGCGTTTCGACCGGCGTTTGTTCCTGTGCTTGAGCATTCTTGGCATCCTCAGGCTGAGCCCGGCTTGACGGCGCTAATAAGCAGAGTAGCAGGATCGGCACATAACAGTTACGGCTGCGGAATAAAGAACGGAAAATCGTTAAAACGTTATTCATGATTCGTTTTTCCTCCTATTGAAATTAGGCCGGATCAACACAAAGATTCAATGAATAATAATTTTTGCAGTGAGCCCCGACGATTTAATACGGCATAAGCGATGCCGATTAACAGCCGGAGAGTGTCGGCTTCCGGCGGGAAAGATTGCTAGCCATCCCTGGCTAGCAATCGCGCCTACACCGCCACGTGA
>NZ_JBSYXO010000002.1:0-330704 GCF_054172045.1 Methylomonas sp. MgM2 | reverse complement strand
AAGCCTGAGCGCCGTTGCCGTTTGATATGCTCAAGCCACCGCCGCTGAGCAACCGTCAGCGTGGCTTCGGATTGGGGGAATTCTGTCATCGGCAATCTCCTCGTGTTGATTGCCTAACAGTCTCACCGTTTTACACTGCTGTGGCTATATGGGGTTTATGGAGCGTTAACGTTTTTTGAAGTGTTGACTATCCAATTCGGCGGTGATTTGCATGATTTTTTGTCGTTCATCGAAAAACGGCTATGCCGCATGGCGGCCCAGTTGCAATTGCAGCAACTTCGCTTGCGTCGTTTCTAAAATATAGTCACTCAGAAACAAACTGGCGTTTAGTATTTCCACGCCAATTAAATCGCCTTCGGCATCCAGTTCCGCGGTGATATTGGGGCTTAACTCAACGCTCTCAAACTCCTCGCCTTCGCCAATCGCAATATGGATAACATCCTGCTCAGGAAAATAATGCATTTTTGTATTACTCATGAATAAATCTCCCGGTATTGATTCTAAATTTAACTTGTTGGCGGCTGGTGGCGTGAATCGTGACAGGTGTGATCGCAGTATCGTTCTCTTCCTACGCAACCATGACCAAATGCTGATTATGTTCGCCAATCACAATCCGCCGCCCCGTTTCGGTATCAAAATAACGCTCCTGGCCATAACGCACAAGGTGTTCAATGATCGGTAAATCAAACTTGCGCAACTCGGCGCGATAAGCCAAATATTCCGTCACTATGAAGGTTTTCTGTTCCATGATGTGATTTGTCGTAATGCTTGGTTTATGCAACAGAGTATCGGTAAATTTCAGTAGTGCCAGGGGCATCAGTTCGTCGGTGATTTGCATGGTAATTTAAAGCTCGTTTTTAGTTAACAAATTTTCTAATTCACTCAATATCGCTTGTTTTTTTCGATTAACTTATCAAGTTTGCCAGCTTGTGGGTGTTTGTAGGGAGGTTTGTTGTTTAGCGCGCTCCTAATTCTTGCCGCACCTGTAATACCCTTTTCCCGATTTAGCGTTGCCTCAGAAATTAAGATTTGTAGCGCTTGAATCTGACCATTATATTCTTTAAGCAGTTCGGAATATGCACTGATTTTTATCGCGTTATTTTGGATTTCTTCGGCTTTTTTGTTCGCATCTCTTTGAATTTTAATCTCTTCCTGCTGTTGCAAAATGGCAACAATCAAACCAGAAAAAGCCAGCCCAGTAAATAAGACATTAATTACCCCAAAGCTGTCACCGAATTCGCCAGTATTTTCTTTCCATAATAACAGTGCATCCGGAAGTAGAAAAATATAAACGGTTATAACAATTACCGGGAATGACATAATAAAAACATAGAATATGGTACGTTTAATATTCATAATTTTTCATGGATTCTTTTTCAAAACCGCTTCAGATGATTCCTAAACGGAAAGCTTTTGATACAAGCCAAACAAAAACGCCACTCTGGCCGCATCGTCTTTTTTGCCCTTGTAGCCGTAGGCGGCATCGACGGCTTTGTCCAGTTCGGCATGGGCTTTCAGCAATTCAGGTGGCATGGCGAGCGGGTCGTAAAGTTCGGCCAGAAACAGGAAGGGCTCGATGTTTTGCGGAAAATCGGCCAGCTTGATTTCCAGCCTGGGCGCTTTGGTTTGCCGGTCGTAAAGGTGCAAGTTGGCAAAATCGCTGACCAAAATATAGCGCGGCAATTCTTCGTCTTTCAAACCGGGCAAATATTCGGTGGCTTGCACATAGGCCTTGTCCAAATTTTCATTGGCCGATTTCATTTCCACCAGCAATTTGCCCGGCAAGAACGCGTCGATACGGCCGCTTTTGTTGCCGATTTTTTTGACGCGGGTTTGGAAGTCCACCAGACGATAATCGGAAATACCGAACACCCGGCAAAGGTGATTGACGAATTTCTGGTCGAAACCCGATTCGTAGGTTTTATCGGCATATTCCTTGGCGAATTCGGCGGCGCGTTTGCGAATCGTGTTGATGTTGAGCGTTGCGGTCATGGTTTTGTTATTGTTATTGATTTGGTTTTGTTCCATCCGATGAACTGTCCATTACTGGAATACCGAAGTTAGCACCGCAGCTTTAGGTAAAAGCATTTCAAGGTATCTCAATGGCAGACGGTTATGCTAACACATCGTCTTATGAGGACTATGTACTATCCAGCTCTAATTCACCAAAGCATTGGATATATAATCCATTTTGAGATGAAACAGCGTCTTGGATCAAACCATCGCGCAAACTCAAGCCTCCGTCGCCATGCCAAAACAAACGATCATGCCGGAGTGTTTATAGGAGTTCACCCATGCAAGCCATCGAAATATCCGCCGAAATCGATCAACACCATCAAATCCATGTGCAACTGCCGAAAACGGTTAAAGCCCAGAAGGCAAAGGTCATTGTCATGTACGAGGATGAAACGTCAACCGCAGGCACGGGACTAAAACTAGGATTGTTCAAAGGCAAAATTAAAATCAGCGAGGATTTTGACGAACCATTGCCGGATAGTTTTTGGCTGGAAGGTAAGTTATGAAATTATTGCTGGTTACGCACACTTTTCTTTGGCTAAATGATGACGTTGATCGACTCTCCGAAAACGTAAAGTCGATATTTGCCGAGGGTATACACGATTTTTATCTGAGCATCGCGTCTGCTTGGGAAATGCAAATCAAAAATCAATTAGGCAAGCTTGAGTTAAGCGTCACTGTTGAAGAAATGGTCAATAAAACCGCCAAGAGAATGGCATCCGGTTATTGCAGATAGATTTGCCGCATATTGGACAACTTAGCAAGTTACCGCAACACCACAAAGACCCTTTCGACCGCATAATCATTGCCCAGGCAATGCTTGAAAATATGGCGATTGTATCCGTCGATCAGGCCTTTGCTGAATATGAGGTGAGGGTTTACTGGTAAAACTGAAAAAGGCTCTTATCGTTCTGTATTTTTGATGTCGTCGATTTTTCCCCGTGAGTTATATAATCGATAAAAGCGAAAACAAAGGCTCAAACATGCAACCACTAAAAGTCAATGCATCATGGGATTCGGAAGCGGGTGTGTGGGTAGCGACCAGTGATGATGTCGACGGTTTGGCGATTGAAGCCAATACCATCGATGGTTTGCTGGAGCGGCTTAAAATCGTCATCCCTGAATTACTGGAACTCAATCATAAAGAACTGGCGGAACAAGAAATACCGTTCCTGCTCGATGGTTTTACAGCTAGTCGCACCCACCCACACTAATGGGCGATTTTACGCCATTACTTAAAAAGGCGCTCAAAGCCCAAGGCTGTTATTTTGTCCGCCAAGGAAAAGGCGACCACGAAATTTGGTTCAGTCCGATTTCGCAAAAGAATTTTGTCGTCGATGGCTTGCGCTCCGCCCGAACCCAGCGTCCCATCGCGCTTAGCGATACGCCCAAATGATCCGCTGCTTGCTGCTGACTATATCCTTTTTCCAAAACCAGCTTGGCGGCATCTTGTTTGAATTCCAAACTATATTTTGGTCGGTTGTGTTTTTTTTCGTTCGTCATGCTCACCTCTACTAACAGTATAAAGTCTGCTTCTAGAAGTGGCCGGGTTCATTAAACCATTTCACAAGCCTAAGGCTTGTTCGACCAGCAATGCCAAACCATTGATCGCCTTGCGGCCATCGACCGGCTCGCGGTGCAGGTAGACCTTCAATCCGGCGTCGAAACGGAACATGGCAGTTCGGCCAATGCCTTCAAAATCAGCGGCAGGTCGCTGAGTGCAAACCGCGGCAGCGCGAGTTTAACGCCGTTGGGCAACTCCGCGTTGAGTATCGACTCAGCCGATTTTTCAGCGTTTAGCGACTGAACGGGTACAAAAGCCGGCAATGCTAATGAACTGTTCCGACCAGCATGGCCAGTTTCACGGTAATGCCCCATCCACTTGCGCAGCAGATTGGCATTGATACCGTATTCCAGCGCGACCTTGGCTACCGATATACCCGGTTGCAAGCAAACTTCTACCAACTCCCGCTTGGCTTCCGGATCATAAAGGCAACGGCCGTCTCGCCCGTGCCCCACGATTAATGGCCGCGATAATCGCGTATTGAGTTCCTTCATAGGTGTCCACCTTGTGATAAGTGGACACTATCTTCACTCCTTTCGGTCTGCTTATACAGACGCGGTCAAAAGATCGCTTACTTAAGTGTCAACTAGGGGTCGACTGCTGACGACCTTGAAATTCCGCATACACCAAAACGTACACTACTCGAAGCAAAAAACGCCACAATCTGACTCATTGAAACACGTCAAGACTCCTGCTAACCTATTGATTACAGGATGTTTCAGCGTGTTTAATTGAGTTCTAATATTCTCAGATAGGCATTCGGGAGGCAGGGGCCGGAGGTTCGAATCCTCTCACTCCGACCAAATCAAGATTTTGCGTAACGAACCGCGTCGATCCCAGCGATGTACGCAAAAAAAGCCCAACAAATCGAAAACGAAAACCCAAAATGCATTGAAGCCGGCTTGGCAGTTTTGGCGAAGTGGTGTTGGAGTTAATCGAAAAGCACAGCAAAACAAATCGGATAGCCGCCGCAAGCCAACTTGGCATGCGACCGGAAACAATCTGTCAACTTGGCTGAGAAACCGGCCTATCAAAGAAATCAAAGCACCGGAGCCATTAGACCTGCCGCGACGCATCAACACACGCACGGTTGAAACGTCACACCGCGCCATGAAAACGAGCGAATCGGACGGCGGCCGATTGGACTTTTAGCCCCGCTCCCTCCTGAAAAATGCTTAAAGCATTTGCCGATTTCTCGAAATATTTTCACAAATATATTATCTACCAATCAAAAAAATATTATTTCCGAAATCAGCCAAAAAATCCGGCTATCCACAGCGTATTCGGAATGTAGCTGATTGATATAAATAAACATATTGATCGCATCAATTTTCCACGAGCGACGACCCATTACAAGTCTACGCGAAAATTTAGCTACAACCACAATTCTGTAGCTTGACTGTTGTTTCCGAAATATATTACTGTTCACATCGATTCGTTGTGTATATAAATACATAACGGATCATCCATTCACCCGGGTTTTAGCAAAGCGCTTCCTGTTTTTTACATTAAGCCAATCGTTAGCTTGAGGAGATTAACCAACATACCGTCGGCTTGTTAACGCGGAAAGATTAGTTTCGTGCCCGTGAACCAGAGCAAGCAAAAGAAGGTATGCGGTGAGAAGGATGGGAAACTCAAATCGCCACACCAGCCGCAAGGCTGGGCCGGAAAGTCACGGGACTCTTAATTTAGAGTTAGCCGGATTGCCTCTCGGGAGCACGGGAGGGTCTTGATGCCAAGACCATCGGCTCCAATCCGCTGCTGCTTTTCAAGTTAAACCGCTGGAACGATGTTTTTCTGTAGACCGCCTTTCTCGATACCCCACTAATGAAAGACGGAACCAGGCAAATAGCGCCGCCAGGTTAACAAAACAGGCGGCACAGGCAAGTGCTGCCGCATTACGCCGGTGTATGCAAGGACGCATTGGTGCTGATAAATCCAGGCAGGACGCGTCAGCCCAAAACCCCATAAATCCAAGCAGGTGAGGTATGGAATGAAACAGGAGACATCGAATAAACGATAAAGCCGCGTGGAGAGACCAGCCAATTTTTGAACCTTATTACGAGATTAAATATGAACACACCGCATATCAAACAATCTGCATTGGCCGCCGCCATCGGCGCGGCGCTGATGGGACAGTCGGAAATAGCTGCCGCGGTTACACTCAGCGCGGAAGCCGTATCGGACACCTTTCTAACCAGTTACAGTCTGCAAGCGAACTCGAACATGTCCAGTTACGGCGCGATGATGATATCCGCGCCTGTAGCCGACCCCTTGCAAGGGATCAGCGAAGTACGGACCATGGAAAATCTGGTCGCGTACAACACGGCGGCCATCAAATCCGGTTTCGATACCGAATTCGGCGCGGGCAACTGGCATGTCACCGATGTAAAGCTCAAGTGGTACACCAATTTCGACATTGAAGGCGTACCAGCCAATAACAACCAATTCAACGTTCCTCATTCAGGCTACTTCGGTATCTCTTATTTTAGCGACGATAGTTGGTTCAATCCGGCAAGCGCCGGAGCCACCGGTTTGACCAACTCTGACCTGACCTGGAATTCGGTTTACGGCGCCGGCGGCGCCTACGAAAATCTGTTTGCCGGCCAACAGTCCGCCGGAACCTTCTTCTATCCGACCGGCACCGTCAACGGTACCACCGATTGTTACTCCGTGCCCGATTCCTGTGCGCCCCGCTTCTGGGAGCTGAGCACGACTTCCGGCGTGATCGGCGACATTCTGGCCGGCGACTACTTGTCCTTCCACGGTTACGCGGCCGACGACCAAGTCGTCTATCTGGTCAACCAGCTCACCAAGCCCGGCGCCCATCCGCAAATCTTCATCAGTGCCGAAGCCGGGCCGGCACCGGTGCCGCTACCCAGTGCCGCCTGGCTGTTCCTAGGCGCCTTGATGTCTGTTTTGGGTATCTCAAAACAACGCGGATTGCCCGACGGTCCGTCGGTTTAAGACTCCTTCATGCAAAACAGAGCTACCGTCATGTACCCCGTTCCGGATGCTCAAAACATAACGGCCTCTTGCCATCGGCAGCCTGTATGCTGTGCTTGCGCCGCTGCCCTATTGCGGCGCTTTTTTCCAGGGGTATGCGGCCGAAGGCTTAAATCATTTGTTATGCAGGGGCATCGATGAATATCGACAACACTGAAGTCAGCGAGCGGCAAATCGCCGAATTGGTGCGCCGCTTCTATGAAAAGGCGGCGGCCGATGAAAGCTTAAAGGCCATTTTTGACGGGGCCATCCATGATTGGGACGAACATCATCGCATCGTTGAAAACTTCTGGTCGCGGACACTGCTAAACACCGACCGCTATCATGGCAGGCCTTATCCCGTCCATACCCGGTTGCCGTTGAAAATCGAACATTTCGATATTTGGCTCGCGCATTTTCGGCAAACGGCCAGGGACGTGCTGCCGGCGAAAGCGGCGGATCGCGCCATCGCCCGCGCCGAACATATGGCGGAAAGTTTTAAGGTCGGCATGTTCTTCGAATACCAGCCGGCAAAGACGACGTCTTGCGTCAATCCAGGCGATTAAGGACCTCGGTTTAGCGATGAGCCAGAACCCGCAATTTCCGGTTTGGAACCGATTGTTCGGCGAAAGCGTGCAGGCGATTCGGCAACAGCATTATAGCCGGGCGGCGGCGCTATTGCGTCCGGTCGTAGGAACCGGCTCGCGTAAAGTCAGGCTATGGCCTCAATACCGGCAAGCGTTGGCGAGTTACGCCTTCGCCCTGTACCGGAACGGCGATATCGGCGAGGCGCTGGCCTCTCAGATCCGGTTGCTGCTGTTGCAACCCAACGACCCGGAAGCGCGCGGCCACTTTTTGCTATTACTGAAAGCCTGCGACGCGCATTTGCCGGATTCCGCCGAATTTCGCCGGGTATTGCATGCCGTGCTGGCACCGGGCGATATCGGCGAATATGCGCTGGTAATCGCCCGCTCGCTATTGAAGGATGCGGTGTTTAGCCAGGCTTTCGAACTTTTAGTATCGGGCAGCGATGCCCAAATCACCGGCGCCTTGCGTCTGGGCAGACTGCGGGCGCTGATGCAAACGCCGTTGTTTTTGCTGCTGTTGCGCGGCAGCTTGATTCCGTTACCGGCATTCGAAATCGCGTTACGCAAGTTGCGCAGGGCGCTGCTGCTGACTTATGCCGGGACGGCTAATAGAGCCGCGCAGGGCAAGACCGAATTGGCGTTCATCGGTGCGCTGGCCGAATATTGCCTGTTGACCGAGTACGCCATCGCCGAGGACGAACAGGAAACGGCTATCGTCGGCTCGCTGCGGCGGCAATTGGAAGACGGCGCGAATCTGCCGTCAGAAGCGTCGTGGCAAGCGGCGCTAGCCTATCACTCGCTGTATCGCTCCGGTCTGGATTTAGCCGATTGCCGATCGCTGTTCCGGCCCGCTTCCGCCGTTTGGAAAACTTATTTACAACCCTTGATACGGGAATGGCAAGCCTGTCTGGCGGAGCGGATTCTGGCGGCGGAAATCGACAGCCTCACCCGCATCGGCAGCGAAGTCTCCGAACAAGTCCGCCGCCAATACGAAGAAAACCCTTTCCCGCGCTGGCAGCACGACCCCGTCGCCTATCAACGCATGACCGCCGCGCAATGGCTGAAAAGTTTCGCCCCCGGCATATGCCCGCCGCCGGGGTTCGGCGGCCCGGTAGCCGTGCTGACCGCCGGTTGCGGCACCGGCCTGGAGCCTATTTCCCTGGTCAGACAAATTCACACCGGCCGCTATCTGGCGCTGGACTTGAGCCGGGCCAGCCTGGCCTACGCCCAGCGCATGGCCCAACAACTCGGCCTGGCCGGCGCCATCGACTTCAAACAGGCCGACATCACCCAATTGGCCGGCCTGCCCGAACGTTTCGATTTAATCACTGCCAGCGGCGTGCTGCACCATCTGGAAGACCCGCTGCAAGGCTGGCGGATTTTGACCGGCTTGCTTAAGCCCGGCGGCGTCATGTTGGTGAGCCTGTACAGCGAAGCGGCCCGGCAAAGCGTGGCCCGTGCCAGACAACTGATCGCCGAGCGAGGCTGGCAAGCCACGCCGCAACGAATGCGGCAACTGCGGCAAGCCATTCTGGCCGGCGAACATGAACAGCTAAAGCCCCTGCTGCAATGGCGCGACTTCTACAACCTCAGCATGTTTCGCGACCTGGTATTCCACGCCAACGAACACCGCTACACACTGCCGCAAATCGAACGACAACTGACCGAACTCGGACTGCGCTTCGTGGGCATGCGCGGCCTGCCAGCATCGGTGCTGACCCGTTACCAGGCCGGATTTCCGCAAGACCCGAGCGGCACCAAGCTAAGCAATTGGGCGCGTTTCGAGGAGCAGCATCCGAACGCATTCGTATCGATGTACGGCATGGTGCTGCAAAAGCCCGGGCCGGACGGTTGAGGGTGACAAAACCTCATCCGGCCCGCAATTTCAACATAAATGAAAGAGGTAAATGTTATGCAAACCAGCAAATCCGGCCTGCGCACCGCCGCTGTCGCGTCGGTATTTTTATCGGCCTTGTCGGCGACCGCCGAGGCCGACGTTGCCCTGGGCGGTTTCCTAACCGCCGGCAGTCCGGCCAGCTTCAGCATCGCCGACCTGCAAAGTTTCGGCGCCACCGCCACGGTGACGGCCGGCGGCAATACTTATACCGGCGTGCCGCTGTACAGTTACTTGAGCGGCTATGTGGACAAAGACGCGAACGCCAAAAACGACGTCCTGCGCGATTACGTCGTGGCTAGCGGCAAAAGCGGCACTATCGTTTATGCCTTGGGCAATCTGCTCGGCAGCGGCTTCGGCACCCAGAACGACATCATCGCCTTTAGCGACAGCAACGGCCTATTGGCCGCGCCCAGCCTGATCGCGGCGGACGGAGCCAACGTTTTCAGCCTTACCGCTTTGAACATCGGCCACGTAGCCTGGCAAGGTTTCGCGCCCGGCGGCGCTGCCGCTTCGTTCAGCCTGAGCGGCGAGATTTCCGGTCCGGCCGGCTACACCGCGGCCGATCTGCCGGGCTCGCTAACGCCTGCCAGCGTTTTTACAAAGCCTGACGGCAGCGCGTTGGCAACCGGCGGTTCAACCGGCTTTACCGGCGTTTCCCTGTATGACCTGTTGGTGAGCGCCGGCATCTCCAACGATCCGGCGGCCTTGTTGCGCTCCTATGTCGTCGCCACCGGCACCGACAATTACACCGCCGTCTACTCGCTCGAAGAGCTCATGCCGCAATACGGCAAGCAAAACGATCTGCTGGCTTACGCCGACGGTATCGGCAGTCCGCTGGGCAGCAACGGCTTCGCCCGTATCGTGGTGCCGGGCGACCTGAAAGGCGGACGCTATATGTCCAACCTGAACAGCTTGACCGTCGTTACCGTGCCAGCCGCCGTTCCGGTTCCGCCCGCCGCGATACTGATGCTGTCCGGTTTGTTCGGCTTCGCTTTCAACGGCCGGCGCAACCGGCATCGGCAGCCTTGCAGGGGTGTTTAGGCGAGCGGAATTGTTCCGTTGGCATCATTCGCGAGAACGCATCATGCGTGTTGTTTTTCCAATTGTACCGGCCGGCGGCCCAATCGTCCCCGCGTCGACAACCAGCACGGCCGGTTCCGTGCCGGTTTACCGGCGAAATTTATCGACGCCGTTAGCCGGTCTGATGGACGGCGGTACGCTCGATAGTTCCGGTCAAATTTTTTTGACACCGACGGCGAGGAAATGGGTTGCACGGGGCGTGCTCCAAGCGCCTATAAGCCCGTTTTTGACGCCTGCACAGTGAGCGAACGGCAAGCTGAATATTGAATTCAACCGTTGGAAACCCTTATGAAAACATCGATCTTTACGCCACAAAACACCGGCATCGCGCTGGCGCTGAGCCTGTGTTTCGCATATCAGGCACTGGCTGCCGCCGACTACGACAGCAGCGTTGACCTAAGCTATTCGATCGCAGTCTTGGATAGCACCAATCCAACGCCGGGCGATAACACCGGCCTGACCATCCTGGGAACGTACCAGCAACCCGGCGATGATTCTAGCTTTTATGTCACCGTCAGCGGCGACGGCGACAGTCTGGCCTACAGCCCCAATCCGGCGTCAAGCGCCGTCGCCGGCATATTTACAGGTTCGTTCACCGCCACCGGCAGCGCGGTGTCGGGCAGCGTGGACAGTCTGCATACCGGGTTGTTCGGCCTCGAATTCGCTAACAACGGCCCTTACAGCTACAACCTTGCCGTCAACTTGACTTACGCCTTACAAGCCAGTGCCCATGGCGAATTTGCCAACAGCGCCATTCTGTTCGACTACTGGGATGAAACCGGTGCGATTTCCGGTTTCGACTACGCCTCGGCGGCAACCTTTACCGACTATCTCGACGACCGACAATCGGCCTCAGACTCCGTGATTTGGCTCTTCACACTGACACCCGGCGCCACCCAACAACTGTACGCTCAAGCCGGCATCACATCGCATCTGGAATCGGCGAATGCCGCGGCGGTGCCGCTACCGGCGGCGGCGTGGTTGTTCGGTAGCGCGGTGGCGGGTTTTGGCTTTATGGGCCGGCGCAAGGGAGCGGGGCTCGAAAGAGTTGGCCGGATTGCCTATGAACAATTCAGCTTTGGCGGTTGGCATTTGTAGGTATTTTTTTTAAATAAACGCCTAAGGGCGAGGAAATCGTGATGCATGTATTAATTCAGCCCAAATCCATCAATAAGTTGTTGCCGATGATTGCAGTGCTGGCGGGTATATTGGTCCAACCGGTGCAAGCCGCATTGCTGGATCATAAAAGTATCAGCATAACAGGCTCCGGCGGCCTTGGCGGCGCGGGCACCAGTGCCAGCGACATGGTCTTCAGCACTTATGGCAGTGACGGCTGGGGCTGGGCCGGCGGTGCCGGCGCCGTGCAAGGCAACCTGGCCACCACCAATAACGGCGGCCATACCACTCCGGCCAATGAAACCTTCAAGTTCAACATCGGCGCCACCGTTGACGCTTTGAACACCACCTATGGCGCCGGGAACTGGACTATCGCCAACCCGACGCTAACCTTCGCCTCCTCCTATGCCGTGCAAAATAACTCCCGCTTCGGTATCGGCGCCGGCAATTTCGACATTTACTGGGTGGGCAATGATAACTGGGCACAAAGCAAGGGTACGCCGACCGACCGCCAATTGAACCCTATCTACGCCTCCTCGGCGGCGGAATTGTCAACCTGGTCCGGGAACCAAGCCTTGCTGGGGTCCGAAAACTTTACTATCGCGGGCTCAAGCTACGTTGACTTGTCTTACGGCCTCACGGCAAGCTCGCTATTCGTCAACGATATCCTTTCCTCCTCGGCAAGCGGCAACAATCAGGCCGCCTCGCTGTACCTGATGGGCACCAGTGCCACGCTGGGCATGATCATCTTTACCGGCGGTCAGGGCCAAGCTTTGCCGACCCTGAATTTCGACGTGGTCAGCGCCGTACCGCTGCCGGCGGCAGCATGGTTGTTCGGCAGCGCATTGGCGGGTTTGGGCTTGTTCGGTCGGCGCAAGCCGAGCTTGGCTTCTCTATCCCTTCCTACATCGTGCAGCACCAGCAATGTCGTTCCGAATTGAGCGTGATTTGAGAGGAAATGTCCTTATGAAAAAACTACTCTGTGTGCTTTTCCCGGTTTACACGGGAATGCTTGCCTCTGCTGGATCGGCTTCAGCCGATGTGATCGGGGTTACATTCAACGGGACTGTTGCGTCCTTTGACTCTGCCACCGGAACCCGGACTGTCTTGGGCAATGCGGGGATTAGCCGCCTGGATTCATTGGCCAGGTCGTCGTCGGGAACTTTGTATTCCGTGGGCGGCTCCTTGGACAATACCCTTGTCACCATCGACCCGGCCACGGGACAGGCAACGGCGGTCGCAACCCTCGACTACAACGGTACTGCCAAGCCATCGCATACCATCACCGGCCTTAGTTTCGCTCCAAGCGGCGATCTCTTCGCCGTCGCCTTCGACAATCCGACGATCTCCAGCAACCTCTATCACATCAACCCGCTGACGGGTGAAACGACCTTGGTCGGGAGTACCGAAAAACCTGATATTTTTGGAGACTTGGCGTTTTCACCCACCGGTACCTTGTATGCGTGGAGTACGGCCAGCGGTCTGATGACGATAAATACAAGCACGGGGCTGGCAACAAACATCGGTAATTCGGGGATTGTCCTCAATGATCTGGCGTTCCGCAGCGACGGGACTCTCTGGGCCGCATTGTCAACGAGCCCGCTGTTATGGTCGAACATCGACTTGGAGACTGGAATACTGAACTCGACCGCAAATACCTTTGCAGCATCGGGCGGCATCCGCGGTGTTCAGTTCCTCGCGCCGGTGCCCGTGCCCGCAGCGGTGTGGCTATTCGGCAGCGCCTTGGCGGGATTGGGCGTGATCGGACGGAAAAAAGTGGCCTGACGGTGAGGAATGAGGCGCATCGTACGCGACCGTCGATGCGTCTCCTGCGCCAGTACGCCCTACATCACTGCGAAATTGCTAGTTCGGATCGGCATATTGTCCTGTCCCGAACATTTTGGTCACGGCGGATACCACGACCAGCGCTATTTAAACCGACATGCCGCCGAGTGGAACCCCATCTGCAGAAGGCAAGACTTTCACATCCGTGAGCCTGAACGCCGGATTCCTATCTGGCATGACATCTAGATATCAACAACGAGCGATCAACAATGAATTTGAGCAAGTCCCCTTGTCATCACCGGAAATTCGTGCTAGCGGTGGCTGCCGCGGCTCTGTTAGCGGAACCGGCGCAGGCGGCAGTAACCTTGACCAGCAGCACAATCCGGGACACTTTCGTCTCTTCCGGCGAACCGGACACCGGCTACGGCCCCTACGCCATGGAAATTGCCGCGCCTACAGCTAGTCAGGAGCGGACGCAACTGGCTCTTCTGGGCTTCGACACCTCGTTCATTAAAACCCAGTTCGATGAACTATACGGTGCCAATGCGTGGATAGTGGAAGGGGTTTCCCTCACCTTGTTTTCCCGCTGGCCGACCGCCGGGGTGCGGCCCAACAACCCCCGGTTCAACGTCATCAACCCCGGCCGGTTCGCTTTCAGTTGGATGAGCAACGACATCTGGACCGAAAGTGTTACCTACAATACTCTGCCGGAGCATCTCCCAGGGCCAAGCAATGCCAATTCCTTGGAGACACTGGGCACCTATTACTTCTTTGCCGATGGCAGCGATCCACTCACCTGGATATTCAATCTAAGCACCGGTCTGGTGGGAGACATTCTAGCCGGAGAGGAAGTGAGCATCTTTGGCGCGCCGGCGGACAGTTCCGTGGGCTATTTGTTCGTCAGCACTCCACCGGGTCCGCCTCCGGTATTGTCCATCGCCGCCAGCGCGGCCCCAGTACCGTTGCCTGGCACAGTGTGGTTGTTTGTCAGTGCTGCGGGATTGGGCCTGTTCGGCCGGCGCAAGGCGGTGTTGGCTTTCGCCTGACTCGGGCTGGAACAATAGTAAAACACCGCAATGGGCGGGAGGATGAAGGTATAACCGGAAAAGCAAAAGTCTGAGGTATCGCTCTGTTTCAAGTAAAGCACTATCGAGTTTATGGCATTTTTAATCATTTCAGGAGTCGTTTATGTTCGAAAAGCTTAGTTTTACCCGTCCGTCGCTGATCGTTTTCTCGCTGTTGCAGCCGATGATAGCCCATGCCGATACGGCTTACATATATGCGTCTTCCGGTTACGTCGAAGACGCTTCGATTTATCAAGATGCCGTCAATAATAGCAACGGAGCCGGTCCCGGCATCTTTTCCGGTGGAAACGCAGGCCCCTCGCCTCGGAGGGCATTGGTTTTTTTCGACGTTTACAACTACGACGTTGACGTGCTTGGCGGCGCCTTAAGCAACGCATCGTCGATCAATAGCGTCACCTTGCATCTGATGCTGGGAAAAGTCGCAGGCTCCGGCGGCGGTAGCGGAGACTCCACGCCTAGAGTCATCAAGCTATATAAAGTAACGAACGGAATGTGGGGAGAAGGTACAACGGGAAGCAGCGCGACGACCATAGGCGGCACCGGCGGAGGATTTCCGGCCAACAGTGGCGATGCGACCTGGAACGCCTATTCCTATTCATCGCCTAGCTGGAATAACGCAGGTGGAGACTATAGCGGCACGGTAAGCGCCTCCACGACAGTCAGTCAAACGCTCAATACCACCTACAACTGGTCCCACGCCAACATGGTAAGCGATATACAAGCTTGGCTTAACTCCCCCTCGACCAACTACGGCTGGATATTGATCAACGACGACGAATCGTCGTCGACAACCTTCCGCGCTTTTTATAGTAAAGAAGCTGAACCACTCTCGTTGGGAACCGGCCCGATACTCGAAATCAACTACACACCGTAACGCTTGGCTAAGCTCGGAATGACAAAACCCTACCTGATTCATCCTATCATAAGAACCGAAGCGCCAGGTCGCCGGCGTTGCCTTACGGTGAACTGAACAAGATTCAAAGAACAGCTACAAACCGGAGCGTAACTATGAATGAAACCGTAAATTTGGAGTTTTTTGCCGCGCAAACGCGAGCGTTTGCCGATACCCTGGCCAACCGCCGGGGCCGCGAGGATTTGATTGATGCCTTGTTGTCTCAGGCTTTCAGCAGTTTCGAAGGCAATGTGGCGATAGAGGCCCGTGCTTACCCGGCCGTGTCTTGTCATAAAGGCTGCGCCACCTGCTGCACCTTGCGGGTGACGGCCAGCGCGCCGGAAGTGCTGTTGATTGCGCGCTATATCGCCTGGGCGAAATTTCCGGACAGCGAAATCAATCTGGCCAAACGGGTGGCGAAAGCCAATCAGCAAACGTGCGGCCTGGACGAAGCGCAACGGGTGAAATTGAGGCGGCGCTGCCCTTTCATTCATCAAGGCGCGTGTTTGATTTATCCGGTACGGCCGCTGGCTTGCCGGGGACATGCCTGTTATGACAAGCAAGCTTGTGTGGATGCCGCCGCCGGCCGGATCGAGCAAATTCCCATCTCCGAGCCGCATCGCTTGTTTCGCGGTCTGATCCAGAACGCCATGCAATCGGCGTTACGCGATGCCGCTTATGCCTGGGTCCTGTACGAGCTAAATCAAGCCTTGAGTCTGGCGCTGGCCAATCCGCGTTGCCATGCGCAGTGGGCGGCCGGAGGCGAACCGTTTGCCCAAGCCAGAATAACGGAGATCAGTCTGCAGGAAATGGGGCGGGTTTTCGATCGGATTAAATTCAGCACGGCGGCAGACCCGGCTCCTAAGCCGCGTGATTTACATTGAATACCGGGCGACGGATGGGGATTTTTTGCGATTTTTAGAGATTGCCCTGACGCCAATAGCGCTTTTTTAATTAAGGATGGAGCATTAATGAACGACAAATCGGGTAAACATTCTTTTCACGCTACCGCGCTTGCGCTGGCTCTATTCGGTCCGCACAACATTGCCTCGGCCGATACCGTACTGAGCGTCGATTCCATCGCCGATACCTATCTGAACAGCGATCCGCTGTTGTCCAACCGGGACTGGTCCAATTTCGGAGCCATGGGGATTTCGGCGAATCTGGCCAATCCGCAGAAGGGTATGAACACCCCCAGAACCATGGATGCGCTGATCGCTTACGATACGGCGGCGATTAAAACCCGCTTGGATGCCGAATTCGGCGCCGGCAACTGGCATGTCACCGATGTGCGGGTGAAATGGTATTCCAATTACGACATTCTCGGCGTGGCGCCGCAAAACCCGCAGCTGAACGTACCGGCCGCCGGTTCGTTCAATATTTCGCTGTTGACGCACAACGATTGGTTCGACCCGGCATCGGCCGGCGACAAGGGCTTTGCCAATACCGATCTGAATTGGGATTCGGTGTTCGGCACCGGCGGGGCCTATGGCAATTTGCTGGACGGCGCGCAAATCCTGGGCATTTATAGCTACACCGGCGGCGATTTCAACGGCGGCAATAATTGCGTCAACGAGGTGTGCGCGCCGCGCTTCTGGGATTTGGGCGATAACGCCGATTTGTTCGACATCATCGGCAGCGGCGGAATGGTCTCCTTATTCGCCTCGGCAGCGGATAGCGAGGTGAGCTACATCGTCAGTCAACGCAGCGCCAACGGCGCACATCCGCAATTATTCGTCAGTGCGGCGGCGGGCATTGCCGCCGTGCCGCTTCCGACCGGTATCTGGCTGTTCATCAGCGGCTGCCTGACGCTGCTGGGCCTATCCGGCCGCCATCCGTTCGCGACCCGCACGGAATAGCTGGTCTCGGCTCCTTAGGATATCGTCCAAAATAACTTCCCGATATGGCAATAGTCACTGGGGACGTACCGAGTGAGGATGTCGGCAGCAAGGACGCTGCCGTCAAGCCCCCATGGAAGGGTTCACGGCGTTCCTCATTCGGTATGCCCCAGGGTTCGCACTCGCAAAACGGGAAGTTGTTTTTGGCCAAATCCTTATCTCCCACTTTTATCTGTTTAGAGGCTTTTTATGACTACCTTGCACAACAAGCATTTTCGCCTGAGCGCATCGATCGCCCTGGCCGGATTAGGCCAAACCGGTCCGGCTTGGGCCGATACCTCCATCAATATCGATGCCGTTGCCGACACCTTTATTTCCAGCGACCCGAACTATGCCGACCGGGATATGTCGGCTTTCGGGGCGATGCAGATTTCGGCGGACTTGCCGGACTACATCCAGGGCATCATGTACCCGCGAACCCTGGATTTGCTGGTGGCTTACGATACGGCGCCAATCAAGGCCGGTTTCGACAGCCAATACGGAGCCGGCAACTGGCATGTCACCGATGTTTCGGTCAAGTGGTATAGCAATTTCGACATTTTGGGCGTGCCGGCGCATAACCCGCAGTTCAACGTGCCGGCCGCCGGTGCTTTCAATATTTCGTTGTTGGCAAACGATAACTGGTTCAATCCCGCCACAGCCGGACCGTTGGGCCTGACCAACAACGATCTGAACTGGAATGCCGTATTCGGGGCCGGCGGCGCTTACAGTACGCTGTTAGACGGCATGCAGACCTTGGGCATCTACGGCTACACCGGCGGCGATTTCAACGGCACCAATAATTGCAGCAACGATGTGTGCGCGCCGCGCTTTTGGGATTTGGGCGATAACCCCGACCTGCTGAACCGCATCGCCGCCGGCGGGCTGGTATCGCTGTTCGGTTCGGCGGCTGACTCCAATGTCACTTATCTGGTGAATCAGCTGACCAAGCCCGGCGGGCATTCGCAGATTTTCGTCAGCGCGGCGGCCGGCGTTGCCGGCGTGCCGCTGCCAGCCGGCATCTGGCTGTTCTTAAGCGGCTGTTTGCCGGTGTTGGCCGGCGCCGGGAAGAAGGCACCGTTTCGGCGTCTACTCGGCGCCGGCGGCTTCCGGGCCTGCTTCGGCCGGGCGGCGAGGCGGCCATGAATCGCATCTGCAAAATGGTTGTCTTCGCGGGCATATTGTATGCGCAATCCGGTTTGGCGATCGGCCCGGTGCCGGTGTCCTTGCGCAATGTGCCGCCGCCACCGGTGCCGGGACTGTTGGACGGCTCCAATCCTATCGTCGTGGATAAGACGATGGCGATTGCGTTGGGCAAGGCCTTATTCTGGGATCAGAATCTCGGCAGCGATGGCCAGGCCTGCGCCTCGTGCCATTTCAGCGCCGGCGCCGACAGTCGCATCAAGAATCAGCTGAATCCCGGGCAAAACAGCATCCATGCCGGCGGGCAAACTTTCGATAGTTTGCCTTCCGGTGGCGGCGGCCCTAACTACAGTTTGAGTTTGGCGGATTTTCCGTTGCACCGGTTCGCCGATCCGACCAGCAACGCCAGCCCGGTGGTTTACAGCAGCGACGATGTGGTGGGATCGGCCGGCACCTTTAGCGGTGAATTTACCGGCGTATCGCAATTCAGCGGAGCAAACGACCGGTGCAGCCGCTCTGCCGACCCGGTGTTTAATGTCGGTCAAGTCGGGGTACGAAAAGTCGAACCGCGCAATGCACCGACCGTGATCAATGCGGTGTTCAATCACCGGAACTTTTGGGATGGCCGCGCCAATAATGTGTTTAACGGCAGTAGCCCTTGGGGCGAACGCGATCAAAATGCCGGCGTTTGGGTGAAGCTCGACGCCAGGAGCGTGGTCAAACAAAAGCTGCATCTGATCAATTCGTCATTGGCTTCGCAAGCGGTGGCGCCGCCGGTATTCAACGCCATCGAAATGGGTTGCGAAGGGCGGACTTGGGCGGATATCGGCCGTAAGTTGTTGTCGCGGCAACCGCTGCAATACCAGCAGGTTCATCCGCAAGACAGCGTGTTGGGCGCTTTCAGTTTGAGCAGCGCCGGCAATCTGAAACCGGGTTTGAAAACGCTGTATAAAACCATGATCACCCGGGCCTTCAATCCGCGTTATTGGGCTTACAACGGAGTGAGCAAGTTCGGCGCGCCGGCTGCCGGCGGGGCGCCTTACAATCAGATGGAAGCGAACTTTTCGATGTTTTTCGGCATTGCCATTCAGCTATACGAATCCACGCTGGTGTCCGATCAATCGCCATTCGACTTGAGCCCTGTCGACGCCAACATGAAGCCGACCTGGAGCAATATCAGCGCGGATACGCCGGCCAAAACCGCTGCCCTGGTGGCTTCGCTGCAAAACGGCGTGGATTTGTTCATACATAACCATTGCAATCTCTGCCATGCCGGTCCGACGCTAAGTTTGGCGTCGGTGGCGACCAACGCCATGTTGCTGACCCCGACCGCCGGCGCCCGTTTCGGGCCGCCGGATACGCCGATCGCATACGGGCCGGATGCCTTCGGGCCTTTCGGCGCCGCGGCTCGGGCCGGCATCAATCAATACGGCAACACGGTGACCCGGGATACCGATATCCGGCAGTTGCCGAAGTTTATGGACCTGGGGTTTGTGAACAACGGCGCGGTCAATCCCGATGACGATCCGGGCCTGGGAGGCGAGGACGATTTCGGCAATCCCTTGTCGTACAGCGCGCAGTATGTCCAGTATTTGCTGGGCAATTCGGCGGGGCTTGTCGATCCGGGTATAGACAGTATTCGTACCTGCGATTTCATCAGCCCATTGGCTTATGGCCTGGCTGTCGATTTGCCCGACTATTTTTTGCCGGCCGATGGGTTGCTGGCCGACGGCAGCCGGGAAGGCGTGCTGCGGAATCAAAACTGTCTCAATCCCGTGACGGCTTATATTCCGACGGTGGCGGCGGCTCAGGCCAATCTGGCCGGCTCGAAAATGGCGATTGCCACGCACGGCGCTTTCAAAGTGCCGACGCTGCGCAACATCGAGCTGACCGGGCCTTACATGCACAACGGCGGCATGGCCACCTTGCGGCAGGTGATTGAGTTCTACGGCCGTCACGGTAATTTCGGCAGCGATACCCTGCATTTTCATCTGGCCGGATTTTCGACCTTGCTGAGCACCGATCAAAGCGTGACCGATCTGAGCAATTTTCTGGTTTCGTTGACGGATGAGCGGGTCAGATACCAACGTGCGCCGTTCGATCATCCGCAATTGACCATCGCGCACGGCCAGGTCGGTACTGAATTGCAGGTGACCGCGGGCAATCCACTGAATGCCGATCTGGCCAAGGATGAGCTGATGGTAATTCCGGCGGTTGGCGCTGATGGAGCCGATACGCCGATTTCGGCGTTTTTATCGGCTGCACCGTAGACTACGGTAAAACGTGAGGAATGTTTCATCGCGCAGGCGCTAAGGATATCGTCCAAAATAACTTCCCGATATGGCAATAGTCACTGGGGAGGCACCGAGTGAGGATGTCGGCAGCAAGGACGCTGCCGTCAAGCCCCCAGGGTTCACGGCCTTCCTCATTCGGTATGCCCCAGGGTTCGCACCGGCAAAACGGGAAGTTGTTTTTGGCCAAACCCTAGTCGAAGCGAAAAAACCGGATTGTCGGCTAAAACGGCCAAAACACTAGGCCTAATTGGCGAATTCCGCGCTGCCGACAACCGGAATTTTAAGGCGCGCTAAATAGGATGCGTTCCCGACATCGGCACATATATAGGTCCGCCATTAATGCAGCGTCATCACATTTTGAACGAGCGCTTATTTACCTTTACTGTCCAGTTTATTTGTCAACTTGAATCGACTGCTGGCCGCCTTGAAACTCCTCATACACCAAAACGTGCACTATTCGAAATAAAAACGTCGCCAGCCGGCTGATTGAAACACGTCAAGACTCCTGCTAAGCTATTGATTGCAGGATGTTTCATAGTATTGGATACAGGGACCGGAGGTTTTGGTTCTCTCATTCCGAACAGCACGTTTTGAAAATAATGGATTATTTTCAACTTCCCATTCAACGGGTTAAACATGCAAAGCATACCCCATACGCAAAATTCGGCTTAAAATCGGGATTCTCTGTTACCAGCAAGATGCTCCGAACCTTGAGTTTTCATGGAAACCACAAGCCACAAATCCCTAAACAACCCCGCGCAAATCGCCGAATTTTTGCGTTTGCCCGTTTCCATCAATCTAGCGGTCTGCGGCGATAAACGCTATCCGTCGCTAGCTCGCGGCCTCGCCTGCCGTTTTGATGCGTCGAATTTAGAACTTTGCTTATACGTATCCGAAATCAGCGCTAAAAAGCTGCTAGCCGATCTAAAACCCCATCTTCGTTTGGCCGCGGTGTTTTGCCTGCCATCGACCGAGCAAACCATACAAATCAAATGTCGTGTTGAAAAACTAAGAACGGCCGAGGCCGACGAACGCCGGCTGATAGAACGCGCCTGCTCGCAGTTCGCTAAGGAAGTCGCCGACTTCGGTTTAAGCCGCGATTTCGTCGATCATTTTTTGTATGCCGAGAAGTGCATGGCGATTATTACCCAAGCCACGGAGTTCTATGAACAAACTCCCGGCCCCTTGGCCGGCAGCATCCTCAAATGTCAGCCGTAACAACGACACTGGAATCTTTACGCAATTGTTTCGACGGCGCCATTCCCAGCGCCATCGCCACATGCTCGGGTGACGGCGTGCCCAATATTTCGCTATTGTCGCAAGTCCAATACATCGATCCGGACCACATAGCGCTGACCTACCAATTCTTCAACAAAACCCGAACCAACATATTGGATCACCCTTACGCGACGTTGAGCGTCTCGGATCCGCATACGGCAGCGATTTACCGCTTGAACATTCAGTATCTGCATACCGAGACGTCCGGCCCGCTGTTCGAAGTCATGCGCGCCAAATTGGCCGGTATCGCCGCCCATACCGGCATGGCGAACGTGTTTCGCCTACTGGGCGCGGACGTATACCGCGTGTTGGATATCGAACGCGTACCGGGGCCGTGTTTGTCCAACGTCGATCAGCGCAGCAATTGGCTGCCGGCGCTGCGCCAAAGTATTTCGGCCATAACGGACTGCGACGATATGGACAGCTTGGTCGACACATTAATAAAGGCCTTAGCGGAAAAGTTCGGTATCGGGCACGCCATCATTTTGATGCACGATGCGGAGCGCGACAATCTGTTCACAATTGCCAGCTACGGCTACGAAAATGCGGGCATAGGTTCGGAAATTCCGCTCGGACACGGCGTAATCGGCATAGCCGGACAAATGCAGGTGCCCATCCGTGTCGCCCATATGATTAACGAATACGGCTACGGCAAGGCGATTCGCGCCAGCATGCAACAAATAGGGTTGACGACTTTGCTCGATACGGCGATTCCAATGCCCGGCATTCCGGAATGCCGTAGCCAAATGGCCGTTCCGATCAAAACCAAAAACCGCTTAATCGGCGTACTTTATGTCGAAAGCGACCGGGATAGCCGCTTCGGCTACGACGACGAAGACGCTTTGGTGATACTCGCGGAACAATGGGCGCATGCGATTTCGCAATTGCCGGAAACCGGCGACAGCGGCAGCCGCCGTTTACATTCCGCAGCGCCGTTTCAACAAAAGGCCGGCAAGCCGATGCGCGTTCGGCATTTTCATCGCGATCATAGCGTGTTTATCGACGATACCTACCTGATTAAAGGATTAGCAGGCGCCATTCTTTGGCATTTGTTGCACAGTTTCCAAAATACCGGACGCCGGCAATTCAGTAATCGCGAACTGCGTTTGCTCACCGACCTGAAACTACCGGATGTTGCCGACAATCTCGAAACCCGTTTGGTATTGCTGAAACGGCGCTTGGAGGAACGTCGATGCGGCATTTCGCTGCACAAGGCCGGACGCGGCGTGTTCAAGCTGCAAGTCGAACAGCCGTTGACTTTAGAAGAAATCGAATGAGTCTCATACAACCCCCCGGCCAAAGATTCCGTTCTTACGAAAAATTTAAGATTTGTTGCCGGTTTTCTTAAAAAGCCAGCGTCACGGGAGATGTTAGACTTCGGTTTTTTTGGAGCAACACTCATGGCAATCAGTTTCATCCGCTTGGCCGTAGTCTACTTAATTGTCGGCGTTTTATTGGGGATTTATATGGCTTCCAGCCACTCGTTCGATCAACGCGACACTCACGCGCACGCCAATTTGTTAGGCTGGGCTTCCCTGGCCATTTCCGGCATTATTTATCACCTGTTCCCCAAGCTCGCCAACCACGTGCTGGCCAAGCTGCATTTTTGGCTGCATAACCTTGGCCTGCCGATCGCCTTGGTCGGTATCGCATTGATTTACGGCGGCAATCCACCGATCGGCGAACCGCTGGCCGGTATCGGCTCTACCGTGGTTTCGCTGGGTTTTCTGGCGTTGCTGTTCAATGTATTTCGCCGGAACATTGCCGATCACGCGCCTGACGCCTAGCTTAAAGCGTCTAGAGTAAAAGGCGCGGGAGAAGCTTAGGAGGGAATATAAATAAACGCTTACATTGCATATTCCCTCTCGTCCCGGCGATCTTCCGCAGGGTCTTTTCCGATAGACCCATCCGTTTGTTTTCTCTATCCGAAACGGAATATGCCCTTAGCGCGCGGCGACGCCGGCTAAGCAGAGCCAAGAGCCTCATTCGAGCAAACGCAGAACCGCCGCCACGACAGCCGGCGCACCCGGCACAAAAGCCTGTTCCAGCGCATAGGACGCCGGCGTCGGCACATCCGGGCCGGTAAGCCGAACAACCGGCGCTTTCAACGCCCGGAAGGCGTTTTCGGAAAGCGTCGCGCTGATTTCGGACGCAATGCCGCAAAGCGGCCCGGCTTCTTGGACGACGACGGCGCGGCCGGTTTTTCGCACGGAAACAAACAGCGTCTCAACATCCAACGGTTTCAGCGTGCGCAAGTCTATGACTTCGGCGCTTATGCCATGGGTAAGCAGTTCGGCCGCGGCTTGCAGGCAGGTAGAAACGCTCTTCGAATAGGAAATCAGCGTGACGTCCGTACCCGTCCGAACGACCGCGGCTTTGCCGAGCGGCACCAACGCGTCGTCACCGGCGGCCGCCTCGCAAGAATTAAATCCCAGGGTCATGTCGCTAAAGAACAAGACCGGATTGTCGTCGCGAATGGCGCTTTTCAACAAACCTTTGGCGTCGGCGGCGTTGGACGGCATCGCAACCTTAAGGCCCGGACTATGCACGAACCAGGCCTCGAAATTATGCGTATGCTGTGCACCCACGCCCCAGCCGGCCCCTGTTTTGGCCAGCACCACCATAGGAAATTCGAATTGGCCGCCGGACAGATAACGCAACTTGCCGGCGCTGTTGACGATGGCGTCCATCGCATAAGTCAAAAAAGGCGCATACAGCATATCGACCACCGGCCGCAGGCCCGTGGCGGCGGCACCTACGGCAGTCCCGGCGATAATGGCTTCGGACAGCGGCGTGTTGCGCACGCGTTCCGGGCCGAACCGCTCGACCAATTGCGGCTGCATGGTGGCAACGCCTTCGCCGAAAACCAGCACGCTGCCGTCGCGTTGCATTTCTTCGGCCAAGGCTTGAACGATGGCGTCGTTATAAGTGATTTCCGGCATCGGAGCACCTGTTAAGCGTAAACGTCGGCCGTCAGTGCGGCCAAATCGGGAAAAGGCGATTGCTCGGCAAACGCGACCGCCGCATCGACGGCGGTTTCGGCTTCGCCTTGCAAGGCCGCCAAATCATCCGCCGTTAATTCTGTCGCCAATAATTGCGCTTCCATCCGGCGCAGTGGGTCCAGCGCCCGCCAATGCGCCAATTCGTCGGCGTCGACATAGGATTGGTCGTCGAAAGAAATATGCCCCTTCCGGCGGTAGGTATAGGTTTCGAGCAAATAGGACCTGCCGGTTTCGCGCACATGCGCGGCCGCGTCTATCGCCGCGCTAAGCACGGCTTGGACGTCATTGCCGTCTACCGTCGATCCGGCCATGCCGTAAGCGCTTGCCCACGCGGAGATATGTTCGGCGCGCATGGTCTCGCGCCTATGCACGAAGGCTTGCCATTGGTTATTTTCGCAGACGTAAAGAATGGGCAGATCCCAGACCGAGGCAAGATTGACCGATTCGTGGAAAATGCCCTCGCAAGCCGCGCCGTCTCCAAAAAAACAAACCACGATGCCGGCTTTGTTCAACATTTTTTGAGATAAGGCCACACCCGTCGCCATCGACAGCTCGCCGCCGACGATGGTCGAAGTGAGCAGAATTCCCAGCTCTTTGACCGAAATATGCAAGGTGCCGCTTTTACCTCCGCAATAGCCGGATGCCTTGCCCGTAACCTCCGCAATCAGCCGTCCGGGATCGGCGCCGCGCGCAATCAAATGTGCCGAACTGCGGTGGTTGGTTAGAATCCTGTCGTCTGCCCCTAACGCACGAATCACGCCGACGCCCGAAGCCTCCTGTCCAAGAGCCGAGCAAGTCATGGGAAAATTGCCGGCCGCGTAAAGTTTTGCCAGGCGTTCTTCGTAGGCGCGGATTAACAACATGCTTTGATAGAGGCTCAAGGGATCGCGTTCGGTACGAATCATACCCATTGTTTACTCCTAACGATTAACTGGATTAGTGCGGAACGCCTGGAATAGGCCTAATGAAATCTGTTGCGTCCTACCGGCAGGCTCAATTTATAAGAATATCTGGAGGGAATTTCGTAAAAAATTCCATAGAATTCCTTAAAAAATCAGTAAATTCGGAAGTTGGAAACCGCGGGAGTCTCGATGCCCGGCCGATGAAAGACAGGTTCAGCCGCGGCCGAAGTCAGCAGCGCAGGCCGCCGAGACGCAAAGGAGCGCGGCAACCTGAACCTGGATTCCCGGTTTGTTTAATCCGGCGGGAATAGCGGACCACGCCCTAATGCTGAACGGCTTAAACGGCGGGCCGATAATGATGCCGGCGTCAACATGCCGTCAATTTCAGCGGGTGGACGATCAATTGCAGATAATCCGCTCCGGCATACGCCTTATGGTTGAAAAACAATTCGCATTTAAAACGTTCGCCATGCTGGCCGTGCGCATCGAAGTGATGGCCTACGCGCGACAGAAAACGTATCTTGGAATTGACATGCATATTTTCGAATAAGGATGTTTTTGCTAACTGCGGAAATATGTCTGAAACGTGCCGCGATAACAAATATGTGCGTTGCCAATCAAGCAACAGAGCGCTCGTTTTATTACAGTGCTTGATATACCCGGATTCATCCAAAATCAAAATCGCCATTTTGTTATCGATCACGCCGTTCTTGATGCTACCCAACGCCGACGCATTCGGACATTCAAACGGATTGATGCTTGCCTTCCAATTGCGGTATTGTTTTGATAAGGCGGCAGGCGCATCCGCACCGCCACTGGAACCGTTAAGTGTTTTACCCGAGCGGCCGCGAAGCTTCTTGCCCGCCCTTTTTTTATCTTCCCGCCCGACCACTCGAAACGGTTGGCGAAAGCCGGATTCAGCGGCATCTACAGTATTGGCGTATTTAAAAGCACGATTCATGGGTTCACCTTCATTCATTTATATTCGGCTGGCGCGGTAACTGGGGAAACAATGTGACTTGAAGACCCAAACGCACCGGATAGCGGTCTTTCGACGGTATTTCTGTTTTGCTCCTAACGGGTTCTTCAAGCTCATACTTGCGAATAAGCCCATGCAATCGAGTTTTTTGAAACGCGCCGACTGAAGTTTTGACCGGGAAACCCCCTTCGCCAGTATTCGAATTACCGTAAGGCATAGCCGCATTGGCGCGGTCCGGTAAGCATTTCTCGACAGATCCGGATTTCATAAACGACCTTCTACAACAAAGTCTTTGACGACATACCAATGTCAAAAGCTGACTAACTTCGCCGGTTTATTTTCCGGGACAAATGACATACTTTCCATTCGTAGCATTACCTAACTGATAAGGATATCGTCCGAAATAACTTCCCGATATGGCAATAGTCACTAGGGACGTACCGAGTGAGAATGTCGGCAGCGAGGACGCTGCGGTCAAGCCCCCATGCAAGCGGACGCTGGTTTTGAGAAGCCGGATTAGCCTGTCTTGAAATTATTCGCGCGCATTCGCTGCCTATGGCCGGCATCGCAATTGCGGAGCCGATATCGGTGTAATTGGAAAAGCCCCCGACAAGCCGGTTTATTCCAATGCGTGGCCACCTCCCGCAGCGAACCGAACGGCGGTATTTTTAAAGAAACGACTCCATCCCGAGCAGATTATGTTTCGCAAGCAAGTTTACCAGCGCGGTAATATCGCCGACTTGCATTTTTTCCATGACTTTCGTTCTATGCGCTTCTACCGTGCGCGGACTGATCTGTAAAACTTTTGCGGCGGCCTTGTTGCTGTGGCTATGTATAATCAGCCTCAACACCTCGATTTCACGCGAGGTCAGACGTTCCAGGCATTGTAATATTCGCCGTTTTTCAGACAGTTCCTTTCTCTCGGCAATATCTTTTTTTATCGCTTCGTCTATCCGTTCCAGCATGACTTTGTCGTCAAACGGTTTCACCAAAAAATCCACCGCACCGGCTCTGAACGCTTTCGCCGAATCCGGAACATCGGCATTGCCGCTGATAAAGATAATCGGTATGTTAATGCCCTTTTTTAATAATTCCTCCTGCAACTCAAGTCCGCTCATTTCGGGCATTCTGACGTCAAGGATCAGGCACCCCGGTTTTTCGGCATCGTAATCGGCTAAAAATGCGCGTGCGCAGTCAAAGCTTTTGATCGACCACCCCGCCGACTCGAGCAACACGGTCAGCGAATCCCGCACGGGAAACTCATCATCCACCAGATATACGGAAGCTTCAAAAGGATTGGTTTCCATCGTTTTGTCCTCCAATCGGCAAAGTAAAATAGAACGTCGCCCCCTTTCCGGGCAGGCCGTTAAAGCGCAGGGTGCCGCCGTGCGCTTCAACAATGGAGCGGCAAATGGACAAACCCATGCCCATGCCGCTGGATTTGGTCGTGTAAAAAGGCGTTAAAATTTTGTCTCGCGCCGTCTCGTCGATTCCCGGCCCATTGTCCTTGACCCTCACCTCAATCGCTCCATTGTGCGTGGAATGCGTCTGTATGCTCAATTTGCGCGGTTTGGATATCGGAACATGACGCAAGGCATCCATACCGTTCTTAATCAAATTTAAAAGAACCTGCTCGATCTGAATCGAATCGGCGCAAAGTATCGGCAGATGTTTCGCCAACTGCACATGCACTTTGATGCTGCGCTGCCTGATGTCCCATGCGCACAATTCCAATGCATCGCCGACCAAGCGGTTAATTTCGATGGCCGCGCGCTGAATCTCTCCGGCCTTAGTCAAATCCCGCATCCGATGTACGATCTGGCCGGCTTTTAAAGCCTGCTGGCTGGATTTGCTCAAGATGTCTTGCAGTTGCGCCTTGTCGTAATCGGGGTGCCGCAACAAATTCAGGCAGGCATTGGAGTAATTGACAATGGCGGTCAACGGTTGATTGACTTCGTGGGCGATGCCGGACGCCAATTCGCCCATCAGGCCCAGCCTGGTAACATGCGCCAGCTCGTCCAAATGAAGCTGATCGCGCTGTTCCTGTAATTTACGTTCGCTGATGTCGCGCACGATCACGGCGAGGTACTTCGTCTCTTCCAGAACAAATTGGGCGGCGGAAAGCTCCAAAGGTATCAAGCTGCCGTCTTTGTGCTTACCGGTGACCTCCCTGATTTGGCCGATAAACTTGAACAGCCGAAAACCGGCGTGGTGTTCGCGATGTTTTAACATGATCAGCCGGTCGATGCCGCAATTTATCAACTCCGATTCGGTATAACCGAAAATGGTTTCCACCGTCCTGTTAACCGAGACAATGGTCGTATCCATATCCATGGTGATAATGCCTTCCACGGTGGCATTAAAGATGGCATTGAGCTTGGCCTCGCGTTCCTTCAGCTGTCGTTTGGCAAGCTTCAGCTGAACGATGGTTTCGCGTAATTCCCGGTTAGTCTCGCTCAGCGCAAGGTTTTGCTCGGAAACCTGTTGCTCCAGCTTCGCATTTAAACAAGCGATCACCTCCTGGTTTTTTTTGGCTCCGGAGATGTCGTGGAAGGACAGAAGGATAAGCATTTGGTTATTTTCTATCCCGAGCAAAGCGCCGCGGAACTCCATGTAACGGAAGATTTCCTTGAACGCGCAGCTATCCGGCGTGCATTCGCATTCTCGAAAGCCCCGACAATTCAGCTCGGCAGGTCTCGCCTCGGGGGCTTTTAGCCGAATCGTCGCCACTCGTTCCGTATGCTGGTGCAAAATATCCTGCAGAAAAAAATAATAAGCGTCCTGATCCTCGGCGTGAATAAAATGCCCCAATTGTTTGTCGATCAATTCGGCCGGGTCGGCTCCGAGCAATCGTGTGGCAGCCGGATTGGCCATCAGGATGCGGCCGCTGTCGTTCAATGTCAGGTAACCGATAGGTGCGGACTGGTACAAGTGCGCATAGTGGTCGCGGGACAGCTGCAATTCCTGCTGCGCGATTTTCAGCTCCTGATTCTGCAATTCCAGTTCTATCTGATGAACCTGAAATTCGTATAGCAGTTGTTGCAGGCTGTCTTTAGGCATTTTGCCGACATCCGTGGCGGTCTTACTCAGCCTGGCTTCGGCCTGCCTGCGGAGGCGGTCAGCGTGGTTGCTCATGACCGCGTCGCAGCATTGCCTATAGCCAACAAGATCGATTCCGGGCTATTGGGCAACTGTTTCAATATGCACCCGTTTATGAGCAAGCGCTTTTTGCCTGCCCCGGGAAACGCCGCGTCATGGCCGAAACAGTCAAATGCCTGTTTATCGGCCAATAATCGGATTAAATGGTCGCGCAACCCGTCGGAACGCCAGGCCGCCTGGTGAATATCGAAGAAGGCTTTTCCGCTTACTTGCTCAGGGCTGCAGTTAAAGGTCTGCCCGTAGGCCCTGTTGACGGTAAGTACCCGCAATGCATCGTCCAGCACTATCAAGGGCTGATTGATGCTGTTGACGATCGCGGTGGTAAGGTAGGCGGCGTGGGCGGTTTGCTCGGCTTTTTTCAGCCGGGTGATGTCCACAAAGGTGATCACCAGGCCGTCTATCATGTTTTCCGCGGTGCGGTACGGCAGGATGCGCAGCAAATACCAATCGCCTGCCAAGGTTTCTACCTCGGTATCTTTACGAACCAGGGTTCGCAGCACCGCCTTGGCATCGTCGATCAAATGATCGTATTTCAACACGGACACCAAATCGGCCAACGATCTGCCGATATCGCTGTCGATCACTTTGACTATGCTTTGGGCCTGTTGGGTAAAGCGCTTTATTTTCAATTGGTTGTCCAAAAAGATGGTGGCGATGTCGGTGCTGTTCATCAGATTTTGCATGTCGTCATTGATGACGGACAGCTGTTCCACCTTGATGTGTAATTCGCTGTTGACCGCATTCAGCTCTTCGTTCAGGGACTGCATTTCCTCCTTGGAAGTTTCCAGCTCTTCGTTGGAGCTTTGCAATTCCTCATTGGTGGATTGCAGCTCTTCGTTGGACGACTTGATTTCTTCGTTGGAGGTTTGCAGTTGCTCTATGGTCGCCCGCAGCGACTCCTTGGTAAAGAACAGCTCCTGTTCAAGCTGTTCTTTTTCCTTGTCTTTATTGCTTACCGACGAAACCTTGTCTTTCTTGACCGGGGCCGGATGCGGCTCCGGTTTCGCCGCCTGCGGGTGAAAAGCCACCAGATACAAATCCCGCAAGGGTTCGGGTTCGTTGATCTTGCAAAAGGTCATGTCTATGGTTTCGAAATTGCCGTTGGTTTTGACTTGCAGCCCGGTAGCGACGATTTCTTCGGTGAGGCCGGTCTTTGTGGCTTTGTTCAATGCCGTTAAAAGCGGCATGTGCAGGCCTTCCCGAGCCATCTCCAGAATACTCCAGTTCGGCTGGCCGCTGGCCGGCTCCAGGTAGTTACCGGTGCGGCCGTGAATATAAATAATCTTGCCGTGCTCGTTAATAATGACACTGGCAGGCGCATAGCGGTCCAGCAATAGGCGTTCAATTTGCCGGGCGATATTGCCGGGCTGAAATTCGCCGCTCAGCGACTTAAACGGCACTGCGAGCATCTCATCGATGCTCGTCGGCAGGCTACTGACTTTAAAAGGAAGTTTTACGGGGGGGCCCGGTTTTTTCCGATAGATTTTCCATTTGGCGTCGATCGCCGAGAAGCGTTCGCCAAACTGACCGAGCGATTCCGACGACCCCAGAAACAACATACCATCCGGGTTTAGGGCGTAAAAAAGGTGCGGAAAGATGGTTCTTTGCAATTCCGAGCCCAAATAAATCAGCAGGTTTCGGCAGCTGATCAAATCGATATGGGTAAAGGGCGGATCCTGAATCACATTTTGAGTCGCGAAGATTACCCGATCCCGAAGACTCTGATTGACGCGATATTGGTTGTCGATCAGCGTGAAGAAACGTTCCAGGCGCTGCGGCGACACGTCGGCGGCAATGCCGGCCGGGTAAGTTCCGTATCGGGCCCGGTTGATGGACGATTGGTCCAGGTCTGTCGCAAATATCTGAAAATTGAAAGCCTTGCCGGCATTTTCTATGGCTTCCTTAAACAAGATCGCCAGCGAGTAAGCTTCTTCGCCGCTGGCACAGCCGACCACCCAAATCCGGAATTCGTAATTGTCCGGTTTGTCTTGCAGCAATTTCGGCAAGGCGTTATCCAGCAACGCGTCAAAGGCCTCCTGGTCGCGGAAAAAGTTGGTGACGTTGATCAGCAACTCCTTGAACAGTTTATCGATCTCGACCGGATTCTCCTGCAGAAACCGTACATAAGTAGGCGCATTTTTAATTTGATGGATGTTCATGCGCCGGGCTATGCGGCGCTTGATCGTCGTGGGCTTGTAGGCGGAAAAATCGTTGCCGGTTCGATTGCGCAACAGCACGAAAATTTTTTGAATGCTCTCCGCATCAACTCCGTTCTCAGCCTCTGCGAATTGCATGCCTTTTAAATAATCTCCTTTGGCGTATTTAATCAACTGATGCCCCAGTTGTTCCGCGGGCAATACAAAGTCGACGTCTCCCTGCAATAGAGCGCTGCTGGGCATGCCGTCGAATTTAGCGGTATTGGGCTCCTGCACCATGGTCATGCCAGATACGCCTTTGACGGCTTTAAGGCCCAAGGTGCCGTCGGTGCCGGTACCCGACAGAATGATGCCGATACTTAAACCCTGAATGTCCTCAGCCAGTGACCGAAGAAAATAGTCGATAGGCAGATTGTTCGCATTGTATTCGCCCGGTTCCATTAAGTGCAGTCTGCGGTGCAGCAAGGCCAGATTTTTCCCGGCCGGGCAGACGAAAACCTGATCCGCTTGCAGCGGCATGCCGTCTTCGGCAATCACCACCGGCATCCGGGTATAGTTTTCCAACAATTCCGGCAGCAGGCTGATATGACCGGGCAACTGATGGGTCACCACGATAAAGGCCAAACCGGTATCGGCGGGTAAATTGGCAAACAAGGCTTCCAGTGCTTCCAGGCCTCCGGCGGACGCGCCTATGCCGACCACCGGTGTCAGTGTCTCGGTGGTATCGTTCGGGTTAACGTTTTTTTCGGATTTTGCGTCTCGGTTTTTCAATGCCTGCCCCCCCATTCTTTAAGCCCTTCCAGAGCCGGCCAGCCGGTATTATGGCGAAAACTTTCCATCGAATGAAACAAACAATACATGAGCTCACCGGCTTGGCGCAAAGCCTTTTTAGCGCCGCTTCGTACCCGATCAACGGTTATGCACAGCCTGCCGCGCGTGCGTGCGCAACCGAGTAATCACAAGCGGGTATGGCGTTGTGCGAGCCCCGGAAAAGCGGACGCGCTTAATCGATGCGCCGGCAAAGGGATAGAGCCGCGAAACTTAGGCCGCTGTAAATTGCGTTCCGCCGATGTTTCCATCGACGTCGACCCACAAGTGACGCAAACCCAAACTCTCCAACCAAGCCGGCCCATCCGCTTCCTTCAACATCGCTATCGTCGAAGCGCTGCCGGCAACCACGCAAAAGTCCGCGGCCACGCTCACCGACGCCAAATGTTTTACCGGCCATCCGGTTTTCGGATTAAGCACATGCCCGTAGCGCCGCCCTTCCACGACAATGCAACGCTCGTAGTCGCCGCTGCTGGTCAAACCTCCCTGATGCAACAACCAGCTATCCAACAGTCCGCCTTTCCGTCTTGGATGGCGGATGCCCACTTTCCACGGAGAGCCGTCAGGATGCGGGCCTATGATCTTTATATCGCCGCCTAGGTTGATCGAGCCATGCCGAATACCCGCTTCCAGACATAGCGCCGCTGCCCGGTCGGCCGCATATTCCTTAACGATGCCGCCGAAATCCAGCTCCATCCCCGGTTGGAGAAAGCTCAGCACCGGCGCTTTCCAATGCAGTTTGTTCCACCCGACACAATTTAATAACTGCTGTATTTCCCGATCGTCCGGCAATAAAGCGATATCAAAACGCCACACCTTACGTAACAGACCGGACGTAATATCAAACAAACCTTCGCTTTGAACGAAGCAGGTTTCCGCATAATTCAACAAACTGGCCGTTTCTGGGTCGACTTCTATATTGCCTCCGATTTTGGCAACCTGATTGATTTGGCTTAGAAAGCTATCGGAACGATAGCGCGAATACCGGGCCTCTAAGCGGTTCAAGTCATGCAATACCGTATCGATCACCTTGCGGGCATGGTGTCCGCCCGTATCGGCATATATTTGAATCTCGCACGGCGATCCCATCGCAGCGAAAGCATGGCGGAAAAGTTTCAACATGGCATAGGACGAAAAATATGAAACAAACAGTTCTTTAAAAAATCGAGTATGTATCCTACCGGCGGGAAGGCGCTATAACAACGGCTCTAAGAAAGGTTAAGGTTTGAAGCGACTTCAGCCGGAACCCGTTCCGTGTGAAATGCTTCAACACCCCGGTCATGTGCTGGTTCGGCCGGAGCGATTGAGCGCCTGGCGGAAAATTGCGCCCGTCATTCCGGCATGGATTGCCGAAATCAGATGCTGATGGACGACCGGTTAATGTCAGCCGGCTTTTTACTTACAAGATGAGGTGCAATACGCTGTTCCCGGTCTTCAAGTTTCAAAGACAATTCTTGGACTTTTTTCATTACACATCCTCGGTTGTATATCAAAAATATCGGACCTGATCGGTTGATTCGTTTTTACCCGGTTTTTAAACCGGAATTAGCTGATCGGTAATGAAACAACGTTTATAAATTAATTGGTTTTCCAATCACATGAAATTCAAATGAATAGCAATACATTAATATGGAAATATAACTAAAATCTGATTATGGCTGTTTTTAATTAATCTATGTTAAATGATTTAGAACAATGCGCCATATAACCTATTTATTATCTATTATTACTAAAGTTGTCAGAATTCTCTTACATTTATTTTGATTTTTTGTTACAAACATTGATATTTACGAACAGCAATATAATCAATGCCGCCTTCTATTACTAACCCATTCTAATTAAATAAATAATGATTTTATGATATATAAAGTTGCTTATATTATTCTCCGGCATTTATTTTCTTCCGCCCCAGTCCGCCGGGGAGCGCCTCGATAAAAATGGTCCGCACGAAAAAAAGCCCTGATCCGAAAAATGCGCCGTGGTGTTCACGGCACTAACAAACATCAAAGGCTCCCGGTTAACTCAGTTTTGTTAAATGAATAGTCGCTTACCGTTTTCATTTCTGGCGATCGCCCTGCTAAGCGGTTGCACACCCGCCATCAAGCCGTGGGAACGCGGCATCCTGGCCAAACCTCATATGGCGTTACAAACTTCTCCCGCGGAAGCCGCGCTACGTCACCACGTGCAAGCCAGCAAAGAAGCGTCGTTGGGTGGGCATACCGGCGGAGGGGGAGGTTGTGGCTGCAACTAAATCCAGAGTGCTACAAGCGCTGACCGCATCGGCCCTGGCGTTACCGGGCGTAGCGCTTAAGGTCGCCGCAAAGCCGCTTAACGACAATGTTTTACTCGACCTGCAATACGGTCATTATCAGGAAAGCGACGGCAGGGTTTCCGTCGATCTTTTTCAAGGCTTTTCTACCGCAACGCTTTCGGAATCATCACAAATTGCCGGCGCTTTTACGACCGACACTTGGTCGGGCGCGACGCCGGTTTTGACCATGCCGTATTCGGTAGCCGAGATGACGACCGGCGCATCGGGTATTAACGGCGTCAATAGTCGGCCTGTCGAAGACGGGCAACGCGCGGTGCAGGTAATGACAGGCGCATCGATGGTGGAAACCCGTTATGCTTTTAATTTGGGATACGATTTCTTTGTCAACGACATAGGGCTGCACGCCCAATTTAGCCGTTCCGACGAACCGGATTTTCTGTCCTATGGCTACAAGCTCGGAGCCGATCGGGAATTCAACAGCAAAATGACGACCCTATCCTTCGGTTTCGGGCAAAATTTTGATCGGGTCAAGCCGGTAACGCGCGACATCAAAGAAGACAAATCGGATTATTACCTCCAGACGGGTATCACTCAGATCTTAAGCAAACAAACGTTATTACAAATCAGTACGGAATTTATGCACGGCGCTGGCTTTCTATCCAACCCGTATAAGAAAGTCTTTATTCAGGGTTTAAACAGCCACACCACTCTGCAGAATGGCGGATTCGATCAAGTCTATTATGAAAATCGTCCGGATACCCGAAATCAATGGTCTGTATCTGTCGGTATGGTCCAATATGTTTCCTTATTAGATGCGTCGGTTCATCTTGATTACCGCTATTTTATCGATAACTGGGATATTTCTTCGCATACCTTTGAGGCCGCTTATCGTCAACCCTTAGGCAGCGGCTGGATGCTTGTACCCCGTTTACGTTATTACTCTCAAACGAATGCCGAATTTTTTCAATATTATTATTCGGCACCGCGGGCGGACGGCTTTTATTCCAGTGATTACCGTTTAGCTAATTTCGGCAATTTAAGCGGAGGACTTAGGCTTGGCCGGGAATGGCAAAACGTTAGCCGGCTTGCTCAAAATATTATATTCGAAGCCGGTTTTGAATACACTTCGCATGCGGCCGATTTGAAATTGGGAGGACAACAAGGTTCTGATATTACGGACTTTGATTATATTTTATTCAATAGCACGATAAGTATAAAATTTTAGCCATCAAAATTCAGTTATACCCTGATAATATTAACCTAGGTTCAATTTTAATCATTTACTTGAATATCGCCTTAAACCACGCGATAAGCACCTAGCAGAAAGTCCTGCCGTCAATTGTGCTTGTGGTTCCGGCATGGGTTGCCGGCATTCAGTGCGTGGGGACGAACAGTTAATCCAAGTCGACGGTTTGCGAAGCAGTTAATTTGCCGGCCGGTAATAAGTAATGGCTGGATGATGCCAAGGATTTGGCCAAAAACAACTTCCCGTTTTGCCGGTGCGAACCCTGGGGCATACGCCGTGAACCCTTCCATGGGGCTTGACGGCAGCGTCCTTTCCTTGCTGCCGACATCCTCACTCGGTACGTCCCCGGTGACTATTGCCATATCGGGAAGTTATTTCGGACGATATCCCAAGAAGTCGTGCCCCATGATCGGAACCGATCCGGTCTTAACCCAGGCAAATCCAGTCCTTGAACCAGGCCGCTTGGCCGTGATAGCCGCCCTGCTCGTCGTAGACATTCCAGATGACTGCGTTTTGTATCAAAAAGCGCTTACCGCTCTTTGATACACGCACCCCTGAATAATTCTCCAGGTAACCTACTTTCAATACCTCGGCCATGGACCGCTCGCGCGCTTCTTGATTGATTGGCTCGGCCGAAAGACGGGATGGCATACGAATCAGCTCCGGCCATGACAACTCAAACAAATCCAGCGCGGTTTTGTTTGCATAATTGAATAACGGATCGCTTTTCGTATCGTGGGACAATAATGCAAATTCCGCGCAAAATACCTCCTGCCCCAACATGCGCCCGCTTGATGCTTCAAATAGCGGGCGTTTCAGCAGACGTTGATAACTTTCGAGCAATAAGGCCGCGTGACTTTGGTGGTATCCGTTGGCAGGACAGGGCGCTTGCTGCAAATTCATGGGCGATTCGATTTGTCCGGTCATCGTGGCAGTTTCGCGGGGCTAATCGGCGCAAGCTTTACCGGCCGGGTTTCCGCCTTCCGCCTGGGAGGCTGCGATTAGAATTTCGCCCGCCTTACGGGCGGTGATCATCGCCCCCAAACCCTTTTGCATTTGCTCCGCGGCCATCGCACCGACAACCAGCAAAGCCAGTTGGCCGGCCAGCTGATCCGCCTTTTCGATGCCGGCTTGACGGGCCAGGTCGGCGATCAGTTTCCGAAACGACTCGGTGTAGTCGGCTGCCGCCTGCTGTACCGGCCCGCCTTCATCGGCGAATTCGGCGGCCGCATTCAGAAACGGGCAACCGCGAAATGTCGGCTTGGCTTGAATATCGGTAAAAACGTCGAAAATCGCCAGGATCTTATGTTTAGGCTCGGCGTGTTTTTCAATACCTTGCATAAGGCGCTGCCGAACCGCTTCCCGGCTTTTTCGCAAATGCGCCAAAATTAAATCGTCCTTGGAAGGATAATATTTATACAGACTCATTTTAGTCGTGCCTGCGGCCTTGACTATCGTATCGACACCGGTATTTTTGATGCCGTGACGGTAAAACAAATCCGAGGCTACGTCCAATATATGCGCTTCTAGGTTTCGTGACATTCGGTTGAAGGCTAAAAATAATTTGCAACTATACAGACCGGTATGTATTATTTCAACATACAGACTGGTCTGTATAGTTCGTCAATTTATTAGCCATCGGAGATAAGATCATGATTACACTGTACGGCGTTGCCATCAGCAACTATTACAACAAAGTCAAGTTCGCGCTGTTTGAAAAGAATATCCGTTTCGTCGAAGAAGCGCTGCCTCCCGGTCAATCCGACGCGGTGCTGAAACGCTCTCCGCTGGGTAAAATCCCTTTCATCAAAACGGAAGAAGGCTATTTGTCGGAATCGCAAGCGATATTGGAATATCTGGAAGAGCAATATCCCGAACATCCGCTTTACCCAAGCGACGCATTCGAACGCGCTAAATGCCGGGAATTCATTCAGCACATCGAATTAAACGTCGAACTGATTGCTCGAAGGATTTACAGCGAAGCCATCTTCGGCGGTAAGGTATCTCAAGAAACAAAAGATGAAGTCAAAACCAAGGTTGAAGCCGGTCTGACGGGCTTGGCCCGTTTGATGAAACTATCGCCCTATGCACTCGGCGAACATTTTACCGCAGCCGACATCGTGGCCTGGCCGCATTTGCAATTGGTTTCGTTCGCTACCCAGCAGATTTACGGGCAAAATTTGGTTGCGGAACACATACCCGGCATAGCGAGCTATATGGATACCATCGAGAGCAGACCCTATGCGCAGCAGGTCGCCAAGGACAGGGCCGCGGCATTGGAAGCGTTTTTTAAAAATCGGTAAAAAACCGGGCCGAACCGCCTAAAATCGGTTCGGCCGTTCTTTCGCCGGTCGATAGCCAGGGAATCTTGACTATTTCTTCACATACAGATCCGTAATCGTGCCGTCTATCATCTCGGCCGCGAATGCAAACGTTTCCGACAAGGTCGGATGCGGATGTATGCTCAGGCTGATATCGGTGGCGTCGGCGCCCATTTCCAGCGCCAGCACTGCTTCAGCAACCAATTCGCCGGCGCCCGGACCGGTAAAACCGGCGCCGATAATTCGGCCGGACGCCTTGTCGGTCAGGATTTTGGTCAAGCCTTCGTTACGGCCCAAGGCCAATGAACGACCGGATGCGGCCCATGGGAAGGCGGCTTTTTCGAACTCCACGCCCTGTTCTTTGGCTTGAGTTTCGCTTAACCCCATCCACGCCACTTCCGGGTCGGTATAAGCCACCGATGGAATAGTCAAAGCATCGAAACCGGCTTTGTGACCGGCAATGGTTTCCGCGGCGATTTTGCCTTCATGGGTGGCTTTATGCGCCAGCATCGGATTTCCGACGATATCGCCTATCGCAAAAATATGGCCGACGTTGGTACGGCCTTGCTTGTCGACAGGGATGAAGCCTCGCTCGTCGACGCTTACGCCGGCTTTTTCGGCATCTATCAATTTGCCGTTCGGACGACGGCCGACCGCCACAAGCACTGCGTCAAAAGTCTCGGATTCCGGTGCGTCTTTGCCTTCCATCGTGACCTTGATACCGGCATCGAGCGGCTCCATCGATTTGACGCTGGTTTTCAACCACAGATTTTCGTACTGCTTTTTAATTTTGCGTTGCAGCGGCGTCACCAAATCTTTGTCGCAGCCGGGAATGATTTGATCCATCAACTCGACCACGCTGATTTTCGAGCCCAGGGCGTGGTAAACCGTCGCCATTTCCAGACCGATAATACCGCCGCCGACGATCAACAATTTTTCCGGTACCGATGTCAACGCCAATGCATCGGTAGAATCCCAAACCCGCGGATCGTCGTGCGGAAAACCCGGGATTTTGGTCGGTTGAGAGCCTGCCGCAATGATGGCATGGTCGAAAGTAATGGTTTGCGGACCTTCTTCGCCATCTATCACCAAACTATTGGCCGATGCAAATTTGCCGGTACCGTGAATCACAGCGACTTTGCGTTGCTTGGCCAATTTTGCCAAGCCTTGATTCAAGGTCTTAGTGACGCTTTCTTTCCAGCTTCTAACCTTTTCCAAATCGACTTCGGGTTTGCCGAAACTAACGCCGTGTTCCGCCATCGCATCCGCTTCATGAATGATTTGCGCAACATGTAACAAAGCCTTGGATGGGATACAGCCTACGTTTAAACAGACACCACCCAGTACCGGATGCCGCTCGACCAAGACCACTTGTTTACCTAAGTCGGCCGCCCGGAACGCAGCGGTGTAACCGCCGGGACCGCCTCCCAATACCAAGACTTCGACGTGTGTGACTGAATTGTTCATATCCTTTAACTCCCAAAAATCGTATGAGCCGGAACAAACACAACACGCCCCGGCAACTGAGTCGCCGGAAACGCTAGCATTAATTCCGGCCTACGGTTTTTTCGACTTGCTTACAACAACAAGCGGCGAATATCCGCTAAGTTAGCCTTTAGCGCTTCCATAAAACGCGCACCTTCCGCACCGTCGACGACTCGATGATCATAGGTGATATCCAGGGGTAGCATCAGCTTTGGTTCAAATGCGGAACCGTTCCAAACCGGCTGCATTTTCGAGCGGGTCACTCCCAGAATGGCAACCTCCGGCGCATTGACGATAGGCGTGAACGCCGTGCCGCCTATACCGCCGAGACTGGAAATGGTCATGCAACCGCCCTGCATATCCGAAGGCTTGAGTTTGCCTTGGCGCGCCAGTTCGCTGATATCGGCCAATTCTTTGGATAATTGAAAAATACCCTTTTTGTCGACATCGCGAATCACCGGAACCACCAAACCATTGGGCGTATCGACTGCGATACCGAGGTGGAAATATTTTTTCAAGAACAGCTTATCGCCTTCCGGAGACAACGAGCTGTTGAAGGACGGAAACTGCTGCATCGCTCCAACCAGCGCCTTCATGATGAACACCAAACCGGTGACTTTAACGCCGTCTTTACCTTGGCTCGCATTGACGGATTTACGGAAGGCTTCCATGTCGTCGATCGCGACTTCGTCGTGATAAGTCACCAGCGGTAAATTCAGCCAGACCCGGCTTAGATTTTGCCCGGTCAAACGTTTGATTTTGCTGAGCGGTTTTTCCTCGATTTCACCGAATTGAGAAAAATCGACCGCCGGAATCGGCGGGATTCCCGCGCCGCCGGATACCGGCGCTCCGGTCGCCATGACTTGCTTTACGAAGGCTTTCACGTCCTCTTTCATGATCCGGCCTTTGCGGCCGCTGCCGGCAGAGACTTTACCCAGATCGACGCCCAGCTCGCGAGCGAATAGACGAACGCTGGGAGAAGCGTGCGGCTTATGGTTTTCACCGCCGACCATCGAAACTGCCGGTGCCGGAGCCGACGCCGCCGCTTCCGCTTTCGGCGCTTCGACAGCCGCGACGGGCTCCGGTTCGGCCGGTGCCGGAGCGGGAGCGGACTCTGCAGGCGCCGGTTTCGCCGGCGCAGCATCGCCGGCTTCGACGGTCACGATCAAGGTGCCTTCGGCCACTTTATCGCCGGGTTTGATATGCACGGTCTTGACCACGCCGGCAGCGCTTGAGGGCAAGTCCATGGTGGCCTTATCGGTTTCCATGACCGCCAAAGTTTGTTCCAGCTCGACTACGTCGCCGGGATGAACCAATACTTCCACAATGTCGATTTCGGGCACATTACCGACATCGGGTACTTTCACTTCAATTAAAGAACTCATCGTTTGCTTTCCGTTATATCAGCCAAGGGGCTGTCGCTTCCGGGTTGATGTTATATTTGGCAATCGCAACTTCGACTTTGGACAGGTCAATTTCGCCGGCTAGCGCAAGGGCATGCAAGGCGGCGACCGTGACGTGATATCGATCGACTTCGAAGAAACCGCGCAGGTTGGCGCGGGTATCCGAGCGGCCGAAACCGTCCGTGCCCAATACCGTGTACGGTTTTTTGACCCAAGGCCTGATTTGCTCGGCGAACGCGCGAATGTAGTCGGTCGCGGCGATGACAGGCCCTTGAGCATCGTTCAGGCAACGCTCGACGTGAGCGAGACGCTGCGCTTCGGTCGGATGCAAACGGTTCCAGCGGTCGCAGGCGTGACCGTCCCGACCCAGTTCGGTAAAGCTTGGGCAACTCCACAGGTCCGCATCGACGCCCCAATCGTCGCGAAGTAGTTGCGCCGCGGCGATCACTTCCATGAATATGGTACCGGAACCGAGCAACTGTACGCGAGGCCTTTTGCCGCTCGGCCCCTTTTTGAAGGGATACATGCCTTTCAGGATATCGGCTTCCACCGGCCCTGGAATGGCCGGCTGCTCGTAATTTTCGTTCATCAGCGTGATGTAATAGAAAATATCTTCCTGATCGACATACATACGGCGCAAGCCGTCATGGATGATGACGGCCAGTTCGTAGGCGAAAGTCGGATCGTAGGAATAGCAGTTCGGAACCGTCGCCGCGATCAAGTGGCTATGGCCGTCTTCATGCTGCAAACCTTCACCGTTCAAGGTAGTTCTGCCGGCGGTGCCGCCCAGCAGGAAACCGCGGGTACGCTGGTCCGCGGCCGCCCAAATCAGATCGCCGACGCGCTGAAAGCCGAACATCGAATAATAGATGAAGAACGGGATCATCGGCACGCCGTGCGTCGAATAAGACGTACCCGCGGCAATCCAATCGCACAGGCCGCCGGCTTCGTTGATGCCTTCTTGCAGCACTTGACCGTGCTTGTCTTCCTTGTAGAACATCAATTGCTCGGCATCTTGCGGCGTGTAGAGTTGGCCGACCTGCGACCAGATACCCAATTGGCGGAACATGCCCTCCATGCCGAAAGTACGCGATTCGTCCGGCACGATGGGCACGATGCGCTTGCCGATTTGTTTGTCTTTGACCAGGACGTTCAGCATACGCACGAAGGCCATCGTGGTCGAGATTTCATGACCCTCGCCGGTGCCTTCGAGCATGCCTTTGAAAGCCGACAAAGCCGGGATTTCCAGCGGATAGGACTTGGTTCTTCGCGCCGGCAGATAACCGCCCAGGTCGACGCGGCGCTGCCGCATATAGTTCAACTCGTCGGAATCTTCGGCCATGCGGATATAGGGCAGGTTCGGCAATTCTTCGTCGCTGATCGGCAATTGGTAGCGATTACGGATAGCCGTGATCGATTCCATGCTCATCTTCTTTTGTTGATGGCTGATGTTCTGGGCCTCGCCGGATTCTCCCATGCCGTAACCTTTGATGGTATGCGCCAAAACCACGGTGGGCTGGCCTCGATGATTAACGGCCGCGTTATACGCGGTGAAGACCTTTATCGGGTCATGCCCTCCGCGATTCAGTTCCCAGATGTCGCGGTCGGTATAGTCTTTGACCAATTCTTTCAATTCCGGCGTATTGAAGAAATGTTCGCGTACGTAAGCGCCGTCCTTGGATTTGAAGGTTTGATAATCGCCGTCGACGCATTCCATCATGCGCTTGACGACCAGGCCGTCTTTGTCGCGCGCCAGAATAGGATCCCAGCGCCGGCCCCAGATGACTTTGATGACGTTCCAGTTGGCGCCGCGGAAATTGCTTTCCAGTTCTTGTATGATCTTGCCGTTGCCGCGTACCGGACCATCCAGGCGTTGCAGGTTGCAGTTGACGACGAAGATCAGATTATCCAGTTTTTCGCGGCCGGCCATGCCGATGGCGCCCAAGGTTTCCGGTTCGTCGGTCTCGCCGTCGCCCAAGAACGCCCAGACTTTGCGTCCATCGGTATTCGCCAGGCCTCTGCCTTGCATGTAAATCATGAAACGGGCCTGGTAAATCGCCATGATCGGGCCCAAGCCCATGGAAACGGTCGGGAATTGCCAGAATTCCGGCATCAACCAAGGATGCGGATAGGATGACAAACCGTTGCCGCCGACCTCCTGGCGGAAATTATCCATTTGTTCTTCGCTCAGACGCCCGAGCAAAAAGGCATGTGCGTACATGCCCGGAGCCGAGTGGCCTTGCGTGAATATCAAGTCGCCGCCGTGTTTGTCCGACGCCGCGTGCCAGAAATGATTTTGTCCGACATCGTATAAGGTGGTAGCCGATGCGAAACTCGCGATATGCCCGCCGACATTGGTATGTTTGTTGGCGCGCAACACCATCATGATCGCATTCCAGCGTATGTAGGAGCGGATGGTGCGCTCGATATCGAAGTTGCCGGGGTACTTGGGTTGATTGTCTACCGGGATGGTGTTGATGTAAGGCGTGTTGGCCGAAAAGGGAATGTCCAGACCGGTTTTTCTGGCGGTTTCGAGCAGTGTTTCGATCAGAAAGCTAGCGCGCTCGCAGCCTTCTTTTTCAATCACCGCTTGCAGTGCCTCCATCCATTCCTGAGTTTCTGCAGGATCAATATCGTGTTTTGCGGCAATATCGGTATTGTTGTTCATTACGGAACCTAGAAAATCGTTGGATTAGCCCAAAAAGGATACCCGAAATGACCGTTTTCGGCATGTTTTTTTGTTGTTTAGGAGCTACACGATAACATCGAACAACCGGGACGCTGCTTGGCCCAGTCGGGCCGTTTTTCGGCGAAACGCTCGCGGCCCGCCTGTGCGATGTAGGGCGTGCGCAGGGTATCCAACAATTCCCATACCATGCTGAAGTCGTCCCGTTCCGCTAAATCGATGGCCTGCTGGGCCAGGTAATTGCGGAGTACGTAAAGCGGATTGACGGCGTTCATAGTCTGCCGCCGTTCGGCCTCGGGCTTATGGTCGCGTTTCAAACGATTTTGATAGGATTCGAACCAATTGGCGCCCATTTCTTGAACGGTTTCGCTCAAAGGCGCATAGCTGCAAGCTTGCATAAATGTCTGAAAAGACTGAATGTCGTCGTCAACACCCAGATCGGCCAGACCGCGATAAAACAAGGTCATATCGGTTTCGGCCGCCGTCAGCAATTTCTCCAGATATTGAATCAAGACCGAGTCAGAAACTTGATCGAAGGCCGACAAGCCCAGTTTGTCGGCCATGGTACGCTGCCAGCCTTGTTCGAAGGTCGAACTATAGACGGTCAGCGCCTCTTCCAAAGCCGAAGCCTTCTGAATCAATGGATAGATGGCGTTGGCCAGTTGCACCAAGTTCCAGTAAGCCATCTTGGGCTGGTTGCCGTAACGGTAGCGGCGTCCTTGCGCATCGGTCGTATTCGGGGTCCAATCCGGATCGTAATTCTCCAACCAACCGTAGGGGCCGTAATCGATGGTCAGGCCCAAAATCGACATATTGTCGGTGTTCATGACGCCATGGACGAAACCGACCCGCTGCCAATGCACGATCATTCGCGCGGTACTGCGGCAGACTTCCTCGAACCATTGCAGGTAGACGGCCTTGCAGGGTTCGCCCAAATGCGGAAAATCGGTTCTAATCGTGTAATCCACCAGCTTTTTCATGTTTTCCAGATCGTCACGCGCCGCGAAAATCTGGAAACTGCCGAATCGGGTAAATGAAGGCGAGGTTCGGCATACCACCGCACCGGGCTCCAACTGCGGGTTGCCGTCATAAAACATGTCGCGCACCACTTGTTCGCCGGTCAGAATCACGCTCAATGCCCTGGTGGTCGGAACGCCTAAATGATGCATGGCTTCACTGCATAGAAACTCACGTATTGACGAACGCAATACGGCCAATCCGTCCGCGCTGCGGGAATAGGGCGTAGGGCCGGCGCCTTTCAGTTGCAAGGCCCAGCGCTGGCCTTGGCTATTGACGACTTCCCCCAAATTGATTGCCCGGCCATCCCCCAACTGCCCGGCCCAGTATCCAAATTGATGACCGCCGTAACAAGTCGCATAGGGTTCCATGCCGCGCGTCAAACGATTTCCGACAAACACTTGGCAAAACTCGTCGGAAAGACACGCTTCTTCGCTTAAGCCGAGTAGCTCGGCCATTTCCCTGGAATAAGCCAGCAGTCGCGGCGCTTTGGCGGCTTTCGGCCGGACCAAGGAGTAACAAGCCTGGTAAACCTGTCGCCGGTAATTGTCGGTGTCAGGATCGGCAGGCAATTCCCGTACGAAACGGTTGTCAAAACTAAGTGCGGCAAATACACCGCCACTAAATGAATTCGGCATCGGATTTCGGCTAAAATTTATTTGGCTTTGTGACTTTACGCGGCTCAGGCAATGTTATCGGGCACTTTATAACAATCATCCGACCAATTGAGGTTTATTTTCATGAAAACACTGTTTCTTAAACTTGGCGCACGGGCGACCAAGCTCAGCTCATTACTGCTCCTTAGTAGCCTCGTTTCTACGCAATTAACGGGGTGCTTTAGTGTCGGCCAGGAATTTGCCGGGTCGCGGGTGCCGGAAATCAAGATCGGCCAAAGCACCAAACAAGACATTGAAACCATTTTCGGCACGCCGTGGCGTCAGGGCTCGGAAGACGGGAAGAGCACTTGGACCTACGGCATTTACAAATATTATTTATTCGGTCCGGCCGACACCCAGGATTTGCTGATTCGGTTCGATAATCAAGGTATCGTAAGGTCCTATACCTTCGGCACTACCCGAAAATAAAGCGTTATCCATGGCGGCGCGTTGGCCGATTTTGCTCCTGTTGGCATTGGCATCGAGCAACGCGTCCGCCAAAAAGCTTTATAAGTATCAAGACGGGCAAGGTCGCTGGCATTTCAGCGACAAGGCGCCGGTATCCGACCAAGAAGTTGAAGTCAGGCAATTAAAGCCGGCGCCTAAACAACGCGTCAGACTGGAAAAACATGGCGATCAACAGCAGCTGTTTTTTTATGCCGTCAACCAATATCCGGGCCCGATAGAAATTGAAGTGGATTGGGAAAAGCATGAAAATGCCATAGCCGATCCGCCTTTACCGCAACGTTTTGTGGTTGGCGAAGGCAAATCCGCCGATCTATTTAATATTCGAGGGGCTGCAAATAATCAATCTTGGCGCTTTACCCTTCAATACCAATATATGATCGGACAACCGTTAAGCGGCTATCACGGCTCACAACCTTATCTACCGCCGATCGCTCCAGGTAGCCGCTTTCAGCTTACTCAAGCATTCGGGGGGAAATTCAGCCATCAAGACGAGCAAAATCGTTACGCGGTCGATATCATGATGCCGGTAGGCACTCCCGTACATGCGGCGCGCGGCGGCATAGTTTTGGAAGTCGACGACGATTATTTCAAAAGCGGAACGGAAAAAGCCTATGCCAATAAAGCCAACAGCATCCGGATTCTGCATGACGACGGTTCCATGGCGGTGTACGCGCATCTGGAATTGGAAAGAGCCCAGGCCCATTCAGGCCTGCGGGTTCAAGCGGGGGAGCTGATCGCTTATTCAGGCAATACCGGCTTTACAACCGGACCGCATTTACATTTCGCCGTTCAAGTCAATCAAGACATGCGATTGGTCTCGGTACCGTTCCGGTTCGTCGGTACGGACGGCCGCGTGTTTGAACCGCAGCAAGGCGCGTGGCTAGAAGGCATAAACCCTGGTTTTCGCTATCGTTAACATAGCCAGAGTCAGCAGACAGAATATCGCTCCGGCATAAAAAGTCGTTGCCGCACCAAAGGTATCCCACAGCAAGCCGGCCAAAATGCTTGCGATCAACATGGCGATACCGCTAATCAAATTAAAAAACCCGTAAGCGGTTCCGCGAAGGTCGGCCGGGGTGGTGTCCGCTACCATTTTTGCCAATAAGCCTTGGGTCATCCCCATGTGTACGCCCCACAAAATGACCCCGGCAATTGCCATGGTCCAGTGCGTGGCATGCGCCAATACCAGGTCCGCCACGACCAAAACCGCCAAGCCCCAACCCAGCAAGCGGCTATGGCTGCATCTGTCGGACAAGCTGCCAAAAGGATAGGCGCTGCCGGCATAAACCACGTTCATGGCTACCATTACCATGGGCACCCAAGCCAAGGGAATCCCGCTTTGCTGAGCTCTTAACACTAGAAACGCTTCGCTAAAACGCGCCAAACTGAACAAGGCACCGATGAACGCAACTAGCCAATAGCGCGAGGTCAGACGTTGCAAGTTTCGGCGTTTGATTGGATTACTGCGGCGTTGACTAGTCGTTTGCGGAGACTCCGTTACGCCGAAAAACAATACGATCACCGCCAAAAGACCGGGAATCACGGCAACCCCGAAAACCGCTCGAAAATTGTTGTCCCAAAGAAGCATTAAACCAACAGCCAGCAACGGCCCAACCGAAGCGCCGACGGTATCCAACGATTGACGTAAACCGAATGCCGCACCACGAATTTGCGTTGGGGTAATGTCGGCTATCAACGCATCGCGAGGCGCTCCGCGTATGCCTTTTCCGACACGATCCAACAAGCGCGCGCTCAACACCATGACGTTGCTGGAAGCTAAGGCGAACAGCGGTTTGGTCAACGCACCTAAGCCGTAACCCAACAAAGCCAAACCTTTGCGTTTTCCGAAATAATCGCTAATGACACCGGAAAAAATCTTGACGATTAACGCCGTCGATTCGGCCACCCCTTCGACTAGGCCTACAATCGTACTGGTGGCTCCCAAATTGTTAACCATGAACAACGGAAGCAAGCTGTGTATCATTTCCGAAGACACGTCCATCAACAGGCTGACAAAACCCAATGCCCAAACGCTTTTCGGAATTTGTCGCCGGATAGGTATCGGAGGCGTCGACGTCATTAGCGGTTTAGACTAAGGTCTAACGATTGAATGCCGATGGACGCTTCCCATTTTGAAATTTAAAAAATCCGACGCCGGAATGTTAAGGATTTAACGAGTACCGAATACCACGATGGTCTTACCATGCGCGGTAATCAAACCCTTTTCTTCGAGTTCTTTCAGCACGCGTCCGGCCATTTCTCTGGAGCATCCGACAATACGTCCGATTTCCTGCCTGGTTATATGTAATTGCATACCGTCGGGATGGGTGATTGCATCGGGCTCTTTGGCCAGATCAAGCAAAGTGCGCGCAATACGCCCTTCAACATCCATAAAGGCCAAATCCCTGTATTTGCGGCTAGTAATCAATAAGCGCCGCGATAATTGCTCGCCCAGCACCGTTAAAATCTCAACCGCATGATCGCGTAATTCCGCATTCAGCAGCGTCTTGAACCGTTCATAGCCAATTTCCGCGAGGTGTGATTTCGTCCGGGTTTTGACAAAAGCACTACGCACGTCCGTATTCTTGAACACGCCGATTTCACCGACAAAGTCGTGTTTGTTCAGATAGGCCAGGATCAACTCATGTCCGTCGTCGTCCTCAACGCTGACGCTGACGGACCCATCTACGACAAACATCAATCTATCGGCCGCATCGCCCGGCCGAACAATAGTCAATTTTGCCGGATAGGCACGTACGTGACAGAAATGCAAAAACGCGTCCAATGCTTGCTGAGAAATTTTGTTATTTTTATTGACCAGTTTCATTGCCGTAATAATTTTGTCCTTGCAGAAATGTTACGGTAACCAAAAGAAACAAATTTTGCAAAAAAAACAATCAGGGTGGCGCGATCATTGTAAAATCCCCGCCATTTTTATATTGATGAGGTTGGACATGCAAGCAACAATAAAATGGGTCGACGGCAGGCTGTTTGTCGGCGAATCCGGCAGTGGACATGCCGTAGTCATGGACGGCCCTCCGGATCATGGCGGAAGAAATATCGGCGCCAGACCCATGGAAATGATTTTACTTGGCGTCGGCGGCTGTTCATCTTTTGATGTCGTCGACATATTACAAAAAGGACGCCACGACGTCACCGGTTGCACAGCGGAACTCACCGCCGAGCGAGTCGACGCGGTTCCGGCAGTATTCAGCAAAATTCATCTACATTTTAAAGTTAGCGGTAAAAATTTACCGCTTACCGCAGTGGAACGCGCGGTTAAGCTTTCCGCCGAAAAATATTGTTCCGCATCCATCATGCTCGGCAAAGCGGGCGTAGACATTAGCCATGATTTTGAAATTATAGAGGATTGATCGATTGAGTAAGATACAGTTGCACGGTTTCAACAACCTAACAAAGTCGTTGAGTTTCAATATTTACGATGTTTGCTATGCACCTAAAGATCAGGAAAAAGCCTATATCGAATATATCGACGAAGCTTACAATGCCAAACGACTCACGCAGATATTAAAAGACGTTTCCAATATCATTGGCGCAGAAATTTTGAATATCGCTCATCAGGATTATGACCCGCAAGGCGCCAGCGTAACCATGCTGATTGCCGAAGGCGCCGTTATTCCGGCGGGGATGAATTCGGAGTCGCCCGGCCCATTACCCGATACGATTCTGGCTCATTTGGATAAAAGCCATATCACGGTGCACACCTATCCTGAAAGTCATCCTGATACCGATCTCTGTACGTTTCGCGCCGATATCGATGTATCGACCTGTGGTCAAATTTCTCCCCTTAAGGCCTTGAATTATTTGATCCACAGCTTCGAATCTGACATCGTCATCATGGATTATCGGGTAAGGGGTTTTACCCGCGATATTTCCGGACAAAAGCATTTCATCGATCACAAGATCAATTCGATTCAGAATTACATAGCGGAAAGCACTAAAGAGCTGTATCAGATGATCGATGTGAACGTCTATCAGGAAAATATCTTTCACACCAAAATGATGCTGAAAGAAACGGAACTGGAAAATTATTTGTTTGAAAAGGAAAGCAATTTTACAGAGGAAGAAAAGCTGGAAATTCAAGAACAATTACAGGAAGAAATGGCCGAGATCTTCTATGGCCGCAACTTCAGTTAAATTTCATATCGACCGCACTTCATCTCCATCTACAGAGACACACGAACCGCCCCTCTCCCGCGAGGAGAGGGGCTTTTCCTTAACGCGCTAGTCGGCGTCGCCGGTCACGTCGATATGCATTGCCTTGAGAATGGCAAGCAACTCTTGACGCTGCTGCTTTAATGGTGCTAATTCCGCTTCCAGTTGAGCGATACTTTCATTGACGGAGCCTTTGGATTCATTGATCTTTCTCAACATAATCAAACGGCTTTCGATTTGTTTTTTGTGGTCTTTGATCTGATGCATCAACGGCGTTAGCACGCTGTTGCTCCAAGTGGCCGCATCTTTGTAAGCTTGATGCAAAATATTCCGGGCTTTAGCGATTAGGGTGCCGTAGAGCTTGCTGATCACAATACTCTGCTCGGTCATAGTGGTTCTAGCGCTATTGCGGAAGGCTTCACCTTCTTCGAAAATCTGTTCCAATTCGAATTGGTATTGCTTGATCGAAAAAAGCTTCGGCTCGATTTCTTTAAAGCCGTACTCATCCTGAAACTTCTTGTGTATCGCTTTAATCAATCGCCGGGTTTCTTCCGTGATATCGACCGAATCTTGCAACAAATCGCGTAATTCGTCGAACAACTTCCGCATGTTCTGCTTCATGCCATAAGTTGTCAAACTCTTGCTCATGTCGTGCTTGGTCCGTTGAATGATTTCGTCTATCCTGTCCTTGGAAAAAGACTCGATCAACATTTTGGCCTGTACCGCAAACACCTTGCGGCTGGCCTGAAAATTTTCGATATTCGCCATATAGGCATTTTGGCGGTCTCGGGTTTCCGCCATCAGTTTGCCTGTCATTTCCTGATTTTCAAAGTCCATATGCTTGAACTCTTCGAGCTGTTTGGTCGCATTGGCAACTTTGGTACTCATCAATTTAATTGATTCGCTAACCAAGAAGCCAATGTCTTTTTCGACCACACCTTTCAGAATATCCTTGCGCTGATTCAAGATATCCTCAGACAGATAATTTTCCAGTTTATGTAGGCGGCTTTTTTCCAACAGCACTTGGTCGCCTTTGACTTTTGCCAACAGCGCTTGCTTCGCCGATACGGGAAAAATAACCTCTTTGTTGAGATTCAGTATCGAAGCCGAGGTTTCAATCTGTTTCTGGATGGCCGTATCATAACCTGCTTCGCCAGCCAGATCGTCCCACATTGAATCGATCTTGTTCATCACCACTGCAAGTCCCTGACGCCGCTGTCCTCTCGAGCTACAAACATGACTTTTCCACATTTCAAGATCGCTTTTGGTCACCCCTGTGTCCGCAGCCAGCACAAACACAATGGCTTGGGCGCTAGGCAACATACTCAAGGTCAACTCAGGCTCGGTACCTAATGCGTTCAGGCCGGGGGTATCGAGGATGCACAAGCCTTCTTTGAGCAAGGGGTGCGGAAAACTAATCAAGGCGTGCCGCCAACAAGGCACTTCTACAAACTCCGGATTGATGATGCCCTGTTCGGCCGCTTCGCGTTCATTCCATAAGCCCAATTTATCGGCCAATTCTTTGGTCACTTTTTTGATTGCGACCAACTCCCTGAACGCCTCCTGCATCTGCGTCGGCGAATTGATATTGAGGTTAATTTGTGTCCACCGCTCCGGATTACGCTTGTAGTCCATTAAGGAAATATCTTCCAGCCGACTCTCGATATTCAACAAACGAATATAACTACCGCCATCTTCATCCCAGAATAGCTCGGTCGGCGACATGGTCGTGCGGCCGGGGGAAGACGGCAATAGCCGAACGCCCGTTTCCGCGAAAAACAAAGCATTGATTAACTCGGTTTTCCCTCTAGAAAACTCGGCAACGAAGGCGAGGGTCACACGATCAGCATTTAGTCCTTGCAAAATATTCAACAGGGTATCGGTACTTTGTGGGTCATTGAACTTATATCGAGTCCGCCATTCCTGATACATCTCGATCGCTTGGATCAAGTTTTCACGCCAATTCGAATACTCGTGTAATTGGTCTTTAAATTCCAGATTTCTCATGGCACGCCTTTTTGCTGACTGTACTCAATTATTAAGAGGGCGAATAATCAAGGGATAATTGTAGACTAAATACCAAGAAGCGGTAGATGATCGAACCAATGCTAAATGCCGTACTGTTCGCGATACGAACGAATCACCGGCAATTTATCGGCATAATCGTGGTCTCGTTCAATAAATTCGATAATTTCGGCTAATGAAATAATCGAGACAACCGGGATATCGAATTTACTTGAAACCTCTTGTACGGCGGACAAGTCGTTACCGCCTTTTTCCTGCCTGTCCAATGCGATAAGCACGCCGCCCACTTTCGCACCCGCGTTGCGGATGATATCGACGGACTCGCGCACTGAAGTCCCCGCCGTAATCACGTCGTCCAATATCCAAACCTTACCGCGCAGCGGAGCGCCTACCAACACGCCGCCTTCGCCGTGATCCTTGGCCTCCTTACGGTTGAACGCAAAGGGAATGTCGTTTTTCAAGCGGGAATAGGCGATCGACGTGGTACTAACTAACGGGATGCCCTTGTAAGCAGGACCATATAACACGTCCACGCCTACATCGGCATTGATCAGCGCTTGAGCGTAGAATTGACCGAGCTTGTCCAATTGAGCGCCGGTATTGAATAAACCGGTATTGAAAAAATACGGACTGATACGGCCGGATTTTAAGGTAAATTCCCCAAATTTAAGAACGCCGCAGTCAAGGGCTAAGGTAATGAACTGTTTTTGATAGTCAAGCATCTGAGTTTTCCGAGCGGTCTGGGGAAAAAATTATAACCCGAGGCCGATCACGGGACGAATTTTTCCAGGGTTTCATCGAGAAAATCCCAACCCTTATCCGAACAGCGTATTTGTTGATACTGTTTAATCAATAAGCCTTGATCGATGCACCGGGTCAAGGCCGGCTCCAAATGATCGGGTGTTAGTCCGGTTCGTGCCGGAAAGTCGGTCAAATGAAAACCGTCTTTCAATCGCAGATAATTCATCATGAATTCCAGTGGCAGCTGTTGCGCCGCAATGGTTTCTAAGATCGATAACGAGCACCGTGCCAAATATTGCTCCGGATGCTTGGTCTTAGCCGTACGGAAAATGCTGTTGGGCATGGCTGAGCTGATTTTGCCGTGCGCACCGGCCCCTATACCCAAATAGTCGCCAAACTGCCAATAATTACGATTATGCCGGCACTGAAAGCCATTTCTTGCGTACGCCGAAACTTCGTACTGCGCATAACCCTGATCGGCCAATACTGCCTGACAAGCTTTTTGCATCGCATAGATAGCTTCGTCTTCCGGCAATTTGGGCGGAAACCTATGAAAATAGGTGTTCGGTTCCAATGTGAGCTGATAAAACGAAATATGCGTTGGATTTAACGATATCGCTGTTTGAATGTCGGCCTCAGCCTCAGCATTTGTTTGTTCCGGCAGACCGAACATCAAATCCAGATTCAGATTGTCGAAGCCGGCTTGATGGGCAATCTCCGCCGCCTTGAGCGCTTCTTGCGAATTATGCACGCGACCCAGTTTTTTCAAATGCCTGTCGTTAAAGCTTTGTATGCCGATAGACAAACGATTGATGCCCAGTTGGCGGAAAGCCTTGAACTTAGCGCTTTCAAAAGTCCCGGGATTGGCTTCCAACGTGATCTCGCAGTCCGGCGTCAATTCCACGCCTTGTCTAACCCCTTCAAGCAACAAAAATAAACTATCGGGCGAAAACAAACTAGGGGTACCACCGCCCATGAATATGCTGCGGATTGGTCGGGCATCGGGCAACAAGGCAAGGTCGCCGGCCAAATCCGCCAACAACGCATCGACATAGCGTATTTCAGGAATGCCGGTTGTTACCGCATGCGAATTAAAATCGCAATAGGGGCATTTTTGGATACACCAGGGGAAATGAATATAAAGACTCAGTGGGGGCAACGATTATTCCTGAGGATTTGAATCAACGAAAGTAAAGATTTCGCGATAGCCTTAGACAACGGATTAGTCGCACGAAACACAAAAAGAACCGATTTCCTTAAGAGAGCCGTTTGCAGCAAGAATTGTTTTACGGCTCCTCCGGCCCCGCTTCAGGAATTAAACGCCCGTTGTTCCCGTACTCACCAGCTACCGGTATTTGACATAGACGCCCAAGGCTCTTGTACCGGCAAGGCCTCGCCTTTTTGCAGCAATTCGATTGAAATCTGATCCGGTGAGCGAATAAATGCCATCCAGCCATCGCGAGGCGGCCGATTGATAGTAACGCCCTGTTCCATCAGTTTTTCACAAACACGATAAATATCGTCCACTTCAAATGCCAAATGGCCGAAGTTGCGTCCGCCTGTGTACTGTTCGGGATCCCAGTTATGGGTCAGTTCCAATAGCGGCGCATGGTTTTCGCCGGCCTGTTGCTCATCTCCCGGCGCGGCTAGATAAACCAGCGTGAAACGCCCGGCTTCGCTATCCATGCGCTTAACTTCCAACAAACCTAGTTTATTACAGTAAAAGTCCAGAGATTCTTCCAAGTTGTTAACACGAACCATAGTGTGTAAATAACGCATTGCTAGCCTCCAGTTTGTAAAAGCCAGTGCATTATGAGCGATAATGCGGCACTTGGCTAACCTAAACGAAATCGAAAATGAACGAATACCCGAACAAAACCTGTGACATTGAGCGCTTGGTCCGCCACCCGAAATTGGTTGCGGCCGCGTTGAGCGGACAAAAAACCCAACAGCGCCGCGACGGACTATATGCCTATCCAGGAGAGACTTTTATACTGGAAGGTGTCGAATTCGTCGTAACCGGCGTCGATAGGCAACGGATAGGCGATATGACCGATGAAGATGCGCGGGCCGAAGGTTATCCCAATCTGATGATGTATAAAGACATGATATTAAAAATGCACGCCAACATGGAATGGAACGAAGACGGCCTGGTTTGGGTGCACCGTTTCAAACGGCACCGGCCGGAATAAGGATGTCTTTAGCGGCCAACTCCCGTAGGGCTTGTAATCCGAATGTATGTAGCCTTTCCGAATCGATTTGTTGAGCCCAGCCGTTTGCCAATGTTTGCAGGCTATCCGCGCCGCTGATACCGGGTTGCTGCTCGATGTGTTGCAGCAAACGGTAGGTCAGGGCGGTCGTTCGCATAAAATGCACATCGTCCTCCCTATCCCTATAAACCACCAAATAACTGGGTTGTTCGCAGGGTTCCTGCGGTAAAAAATCCGGGCTGATGCGTTCGACCGGATAACGATAGGCCAACGGCAAAGCCAGCGGCGACAGTGCTATCGCGCGTCTTAGAATGTCGCCGGCAAAAGCCGCATCGCCGAATACCGGCTCTTCCCGGGCAATCGACAAGGCCATTTCCACCCATTCGTAATGGGCTAGCTCAACTAAAAACGGAAAATCGCCGGCTTCGTTCCGCTCGTTTTGCAAATAGTCCAAAAATTCCTCGGCGATTTCCGAAAAATGCGGCGTAGTACAGCGATGATTCAGATAAAAATCCTGCGCCAGCGCAAACCACTCGGCATCGCTATACAATTTACGAAGTACCGGAAAGTTGCTGCTCAACATGCTGTTGATATTGTTGAAAAACAATTCGCGGTAGACGGCCATGCGTTTGGGATCGACATTGGCGGGCACCGGCATGTTGTCCGGATCGCGGATGAAGGCGGCAAATTGTGCCTGAATGACGCTGAAATCCGTAGGCATTAGCCGGCCTGTTGATTTAAATGGCGAACTGCCCGGCGTTGTACGGTCCGTATGGTGTCGACTTCCTTCAGCAATTCGGCTAGCGGCGGAAGGTTGAAATCGCGTTCCAGCAAGGTTGGAAACACGCCGAAAATTTCATAGGCCTTGTCCAACAGCCTCCAAACCGGATCGATCACCAGTGCGCCATGGGTATCGACCAAAAAGTCCTCGGCCTCGACATAGTGGCCGGCGATATGAGCGTAAGCAATGCGCTCGCCCGGCATCTTTCGCAGGAATTCTTCGGCGTCGTAACCGTGGTTGACGCTGTTGACGTAGATATTGTTAATATCGATCAGTACGTTGCAATCCGCCTCTCGGACGACCGCGTTGAAGAAATCGATTTCGGACATTTCCGGGCACGGCGTCGCGTAATAGGAAATGTTTTCCATCGCAATCCGATGTTCCAAGATGTCCTGTACCCGGCGGACACGGGCAGCCACGTGTTTGACCGCCTCTTCGGTAAACGGCATCGGCATCAGGTCGTACAAATGACCTTCGTGGCTACAATAGCTCAAATGCTCACTGTAAAACTTGATACCGTGTTCGGCCATGAACTTCTTTAAGTCGTAGACGAACTTTTCATCCAGATCATCGCTGCTGCCGATCGATAAAGACAAACCGTGACAGACGAACTCGCAGCGTTCGGTCATGGCACGGAACTGTTTACCTGACCTACCGCCTATGGTCATCCAATTTTCCGGCGCCACTTCGTAAAAATCGACCTGGTCGGGAGGATTGCCGGCGATCTCGGGCAAAAACGAACGCCGCAATCCTAAACCCGCCAATTCCTTTTGTGAGGAATCCAGGCTATTCATCGCGATTAAAAAAGCAATTACTCTGTTTCGCTTTTTTCTTCTTCGGCTTCGCCTTTGGGCTCGGCACCTTTCATCATCGCACCGCAAGAGCTGTCACCGCTTTTCATCATCGCGCCACAAGAACCTTCTTCGCCCTTTTTGTCGCCGCCTTTCATCATCGCGCCGCAGCTGCCCTCTTCGGATTTTTCCGACTTATCGCCATGTTCCATGCCTTCCATACTGCCCATCATGCCGCACTTGCCTTCCTTACCTTTCATCATTTCGCCGCACATTGCTTCCATGCCTTTTTTCATTTTACCGCCCTCCATCATGCCGCCGCACATGCCTTCACCACAGGAACCTTCGGCTTTTTTGGTTTTCGGTGCTTCTTTTTTAACGGCGGGCGCCGCTTTCTTGGCGCCGGTAATTTTTCGGCCGTTGGCATCGGCTACGTTACCGCCACACGCACCGTGGCCGGTTTTATTGGATACTTCGGCGACCATGTAACCTGTAGACAATTCACTCATCGCAAACGGATTGCTTTCGGCATTGACGTTAGCTGCAAAACCGGAAATCATCGCGGTAGTACTCATGGCCAAAGTTAAAGGTGTTTTGTTAAATTTTTTCATGTTCTATCCTCTCGAATGATTTTTTTATTAGTTTAGCTAAGGCAAAATTAGCTTAAGACACCATAGCTTAATGGGAATTCTCAGTCTACCGTATTATGGTTACGGTGTTAGGGTTTTTTCTTTGAATTCGCATAAATCCACAATGCAACAACCGTAACATCGGGGTTTACGAGCCAGGCATACATAACGGCCATGCAAGATCAATAAATGGTGCGCATCTTTTTTATGTTCGGCCGGTACGGCTTTTTCCAGTTTTCTCTCGACTTCCAATACATTCTTGCCCGGCGCCAGGCCCGTACGATTAGACACTCTAAAAATATGGGTATCAACGGCGATAGTCGGATAACCGAAAGCCGTGTTTAAAATGACATTAGCGGTCTTGCGCCCCACGCCCGCCAAGGATTCTAACGCTTCACGCGTTCGCGGCACTTCGCCTCGATGGTGCTTAATCAATGCGGTGCACAATTTGATAATGTTGGCGGCCTTGCTGTTAAACAAGCCTATGGTCTTGATGTACTCCTTCAATCCTTCTTCACCTAAAGCCAAGATAGCCTTTGGCGTATTAGCAACCTGGAACAGTTTTTCGGTCGCTTTATTAACGCCTTTGTCGGTCGCTTGGGCGGACAGCACCACCGCAATCAGTAATTCAAACGGCGTACTGTAATTAAGTTCCGTGGTGGGTTCGGGTATCGCGGCCGCAAGTCGGTCGAAAATCTCCAATCGTGTCTTTTTATTCATGCGTGTCATCAATCCGTTTTTTGGCCGCAATGATACCGGAGTTCCGACCCGATCTGTCGGCACAAGGTCGATACCGCCAGGCATCGGTAAATCGATACAGTTGCCTGGCGGACTTGGACTGAGGGCTAAGACCCTTTGTTATACAAGGAATAGGCGCCGAAACGCATTTGATGCGCTCTGCCCAACTTCTCTTTGGTGAAGTCGATAGAGAATTGCTCGGTTAACTTTTGACCGTCCCAGCTATAAGCCTTGAAGAACTGTTCATTTTCCGGGCCTTTTTTGTCCCAGTTAGCCAACAAAGACGAGGTGTAATACAAGCGTTTGCCGTCCCAACTGGACGACACCATATTGACTTGAGCGCCGATTTTTTGCTCCAACACTTGTTTTGGATGGAACGGATCGCTGATATCGAAGCGGCGTGTTTTGCCGTCCATGAAGGTATTAACCCAAAGAGTCTTGTCGTCGCTGGAAATCGAGATATCCACCGGAAGCGGCACTTTACTCGGATCACCGATATCGGCCACCTCTTTAGCCTGCCATTCGCCCTTATCGTCCAGATAAATCAGCCAGATTTTCGAAGTCAATGCGGTACTGGTAAAGCAATAATCGTGGGATTGGCCCCAAGCGCAGCGGATTTCCAACGGCGCCCCCGGTACATCGAAGATTTTCTTCGGTTGGCGGGTGTGCAGGTTCCATTGGACCACGGTATTGCCGAAGTGCTTCATCGCTTCCGGGTCCGCCAGCATCTTGCCGAAGTCCATCATGTAATTGGACCAGCCGGTAAACGACGAAGTTAATAACAGGTTTTTACGCGGCAGAGCCCTAATGTCGTAATTATAACCGTCGGCATATTTGCCGGATTTGATGGCGCCTTGTAGGTTATCGTCGGTAGGAAGCCAGTAAGTGGCGATGTAATCACCGGCATTGTTGTATTCGACAATCGCGGTGCGGCCGCCGTGGTCCTTGTTGTTCGACAATCCGGTGATGATCATGCGGCCGGGTAGGGCATACAAGCTGTGCGGACCGACCACGCCGCCGCTTTTGGCAACAAAATCGGTGATCGTTTTGACCAGCTTAGGCTTGGCCGGATCGGTCGCCACGTCGAAGATGAAAATCTTGTTGGTGTCCAGACCGCCGGCCCACAGAAATTTTCTGTCGTCGGTAAAGTCGGAATGGTGAGCTTCATTGCGACCGCCGACCGAAAGGCTGGCGACTACTTTCCCGTATTTTGCCGATTGGGGATTGACGTCTATCGTGACCAGTTTGTCTTGCTCATCGCCGACGCCTTCCGAACCCAAAGTCCAGACGTAGACGAAATCCTCCTGGCCCGTGATTTTGGCCATGTATGGCGAGGCGCAGGTCTCGTCCGCGCCCGCCGATAAGCTGGCGGTACCGAGCATCAGCGCGGCGGCAAAAGTACTTAGTTTGAATGTCATGGTTTTCTCCCCCGAGAGTCAGTTTATGTGGTGCTCAACAATTGCAATCGCTATTCGTCAATCACCCGTTGTTGGATCGATGATGCCGGTGATCTGTTCAATCCGATTGGCCGGAAAGCCTCCTTGTTCCGCATGTTCGCGTATCGATTGCTTGTTATCGGCGATGTATATGCAATAAATTTTGTCGTTTGTGACATAACTGTGCAGCCACTGAATACGCGGTCCCATATCGTGCAGAATGCAGCACGATTTCTGCGCGATGCCTTGCAGTTCGGCCGGCGTTAGCTTACCCGCACCCGGAATGTCGCGTTCTATAATGAATTTCGGCATAAAGGCCTCCTTACAAATGACCGGTCGTTTATGTTTTCGACCTTAAAAACTGCCTGTCCGGCAGCACCGTTTCTAGCTCGCGCCAATTCGATTTTCCGAATCGAGGCCAAGCTAAGCCTTGAAATAATCGTCTAATAACTCATGACAAACCGCCAGCAAAGGTTCGACCGACTGTTCGACCTTCATTCGTAATAGCGCGCCTTGCCAACCGTTCAGCATCAAATCGGCCATGATCTTAGCGGATTTGTCCGTTCGCACCTTTCCTTCACGTTGACCGCGCTCCAGCGCCGATCTTTGCAATTCGCTATAGCGTTCGACTGCGCTCAACAAGGCAGCCCGGCATAGCGGACTGGTGTCGCCGATTTCGCCCATCAGGTTGCCCAATAGACAACCGCCTTTAAAACCCGTTTGTTCGACTTCCGCTATCAGTTCTCCGTAATAGCGCTTCAAGGCGGCAAGCCCATCCAATTCGGGATTTTGCAGGTGAGCGCTTAGCCGCCGAATAAAGGGCTCGATGTAATGATCGATCGCCTCGGCCGCAAATTGTTCCTTGCTTTTGAAATAGGCATAAAACGAACCTTTGGGAATCCGGACGGTATCCAGAATCTCTTTCAAGCCGCTGGCGTGATAGCCTTTTCCCAATAACAGATTCACGCCTTGATCCAGCAACCTATCTCTCTTGATTTGTTTCGGCGTTAAATTTTGCATAGGCATATTATGCGACCGGTCGTCTATATTTTCAAGCTGTTTTTCGCCTTCGCATGATTTTTGACTATTTCATTAAAAAACAATACCTTATTTAAGCTGAGATTTCACCGGTCTGGTACATTGCAAAATGCAAGTTCGCCTGTCGAATCGAAGAGCCTAAGCGGCATAACGTACTGTCACAGGAGAAGGATCATGCTTATTACCGAATTAGAAGCCGATTTCGATCATTTCTTATCACAGCGCAATACCCTGCTTGTCCGAGGCTTGGTGTTGTCGGTCGCCGGCGTAATCTTGACGGCGCTATCGATACTGGTTCCCGACGTTCGCATCATGTATCAAAGCAGCTCGTGGTTGCCTGTCGTATCGTTGGTGATTTTGGGTACCGGCATCATGGCCTATTTGGATGCCTATTTATGGCGGCACACCAAAGAGTTTTACGCCAATTTGCAAATAGGCAGCTTCGACACCGTTTTCGGCTTGATCATCCTGACCGAGCTGAATAAATCCGCCGACAAATTGCTGCTATTGGTATCGGCCTATTTGCTGATCAAGGGTATCTTTCGAATTCTGGCAGCCCACCGGGTACATTTTTCGCATTTTAGCGTCGCGACCTTCGGCGGCCTGATATCGGTCATCATGGGGCTGCTGCTTTGGCAGGAATGGCTGGGAAGCTCGATGTGGTTCATCTCTTTTTGCCTCAGCGTAGACATCATGACCCGCGGCTGGGCCTTGACTTGGTTCGGCATCTGGCTGAAAGCCCAATACGGACTGAGAAAACAGCCCTGACTAATTCCGTAGACTTCCGACAGCTTCCGACTAAGCTCATGATAAAAGCCGAAATTGATTGCAGACTGATAGACGCATTGCGCAACCCTTGCCGCTATCCTCACCCGGCCGAATCGGTGAAATTGCTGGAAACTCATATTTCCTGGGTGTTGTTGGCGGGAGACTACGTCTATAAAATCAAAAAGCCGGTGAATTTTGGATTTTTGGATTTCACCGAATTATCAATGCGGCTGTTCTTTTGCCATGAAGAATTGCGGCTAAACCGCCGTTTGGCGCCCGATTTATACCTGGACGTGATCGGTATCGGCGGCAGCGTCGAACAACCGATATTAGGCACCGAGCCGGCGTTTGAATATGCGGTAAAAATGCGCCGTTTCTCGGGGGAAATGTTGCTAGACCATTTGTTAACGCATGGCGGCTTGACGGTTCAACATATATTAAGCTTGGCGAAAACCATGGCCGAATTTCACGACCGATTGCCGCCCGCCGCCCCCGGTGCCGGCTATGGCGCCGCCGAGACCGTAGTCAAACCCGCCAGACAAAATTTTCAGCAATTATCCCAATTGCTGGATGAAGGCTATGCAAGCCGCCTGACCGATTTAAACGCATACAGCGAGCAAGAATACCGGCGTTGCCGGCAGTTTTTTACGCAGCGGCTGGAAAATGGCAGGATCAAAGAATGCCACGGCGATTTGCATTTAGGCAATATCGTCTTGCTGAATTCCAAGCCAACGCCATTCGACGGTATCGAGTTCAACCCGGATTTGCGTTGGATAGACGTCATTAACGACATCGCGTTTTTGTTGATGGACTTGCTGCACCGGAAACGCCCGGATTTGGCTTTTGCGTTTCTAAACGCTTATCTGGAAGCACACGGCGATTATGAGGGACTTGACGTTTTGCGATTTTATTTAAGCTACCGTGCCTTGGTCATGGCGAAGGTGGCGGCGATTCGCGCAGCCCAGTTAGGCGAGACCGCTTTAGAGCGTTGCGATAGCTACCTTAGCCTGGCCGAAAGCTTTTACGCGCCCAAAAAACCGGTCCTGATGATCACGTGCGGTTTACCGGGCAGCGGCAAAACCACGGTAGCGCAAATCGTCATAGAAAAGTTCCAGGCGATACGTATACGTTCCGATATAGAACGCAAACGTCTGTTCGGTTTGCAGGCGCAACAGCGCAGCCAGTCCGAACTCAATAGCGGCATCTATACGGCCGAAGCGACCGCACAAACCTACAGTCGCTTACTCGATCTGAGCCGGCTGATTTTGCGAAACGGTTTCAATGTCGTCGTCGATGCCGCATTTTTAAAGCGGCGGGAACGTAAACTGTTTCAAGCCCTAGCTGAAGAAACGGGGCTAGCTTTCGTGATATTAAACGTTGTCTGCGACGAACCTATCCTGCGCCGGCGCATCCGCCGCCGCTACGCTACGGGAAGCGATGCGTCGGAAGCCGATGTCGATGTTTATGAAAAACTTAAAAGCGCCTGTGAACCGCTGCGCGACGACGAACAAGATTGCGTTTTACGGGTGATCAATAATGCCGATGCATCCCGGTTGGAACAATCCGATATTTGGAAAAAACTGGAAACGCTGACCGAATATTGATGGCGGACTGCCAACTTGAAATTCTGAAAAACCGGCGTTTGCGGAAGGTTTCAAGCATTACCCGGCTTCCGGTCATTGCCGGTTCAGCCAATTCAACGCGCCTAAGCCCGCCCATAAGCCCGTCGCAAAGCAGGCGGTAAGCAAATAGCCTCCGGTAGGCGCCTCCCAATCAAGCATTTCTCCCGCTATGAAAACACCGGGGCGCATCGTCAGCATAAGATTTTGATCGAGGTTGCTGAAAGATAAGCCGCCGGCCGTGCTGATCGCTTCCGCCAGCGGCCGAGTTGCACCGACCGTTATCGGCAGCGCCTTGATCGTCTTGGCCAGCAGAGCCGCATCGGCAAATTGGTCTTTATTAAGCACCTCGCGCAATAAAGCAACCTTGGTGCTATTAAGACCGACACGACTTTTCAAATAACTGGACATAGACCGCGACCCGTGCGGCTGGTTGAGCACCGAAAACACACGAACTTCGTCCCGCCCGGGCGCCAGATCCAAATGTAAAGTGGCACTACCGTAGCGATGCAAATGCTCGCGTAGGCGCTGCGAAAATGCATAGATCAGACTACCTTCCAGGCCGTTCGCGCTAATGATCAATTCGCCCTGTCGCCGCTCGGTTTGGCCATTAACATCGCTGAATGTCAGCGCGACTGATTTGAGTGGCGCCCCCGCGTATTTTTCGCGCAGATAGGCGCTCCATGCGACCTCGAACCCACAATTCGCGCTTTGTAAGGCCGCGATCTGTACGCCTGCCGATCGTAACAGCGCCACCCAAGCGCCATCGGAACCCAATTGCGGCCAGCTTGCGCCACCGAGCGCCAATACCGTAACGTCCGGCTTAATCGAGATTTCGCCGACCGGATTGGCCAGTCTCAATGCACCGCCAGCATCCCAGCCAAGCCAGCGATGTCGCGCGTGCAGGTGTACGCCGGTACTGCGCAGGCGATGTAGCCATGCCCGCAACAACGGCGCCGCTTTCATTTGCTTAGGAAACACGCGTCCGGAACTACCGACAAAAGTCTCGATACCCAATTCATGCACCCATTTACGTAGCGCGCTCGGCGGTAAACGTTCCAACATGGCTTGCAGTTGCTTCCGCCGACGGCCATAGCGGGTACAGAAAGTCTGGAAATCTTCGCTATGGGTGATATTCAAACCGCCGACACCCGCTTGTAGAAACTTGCGCCCGAACGATGGCATGGCATCGTAAATATCGACCCGCAATCCTCCATGGCTCAAGGCTTCGGCGGCCATCAATCCGGCCGGTCCGCCGCCGATAACCACGGCCCGCGGAATCGGGTGCTTGGATGATGGTTGGCTAAAATCAGACATGTCAATTGGTAATTCGGGTCACGCCCATGAATGGCCTTACTAATTTGTGTTATCGAACGACGCGCTTGTAATCAAATGCCGATAAAAAGTTACATTGAGTTCTCCAAATGCGTCAACATTTATAACGAAACGAATTCAGTCACTTATAATCAGTACGATTAACTTTTTTCCTAGACTCGAAAAATGCTGAACTTGACAAGCCGATATCTGATAGCGTCATTTATTTTTCTACTGTTTCCAGCATACAAACCAACCGCCGCCGCAGAACGTTCTGAGGAAGCCATCCGGTCGACTAAAGAATTATTGCCGTTAAGTTGGGAAGAACTGAACGAACTTAACGTTTCCGGTCTTGCCCGGCAAGAACAATCGGTTAAAAACAGTCCGGCTGCGGCATTTGTCATTACTTCCGAAGACATACGCCGGTCCGGGGTTGTCAGTTTACCCGAAGTACTAAGAATGGTGCCAGGGATGGACGTCGCCAAAATCAATGCCTGGAACTGGGCCGTCAGTGCGCGCGGATTTAATGATCTATATGCGAACAAATTACAGGTCATGATTGATGGCCGCAGCATATACGACCCCCTGGTAAGCGGCGTCTATTGGGGGCAACAAAATCCCATGCTGCAAGACATAGAGCGAATCGAAGTGCTACGCGGCCCCAGCGGCAGTTTATGGGGGGCCAATGCGGTTAACGGCACGATCAATATCGTGACTCGTTCGGCGCGCGACACCGTCGGAGGACTTTTATTCGGCGGCGGCGGCAGCGAAGACAAGGGTTTCGGCGGTATGCGTTACGGCGTGAAGTTGTCCGAATCGACCTATATGCGCGGCTCGATGAATACCATTTATCGCGATGAGAGCGTGGACTTATCAGGCAATCGAGGCACGCATGACAACGGAAATGCTCAAAACGCCAATTTCCGTCTCGACACCCAACTGACCGAACGCGACGATTTGATGATCGAAGCGAATGTATCGCGCTTCCGCCAACACGGGTATTTCTTCGGTGTATCTTCGCCAACCCCGCCGTTATGGCAACAGGATGATTTTGGCAGGGACGGCATGATGGGCAGCCTACAAGGCAGCTGGCAGCATCAAAGCGACAGCGGCCACCATACAAATTTAGGCATGTCGTTTACCCAATCCAACTGGAATTTGTCGGTGAATAATATCAACCGGTCGCATTATGTATTGGATTTCGAGCATGCTGTTCCGGCATACGAAGGCCACCACCTCATGTGGGGCCTGAATTACCAAATGATACATGATTACTTCGACAATACGCTGACATTGAGTTTTGACCCCTCCGAATTCACCCAACACAATATCGGTGTGTTTTTACAGGATACCTACGACATAAACGACGAACTCAAATTGATAGTCGGAAACCGCGTGGAGCATTTTACTTACACCGGTTGGGAGACCGAACCGAATCTTCGTTTGCTATGGATACCGAATAAACAACACAGCCTATGGGCGGCGGCATCGAGAGCCGTGGTGCTGCCCAATAGGGCCCAACACAGCATCCGTTTATTCAAGCCCATTCCCGGAACAAGCGACCCTTATGAGTTCGTTGAGGCGGTCGCCAATCCGGACATGAAAACGGAAAATCTGTTGTCCTTCGAATTGGGCTGGCGTTGGCTGATAACGAGCGGATTGGACATCGATACCGCGCTGTTTTACAACATCTACGATAGGATGCAGGGCACGAAATTTACCGGATCGTACGATGACCCTAACTTCGGTGTCGTCAAAGAAGCCACCGTAGGCAATTACAGACAGGTAAACAGCTATGGCCTTGAACTAGCCGCCAACTACCGAATCAACCACGATTGGCGTCTGCAGGCATCCTACACGGCCAATCATTTCGACGTCGACTACGACCAAAGCGAACCTTGGTTTCGCGATCCGTTAACCGAGCAAAATTTCAACCCTAAGCATATCCTTTCGTTTCGTTCTTTATTAAATCTGACTAATGAGATCGAATTTGATGCTTGGGTTCGTTATGTCGATCGGCTTTATATCGACCAGCGTACGATCCAGGACTATTTTACCTTGGATCTGCGTTTAGGGTGGCATCCCCATAAAGACTTGGAATTTTCCGTTAGCGGGCAAAATTTGCTGGACAATCAACATCCGGAATTTAGCGATGCTTTATATATTCCGGTTGCCAGTCAAATTCAGCGCGCTTACTTAGCGCAAATCACCTGGCATTTTTGAGCGCATCACTGTGTTCTCTAAGGCGCTAAAAATTCTCGTATTCGGCATAGCCTGCGGCTGGTCTGCAAGCTCTTGTGCTACCGGTAACGAAGGCGTCAACCGCGAATATCAGTTGAAAACGGCCTACCTGCTGCATTTTGCGGAGTTAACGGAATGGCCCGAATCCACATCTATCACGATTTGTTTACAAGGGCATGGTCCGATTGAAACTTATCTACCGGCATTGAATGGCGTCAAAGCTCACGATCAAACCATACAGGTTCTGTTAGGCGATCATCCATTGATCCAACAGTGCCAAATCCTATTTCTTAGCGAAGCCGACACCCTAAGTAAGTCGCTTTTAACGGAAGCCAAGAGTCACCATGTGCTATTGGTAAGCGATACCGACGACTTTGCCCGGAACGGCGGCATGATTCAATTCACCTTACGCGACAACAAGCTAAAGCTCGTTGTGAATTTAACTTCAGTAAAAGAAGCGGGATTAAAGTTAAGCTCGAAACTGCTACGCATGGCGGAAATATTAGAATGAAGCAGATGAAAAGACATCGGGTTTCCATCACGGAAAAGTTATCCAAAACGCTTGGCCTCATGGCAGTTATTACGCTGTTAATGGCGACGTTTACCCTTTCGATACGCGAGTACAAGGAACTGCGAAACAAACTGGATAAAAAACTGACGCTCACGGCAGATATGATCGGACAAAATAGCTGTGTCGCCCTGCTATTTGAAGACAAACGGACTGCGCAAGAAATCCTGAGCGCTTTGGAACACGACTCAGAAATCGTCAACGCGATCATCCACGATACATCAGGTGAAATTTTCGCGGCTTATTCAAACGCCAATGCCGATATGCCCAAGCATTGGCCGCCGTTTCTTCCGCGTACCTACAAGGTCAACCGGCCGATTTTTCACGACAACCGTAATTTTGTCGGAAACATAACGCTCACGGTAGATTTATATAAACCCTATCTGACCTTGATAAGCGATACCGCGTCCGACTCCGCCATCGTTTTAATCGCTTTAAGCACGGCCGCTCTATTCGTATTGCGGGTACAACGCTCCTTGCTGCGGCCCATATTGCAATTGGCCGATACGGCGCGTCAAATCGAGAAAAACCAGGATTACAGCATACGCTCTAACTACTCCGGTAACGATGAAATCCGCGACTTGTCCGATGCCTTTAACAGCATGTTGGTACAGATTCAGCAAAACGAAGCTTTTCTTGAAAATAAGGTTCTTCTAAGAACTCAAGAATTAGAAGTTGCGAAACAGGAGGCAGAGAAGGCGAATCAGGCTAAGAGTGAATTTTTGGCCAATATGAGTCACGAGATCCGCACGCCGATGAATGCAATCATCGGTTTGGTGGAGCTCTGCCTGAATAGCCAGTTAACCGCTAAGCAGCGTGAATACTTACAGAGACTGGAAACTTCTTCGCGTTCGCTAATGACGATCATTGACGACATCTTGGACTTTTCCAAGATGGAAGCCGGCAAAATGCAATTGGAAAATATTCCGTTTGTATTGGAAGAAATGCTGGAACAAGTCTATGCGACGATGTCGCAATTATCCGCCCGCAAAGGCCTTAAACTGATCCACCCGCATTCCGACCAATCCCATGCGGTGATAGGCGATCCGCATCGCCTAAGGCAGGTTTTGATTAATTTGATCGGCAATGCGATCAAATTTACCGAACAAGGTGAAGTCCGCATCAGTTTGAAAGAGCTCAGTCGCGGAGCGCAGCACATTTGCCTGGAGTTCTGCATTTTCGATACCGGCATCGGCATCAGCGCCGAACAACAAAAACGGCTATTTCAGGCATTCTCGCAAGGCGATAGCAGCATCACGCGCAATTATGGCGGCACCGGACTCGGATTAGTCATCTCGAAACAGCTAATCGAACAAATGGGAGGCAACATCCGCCTGATCAGTACCGAAAATGTCGGCACGAGTTTCATCTTTACCATCACTCTCGGCGTCACCGAACTGCCTCGTTCCAAATCCGAGCAGCCGAACTCATCTCCTCCTCCGCAGACGAATCGACAGTTACAAGCGCTTCAAGGCGCTCGCGTTTTACTGGTGGAAGATAATGAAATCAACCGGATTGTAGTGGTGGAATTATTAGAAAAACTGCAAATGCAAATCGATGTGGCTGAAAACGGTCTGATTGCTCTGAATAAATTACGTTCAAACCGCTATGATTGCGTATTGATGGACGTGCAGATGCCGGTGATGGATGGCTATTTAGCCACGCGGCGATTAAAAGAAATTGAAGCGTGTAAAGACTTGCCGGTGATCGCAATGACCGCAAATGCCCGCGAAGAGGACAAGAATCAATGCCTTAATGCGGGTATGGTCGATTACATCAGCAAACCGATTCTACCGGCAACTTTGTATTCCATATTATATAAATGGATCAAACCTATCCGGCTTATCTGAAGCGATTAAGCGATCGGCAAGATCACTTGCCTTGCTCCGTGACTATCACGCCGATACCGTTCTTTTGCAGCAACTCTTTGATGGTGGAAACGCTGGACGGGTTGTCATAAGGGCCTATTTTGACCCGGTGCCATATCACATTGCCCACCTTGGCCTTTTCGATCCAGGATTCTATGCCCAATAATGCCAGCTTAGCTTTATGCCGCTCGGCTTCGGCTTCTTCGCGAAAGGATCCGGCCTGCATGACATATTTTGCCACTTTGGTTTTTCCTACGAATTCCTCGCGCACTCTGCTTTGAATTTCATAGTCCGGTATTACCGTCTCGGCCTGCGGCAGAATCGTATAAAAATCGTATCGCGGTTCTTTTAACTGCTCCGGCTCGGACTCGGACTGCGGTCCGATTTTATGATCCGGCGTAGATTGGACCGACATTTGGCTCTCGATCGGTAGCGCCTGCTTAACGGTTTGATCCGGCTGACTTGTCACCTCGGCGCCCGGTTTACCGGTAACCAGTTCGGCCACCATACTACGCACCATATTTAGGAAAACCACGAAAGCGACGATCAGTGCAATAACTAAAAGCCAGCGCCACCACACGGTTTGCGCTTTCCGGTCTACGCTTCGTTTTCCGCCGTATCGGCTGTTTTGGGCGCGATGTTTATAGTCTCTGGCCATTACATCGATTCTGGAGCATGAATTTTCAACAAATTTAGCGCATTGGCCAGTACCTGTCTGACCGCGCAGATCAGATTAAGGCGAGCATTGCACAACGCTTCTTCATCCACCAAAAATTGATGGGCGTTGTAATAACAGTGAAACTGGTTGGCCAAATCGCGCAAATAATGAATCAGCTGATGCGGCTCGTGATTGACTGCCGCACGTTCAACAATTTCGGGATATTTGGATAGCGAAGTCAATAACTCGAGTTCATGCGACTCCGTCAGCAAATTCGAATGCTTCATGCCCAAGTTGATATCGCGCGCCCGGCCTTTCTCGTCCAACTGGCGCAATACGCTGCAAACCCGGGCATGCGCGTATTGCACGTAGTAGACCGGATTTTCATTGGTGCGGGATGTCGCCAGTTTCAGGTCGAAATCCATATGTTGCTCGGACTTGCGCATCACATAAAAGAATCGGCAAGCATCTTTGCCGACTTCGTTGCGTAATTGCCTCAACGTTACAAACTCGCCGGAACGGGTAGACATTTGCACTTTTTCGTCTCCCCGGTACAACACTGCAAACTGGACCAATAAGACTTTTAATTTAGCCTCGTCGGCACCCAAGGCTTGCATGGCCGCTTTTACCCTCGGAATATAGCCGTGGTGGTCCGCTCCCCAGATATTTACGATTTGATCGAAGCCGCGGTCCAGCTTATTCATATGATAGGCGATATCGGACGCGAAATAAGTGGTTTGCCCATTGTCGCGCACCACCACCCGGTCTTTTTCATCGCCCAATCGGCTGGAGGCAAACCAAGTCGCACCATCGCGCTGATACAAATAACCGGCCTGCTCTAAGCGTTGCAACGCTTGTCTTATCGAGCCATCGTCCATCAACAAGCGTTCGGAAAACCAATTTTGATAATCGACACCAAACTCTTGAAGATCGTCCTTAATGTCCGCCAGAATTTGGTCCAGTCCGGCGGCGAATACCTCGTTATAGTGCGAAGGTCCCAATAACGCTTTGGTTCTTTCAATCAGTGCGTCGATATGCTTTTCCTTATCGCCGCCTTGATGTTCGTCGGGCGGAACATTCGCTAAAACCAGTTCGGCCGAGCGGTGATACTCTTTACCCGCGTTTTTGTGCAGGTTAAAGGCGATCTCGCGCACGTATTCGCCACGGTAAGCGTTGCTGGGGAAGGGCAATACTTCACCGCATTCTTCCAAATAACGTAACCAGACACTGGTCGCTAAAATGTCCATCTGCCGTCCGGCATCGTTGACATAATATTCGCGTTCGACTTCGAAACCCACGGCTTCCAACAAATCCGCAACTGCCGAACCGTATGCCGCACCTCGGCCATGCCCCACGTGCAAAGGTCCGGTTGGATTAGCCGATACGAATTCGACCTGAATGCGTTGACCGGCACCGATCGTGCTCAAACCGAATTCCGGACCGGCATCGTGGATTTGCTTGACGATCTGGAATTGGTTGTCCGGGTTGATAAAGAAATTGATAAAACCGGGACCGGCAATCTCAACCTTACTGACCAGATTATCCTCCGGGATTTCGGCGGCGATTTTTTCCGCCAGTTGCCGCGGCGCGGTCTTGGCGACTTTGGCCAGCGACATTGCCAAGTTGGTCGCGAAATCGCCATGTTGCGCGTCGCGAGCGCGTTCCAAGTTGATTTGCACGGCTAATTCACGATCAAGAATACCTTGCTTTTTCAGGGCTTCAACAGCGTGTTGCAACAGGTATTCGAGTTTGTGTTTCATTTTCGGTGCAAAAAGTGTGGAAAAAATGAGGTTTATTATCTATTAAAACGCGCTTAATGGCTACCAAACTAGCGGATTCCGCCTGATTCCTAGCCGCGTTCGCCAAACAATGCGGTGCCGATTCGAACCAGGGTTGCGCCTTCCATGATCGCCGCTTTCAAGTCGCCGCTCATGCCGAAGGAAAAACTATCCAGTTCCGGCAGATTGAGCCCTTGCACGGCCTGATACAACTGTCGGTAAGGCAGGCGCTGTTTGGAATAGTTTTGTTCCGGCTGCGGGATAGCCATCACGCCCCGCAAGCGCAGTCGAGGCAAGCTCAGTACCGCTTCGGCCAATTCCGGCAGTTCTTCCATGCCGACACCCGACTTGCTGGCTTCCTCACTTACGTTCACTTGGAGGCAAATATTCAATGGAGGCAGATCTGCTGCTCGTTGCTCGCTTAGCCGCCGGGCGATTTTGATACGGTCGACACTGTGTACCCAGGCAAAACGGTTCGCAATCGGCTTGGTCTTATTGGACTGAATCGGCCCGATAAAATGCCATGTAATGTTAAATGCGGCCAATTCGTTTTGTTTCACAATGGCTTCCTGCAAATAACTCTCGGCGAAATGACGCTGGCCCAACCTATATAATACGGCGATCTCGGAGGCCGGCTTGGTTTTGCTAACCGCCAACAATTGCACGCTGTCGTTTGCTCTGCCGGCAATACTGCAAGCGTGACGAATTTGGCTGCGAACATGTTGATAGCGCTCGATGATCGCTTCCATCATTAATCTTCGGTCCTCTTCCCGACAAATAACCGGGAAAATAACAGACCCGATTCGAATAGCATCCACATCGGCAACGCCAATAAAGTCTGCGACAGGGCGTCCGGTGGCGTCAAAAACATCGCGATTACGAAGACGCCGACAATAACATAGGGACGCTTATCGGCAAGACTACTTGGCGTAGTGATACCGGCCCAAACCAAGACTATAGTAAAAATCGGCACCTCGAACGAAATACCGAACGCGAAAAACATGGTCAGCACGAAATCCAAATAGGTCGCTATATCGGTCATCACGGCCACGCCAGCGGGTGCTGCCGCGGTCAAATATCCGAAAACCAAGGGAAATACCACGTAATATGCAAAGGCTACACCGGCGTAAAACAACACCGTACTAGCCAATAACAGCGGCAATATCATCAACTTTTCATGCCGATACAATCCGGGCGCGACAAAGCCCCAGAACTGAAACAAAATATAAGGGACGGAAATAAATATCGCGACCACCAAAGCCAATTTGATCGGCGTAAAAAACGGGGAGGCCACGTCTATGGCGATCATCGTGCTATTTGCCGGCATATGCCTTAGCAAAGGATCGCTCAAATAATGATAGATTTCGTTAGCATAACTGGCAGTGCCGATGAAAATCACCAATACGCACAGAACGACGCGCAATAAACGGTCGCGCAGCTCAATCAAATGGCTGATGAAAGGCTGTTCAGCCTCTGAATCAAACTGATTTGTCATTAGGTCGCGGATTTTGGCTGTCCGCCGATAGATTCGCCTTGATATCGTCAGACGCTTCTTGCGCTTCTTTAGCTACTTGCTTAACGTCATCCGCTACAGATTGTTGCTGTTGCATCAGTAATTGCCGCATTTCTTCCGCGTGTAACTCTTGCTTAATTTCAGCCTTAACACTGGCGATGGTGCTGCGCGCCTTGCCCATCCAAAAACCGGCAATCCGCGCTGCTTTCGGTAGGCGCTCCGGACCGATCACCAACAAAGCAATCAGACCCACCATGACTAACTCCGAGAAACCAACATCAAACATGGATGTTTATGCCTGATCTTTATCTTTTTCGGTAACTTCGCCTTCGAGGGTTTCTCCCTGTTTATCGGTGAGGGCTTTTTCTTCACCACCTTCCTTCATCGCATTACGGAAACTCCTGATAGCATCGCCGAGATCGCCACCGACATTCTTTAGCCGTTTAGTGCCGAATACCAAAATGACAATCACCAATACGATTAATAGTTGAGTCATGCTAACGCCCATCTTTACCTCCATATCTGTTTAGGAAGAATTACGTTGCGCCTTTTCCTGCAAACCGGATAAGCCGAAGCGACGCTGCAATTCGTTAATAACATGCTGCGGCCCTAAACCCTGGTAGGACAACATCACCATAGAATGAAACCACAAGTCGGCGGTTTCGTAGATGATTTTATCTTTGTCGCCGTCTTTCGCGGCCAGCACGGTTTCGGTAGCCTCCTCACCGATCTTTTTCAGAATATGGTCTAGGCCCTTTGCATATAACCCGGCCACGTAGGATTGGTCGGGCGATTGTTGTTTGCGCTGTTCCAATACGTCGGCCAACTGTTGTAATACATCGCTCATTAACGTTTACTTTGAAGTAGGAATACGAAAAAATCATACCACGTTGCAGTGTTTGTCAAAACGCCGGGCAAAAAAAACCTCCCAGTGCTTGCGCAAAGGGAGGTAAAAAACCAAGCAGAGTGCTATGAGGAGGATCCGCTTGAAATTACAACACCAGGAGGTAGTTACAAATTCTTAAAAAGGTTTAGCCGTTAAGATGCGCTTTCGCAATCATGTTGCCGAACATGGCGGCGGATGCAAACAACACGGTTGAAATCACAAACAAACCTGAAACGAAGCTCCAAATACCTAACATATACAGGGAGCCAATCAGGACATCTTTGCTTAAGTCATTCATTCAGTTTCAAATACCTATCTATAAAAAGTCAATTTTGACAACACAATTACGCGCTGCCCGTCAGTTGCTGCACACTATACAGTATAAAAAAATGTTTACAATTGGGTGTTTATAAAATAAATTGTACACATAAAAGAAATAATTGGCTAATCAAACACTCTGATTCGACTTCATTCAAGGGAACGCCTATGGACAAATTAACTAGCATGAACGTGTTCGTCCGCGTCGCCAAAGTTGGTAGTTTTGCCGGCGCAGCTAAGGATCTGGATATCTCCAGAGCAATGGCTACCAAACATATCATGCAACTTGAAAGCGAATTGAATACCCGTTTATTTAATCGTACAACCCGAAGCTTAAGCCTAACTGAAGCCGGCGAGGAATATCTCGAGCGCTGCCAGCAGGTCTTGCTCGATGTCGAGGAAATGGAAGCCGCGGTCACCAAACTTCAAACCGAACCGCGCGGCGTGTTGAAAATCTGTGCCCCTCCCGTCATTGGCGCTACCCACATCGCTCCCGGATTAACCGAATATTTGAAAACGTATCCCGACCTATCGGTTGAAATGGTTTTGAAAGGCGGCCAAGTCGATTTGATCGATGAAGGCGTCGACATGGCTATTTATCTCGGACAGTTGAATGATACGAGTCTGGTGGCTCGAAAGTTAGGCCGGTCTTCGTTGGTAGTCTGCGCATCTCCGGAATATCTAAAGATTCACGGCGCTCCGCAAGACCCGGAAGACCTGGACGATCACAGTTGTTTGATCAATTGGGCGATTCCTCCCCGTAATAAATGGCGATTCAAAGGTATATTGGGTGAACGCGCTATTACGGTAACCGGACGCATGCAAGCCAACATGGCCGATCCGATCCGCAACGCCGCCATCAATGGCTTAGGCCTGATAATGTTGCCGCGGTATATCGTCGGCCGCGATATCGAGCTCGGTCGGCTGCAAGTGGTCATGGAACAATACGCGATTCGCCCGTTGGAGATATATGCCGTGTATCCGCATCGCAAATATCTGTCGGCCAAAGTCCGTTCATTTTTAGAGTTTATTCAAGGTTGGCTACCGCATCGGATCGGCATCGATCCGCCATGACGGCTACGCGGAATAAATGGGATGCGATTTATTCGGGTCAAGACGGCTTCGTCGCGCCTGCCGAGGTGCTGCGGAAGAATGCCCATCTGCTGCCCGAGGCCGGTATTTCGCTGGATTTAGCCTGTGGCTTAGGCGGCAATGCCTTATTATTGGCTACGTATGGATTATCGGTTGATGCCTGGGATATTTCGGCGATCGCTCTGAGTAAACTCCAGCAGCGCGCCGACCATCTGCGCTTGGCAATTAGCACTCGGCAGTGCTCGATTACACCGGCTAGCCTACCCGTTGATCACTACGACGTGATTGTAATCAGCCGGTTTCTTGACCGATCTCTGTGTAATGCGATAATGAGCGCCTTAAAGCGCGAAGGGCTGCTGTTTTATCAAACATTTACCCGCAACAAACTTGATCGACAGGGCCCCAGCAATCCAGACTATTTATTGGAGCGCAACGAGTTGTTGGCATTATTTTCGCCGTTAAACCTTGTCTATTATCAAGAATACGCTCTAATCGGCGACTTGCGACAAGGAAATCGAAACGAAGCTTGCTACATCGGACAAAAAATCAAACCGGATTAACTTAATGATAGAAAATCTCGACCCCAAGCATGCATGGGCATTGTTGCAAGACGACCCATCAGCCGTATTAATCGATGTGAGAACCGCCATCGAACACAGCTTTGTCGGCCATCCGCCCGAGGCAATCCATGTGGCCTGGAAAGAGTTTCCGGATATGCAATTGAATGATGCGTTCGTACGGCAGGTGGAACGGCACGCACCGGACAAAAATGTTCCCGTGCTCTTACTATGTCGCAGCGGAGTGCGCTCGGTTGACGCGGCAAAAGCGCTGGAAGCGGCTGGTTATCGACGTTTGATCAACATCTTGGAAGGCTTCGAGGGACCGTTGGACAGTCAAAAGCATCGCGGCACATCGGGAGGCTGGCGTTTTCATGGATTGCCGTGGGAGCAAAGCTAATCGCCGATTACATACGCCAATTATCCTAGAGCCAGTCTTCTTCGGAACAGCACGAAATTATCCGTTTTCAATTTAGCTTTTTATTTATCCTGTGATAGAAAAACTCAGAAACATCGCAATCATCGCCCATGTTGACCACGGCAAAACCACCTTGGTCGATCAACTATTGCAACAATCCGGCACTTTCGGCGCCCACGAAAAAATCGATGAACGGGTCATGGATTCCAACGCGTTGGAAAAGGAACGGGGCATCACGATTCTGGCCAAAAACACTGCCATAGAATGGAACGGCTATCGAATCAATATCGTCGACACACCGGGCCATGCCGATTTCGGAGGTGAAGTCGAGCGTGTATTGTCTATGGTCGATTCGGTCTTGCTACTGGTGGACGCCGTCGATGGCCCGATGCCGCAAACGCGCTTCGTCACCCAAAAAGCGTTTGCGTTAGGACTGAAGCCCATCGTGGTCATCAACAAAATCGACCGCCCCGGCGCCCGTCCCGACTGGGTTATCGATCAAACTTTCGATCTATTCGATCGCCTCGGCGCCACCGATGAGCAATTGGACTTTCCTATCGTTTACGCCTCCGCTTTAAAAGGCTACGCGGGCTTGGATAGCAACATCGACAGTGGAGATATGACGCCGCTATTCGAAACCATAGTCGAAAAAGTCAGCTCACCGCAAGTCGATCTGGATGGTCCGTTCCAGATGCAGGTTACCAGTCTGGACTATAACTCTTACGTCGGCGTGATCGGCATCGGCCGCATCCAGCGCGGCAGCGTTAAAAGTAATCAAGCCTTAACGCTTATCAGCCGCGAAGGCGTCACCCGTAGTTGCCGGATGTTGCAAATTTTCGGCTTCCACGGATTGGAAAGAGTGGAAGTACCGCAAGCACGCGCCGGCGATATTATCGCCTTTACCGGCATCGACAAATTGGAAATCTCGGACACGCTATGCCAACAGGATGCCGTTGAGGCCCTAACGCCTCTCAAGGTGGATGAACCCACGGTCAGCATGACCTTCCAGGTCAACAGCTCACCGTTCGCCGGCAAGGAGGGCAAATTCGTTACCTCACGGCAGATTCGGGACCGTTTGCATAAGGAATTACAACATAACGTGGCCTTACGCGTGGAAGACACTTCCGATCCGGACAAATTCAAGGTATCCGGCCGGGGCGAACTGCATTTGTCGATTCTGATCGAAAACATGCGCCGAGAAGGTTTTGAACTCGGCGTATCTCGTCCGGAAGTCATACTAAAAGAAGTCGACGGCGAAATGCACGAACCCTACGAAATGGTCACCATCGAATTGGAAGACGAGCATCAAGGCGCGATCATGGAAAAATTGGGCGAGCGCAAGGGCGATCTGCTGAACATGGTACCGGACGGCAAAGGCCGCACGCGTTTGGAGTATATGGTCCCTTCTCGCGGCCTGATCGGCTTCCAAACCGAATTTTTGACAGCAACCTCGGGCTCAGGACTGTTTTATCATGTATTCGACCATTATGGCCCCATGAAGAAGGGTAGCGTCGGCGGCCGTGTCAACGGCGTTCTGGTTTCAATGGTCCAAGGCAAGTCCCTGGGCTATGCGCTGTTCAATCTGCAGGAGCGCGGCCGCTTATTCATCGAACACGGCACCGAAGTGTATGAAGGCATGATCGTCGGCATCCATTCGCGCGACAACGATTTGGTGGTCAACCCGACCAAGGCCAAACAGTTAACCAACATTCGCGCAGCGGGTTCCGATGAAAATATTCTGCTGACACCGCCGATCAAAATGAGTTTGGAACAAGCCCTCGAATTCATTGATGACGATGAACTGGTCGAAGTCACTCCTCAATCTATACGCTTGCGTAAAAAACTGCTGACCGAAAACGAACGCAAACGGGCAGCCAGATCAGCGGAATAAATACGGTTGGCGGCCATCCTCTTCGCCGCATTAACAGGGGATGGCTGAATGTTGCCCTATAATACCGGGAGGCCGCTGCTTCTGAAGCATATCCGACCGGAATTTACCCGGTAGCGTTTCAAGCCAGCTAACTAAGCATTCAGTCGGTTGTCGCACGAACCGGGCATCATATGTCGACAAACTTTTGAATCGACCCCATTAAGTTACACTGGCACTAGCCTGGCTTTTACACCCGATTTAGCGCTATCTTGAAAAGTATTATGCAATTTTCAAAATATGTCAGTTGTAAATAAACTTGCCAATTTTTGTCGCTGGTCCGTTTTAGCCATAGGTTTATGCACTACGGTACCTTCCTCGGCTCAAGTGTCGCCGCTATACAGGCCTATCGCCGCGTTGACCCCGCGCGATCTGGCGATCATCGTCAACGACAATGACGCCGTAAGCAAGCAGATTGGCGATTATTACCGGAAAAAACGCAATATCCCTCTTGATCAAGTCATTCATATTCGCTTGCCCGGTCGTCGGGCAATCTTGACCGAAAGCGAATTCAAGCGGCTTAAACAGCAGGTCGATAAAAATACGCCTAAGCATATACAGGCGTACGCTTTGACCTGGCTACAGCCGTTTCGGGTTGAATGCATGTCGATCACCACGGCGTTCGCAATCGGTTTCGACAAGGCCTTTTGCTCGGACGGCTGCAACACCACGCGGCCTAGCCCTTATTTCGCATCGGAAGCGGAGCACCCCTACGACAAATATGGTTGGCGCCCGACCATGGTCGTAGCGGGCAATGATTTTGCCGAAGCAAAAGTGCTGATCGATAGAGGGGTGTCCTCCGATTTTTCGCGTCCGGCAGGTACCGCGTATTTATTAAAAACCTCGGATCGGCCGCGCAGCTCGCGGGCATTAGCCTTTAAAAACACCGCCGAAAAATTTAAGCCGTTTTGGAACGTCAGTTATCTGGAGCAGGATTACATAGCCGGGCGCGACGACGTGATGTTCTACTTTACCGGGATGGTGCATGTGCCGCACATAGCGGAAAACCGTTTTCTACCGGGTGCAATCGCCGACCACCTGACTTCAGCTGGTGGTGTTATGTCGGGAAGCGGGCAAATGAATATCATGGAGTGGATAAAAGCCGGCGCCACAGGCAGCTACGGTGCGGTGGTCGAGCCATGTAATTTTCCAGCCAAATTTCCTAATCCCGGTATCGCGATGTATTACTACTTGAGGGGAAACTCGTTGATCGAAGCATATTGGAAGAGTGTCGTTCAGCCCGGACAAGGAATTTTCGTCGGCGAGCCTCTAGCGAAACCATTCGCTTACCCGGCAGATAAAAAACGATAAACGAAAGGTTCAACAGGCGGATAAATTACCGCCTGTCATGGTCCGCGAATTATTTCCGGGTCATAAAGAAATACAAATATTTGCATTTCAAAATCATATCTTTGCCTTCCATTTTTACCACGGCACAATTCTCGTATTTCTCGCGGCCGGGCGCTGCCTGCTTTTTGATCACACCGTCCTCCACGCTATATTTGATCGTTATGTCCATCGACTTGGTTCTGCCGCGAGTATCTTCCGCGATGGTTTCTAATGTGCCATCTTTTCGAAACTCCCAAGTCGCATTCAGTTCTTTTTTTTCTTTATCCAAGGCCGCAGCCTCGGCAGTAACCTGCCATTTACCCAGGATTTTGGAATTGTCTTCCAGCTTGATGGTCTCGGCATGGGCCGAAAAAGCGGCTAGTGTCGCGTACAGGGATAGTACTATTGTTATTGTTTTCATTTAATTCTCCCAATTAAGCGAAAAGATAAAATCAAGCCGGGAATATAGCATATTCATTTTGGACGGCCATTTTTTTCTGCTGCGCTCCGGCACAGATAGGTTTTCGATAAGCGATCATGCCAGCACAGCCGGTTTTTATCGAATAGCGACCAGAAGAAACCAAAACCGAAGCAAGCCCACGACAATAACGCGGCAAAATAACGTAATGTGGCTTGTCGCCAATTAACGCCGGTACCTTCCGTATTTACCAGCATCATTTTCCATGCGCGCAAGCCCAAAGTCTGGCCGCCGTGAGTCCAAAACCAGGTATAAAAAAAATAACTTACCCCGAATAAATACCAGGAAAAATAATATTGACCGGATGAGAAAGCTTGGCCCGAATTGAACGGTAGCGCAATGACGGTGGCAAAAAACAACACCGCAAAAAGCAACAAGGCATCATAAATTACAGCTGCCATCCTACGAAAAAAGCCCGGTGCCGAACAATTTTCGGCACCGGGCTTTTGCTTATTTTTGCTCTCGGAAATACGCAATTACTTGCGAAACAGCTCGAGTTTTTGCCCCATATACATGCTCATCACGACCAATGCGCCAACCATGAGTAACGAAAATAAAAACGGCGGTCTATGAAACAGCAAAAGCGCAAAATCAGCCACAAACAAACTGGTAAACAAAGGCTGATCAACAAAGCCCATCAAAATTTTTTTAAACATTTCCCCTCGCTCCTGATTAATTGCCGATCGCATCAGATAAATAGATGAACCCTTTCAAGTATTAGTGCCACCTGAACATGACACAAACAACCGCTTGATTCTACTATATTAGCTTCCATTGTAAAAGACGGCGCGAGATTGAGCAGTAATCTTTTCGAATGTTATGATAGGCAAGTCGATAGATTGGGCTTGTGCGGCATGAACGACAATGACAAGCATAAAAACTCAAAAACATTAGGATCACTGCCATTTTTAATTTCTTCAAAAAAATATTTACGGCTAACGAAACATCTATTAGCGATTCGAGTACTGCGTGCATCCTGCAGCCTAGAACCTATGCTAGGGGCGAACATTGCATATCACGTTCTCAAATCAGCGAAAACGCGCTGAAAGTATTACAAAGACTAAAAAAAGCCGACTATGAAGCCTATCTGGTCGGAGGCTGCGTAAGAGACCTGCTACTAGGACGGGAGCCGAAAGATTTTGACGTCGCAACCAATGCGAGTCCGGAGCAAGTAAAACAGGTTTTTCGTAATTGCCGCATCATCGGACGGCGCTTCCGACTGGCTCATGTATTTTTTGGAAGAGAAATTATCGAGGTGGCAACCTTCCGTGGATCCGAGCCGGATTCATCGGACCAGCAGCTCATTCACGAGGACGGGCGTTTGTTGCGCGACAATGTGTTCGGTACGCTGGAAGAAGATGTCTGGCGCCGCGATTTCACTGTAAACGCGCTTTATTACAATATCAGAGACTTTTCGGTAGTCGATTACACCGGCGGCATGCAGGACCATGCCAACGCAATTTTGCGCCTGATTGGCGATCCGGAAATACGTTATCGCGAAGATCCGGTCAGAATGCTACGGGCTATCCGCTTTGCGGTAAAGCTAGGCTTCTCCTTACATCCGGATACTGAAAACCCGATTTACACGCACGCCGAATTATTACAAAGTATTCCCGCCGCTCGCCTTTACGACGAGGTACTCAAACTATTTTTGGTCGGGTACGGCTTACAAACCTTTGAGATGCTCAGACATTACGGCTTATTCGCGATTCTGTTCCCCGCTACCGAGAAATGCCTGGAAACCCAAGATCACGACTTCCCCCGTTTGTTTTTGATTCGAGCATTAGAAAACTCGGACCAGCGATACGCGGACGGGAAAAGTCTGACGCCCTATTTCCTGTTAGCGGCTTTAATGTGGGAGCCCCTACAGCTGACGGCAAATAAGCTGATTCGACGCGGCGAAAACGAAACGGTCGCTTACCAAACTGCCGCTAACGAGATATTAAGCAAACAAATCAAAATAACCGCGATGCCGCGCCATATCACTCAATCCATGAGGGATGTCTGGTTCTTACAGAACAAGTTCGGCAGAACGGTTGGCGCACGACCTTATCGGCTACTGGAACAACCCAAATTCCGTGCGGCTTATGATTTTTTGCAATTAAGGGCGGAAACGGGCGGGGCGGATCAGAAATTAGTCGATTGGTGGACCCGATTTCAAGATGCCGACGAAGAAACTCGCAGGAAAATGACCGCTCCACCCAAAGGCAAATCGGCGAAATCGCGCGGAAAAACCCGCCGCTATCATTCTCGTCCCAAATCCAACCAGCACCCGCAGCAATGAGCGTTTTGTCAAATTGGGTTGAAGCCTACATCGGCCTGGGCAGTAATCTGGACAATCCAATGAATCACATTTTATCGGCGGCACAAGAACTCCGGGCTCTTGAGCATGTTGAGCAAATTGCTATGTCTCCGCTCTATCGCAGTCGGCCGGTAGGCCCGCAAAACCAGCCCGACTATATCAATGCGGTGATCCGAATCCGAACCCGTCTGACGCCGATGGATCTGTTGAAAAAATGTCAAACATTGGAAAACACTCACGGCCGGGAACGTTTGGTTCGATGGGGCGCCCGGACGCTTGATGTCGATATACTGCTATATCACGATAACGTGATCGATCTGTCGGAGCTGAAAATTCCACATCCCGAATTGCCCAACCGGGCGTTTGTACTGTATCCGTTGGCGGACGTCGCGCCAACCAACCTAACGGTGCCCGGCAACGGTAGCCTGGCTAGTTTGCTCGCGGCTTGCCCGGCCAACGGCCTGTATAAGATAGAAGCATGACGCCCTACGCAAATGCACCCGAAACGCTTTCGATCGGCGACTTGACGGCGATGAAACAATCGGGCGAAAAAATTAGCTGCTTAACGGCCTATGACGCCAGTTTTGCAGCGTTACTGGACCAGGCCGGCATAGACGTTATCTTGGTTGGTGATTCGTTAGGGATGGTGATTCAAGGAAACAGCAGCACGATACCGGTAAGCGTTGAAGATATGACATACCATACTCGCTGCGTTACTCGCACTAGAAAGCGGGCTTTCGTGATCTCGGATCTGCCTTTTGCCAGCTACGCAACGCCGCAACAGGCATTAAAAAGCGCTGCTTGTTTGATGCAAAACGGCGGCGCTCAGATGATCAAATTAGAAGGCGCTAAAATCGACGTCATCGAGTTTTTGATTGATCAAGGCATTCCGGTATGCGGTCATCTGGGTTTATTGCCTCAATCGGTAAACCGGCTCGGCGGTTATAGAGTGCAAGGCCGAGAGCAAGCTGATGCACAGAAAATACTGAAAGACGCCATCGCCGTCGAACAAGCCGGCGCGGGACTGTTAATCCTGGAGTGCATACCCGCTTCGCTTGGGGCCGAAATAACAGATAAACTGAACATTCCCGTGATCGGCATAGGCGCCGGTGCCGAATGCGACGGACAAGTTTTGGTGTTATATGACATGTTAAACATCAGTATCGGCAATCGCCCGCGCTTTTCCAAAAATTTTATGGCGGAAGCGGGCAGCATTGAAAATGCAATCAAGTGTTATCATCAAGCTGTAAAAGCCGAAACCTTTCCGGCGGCCGAGCATTCCTATTAGATATGCAAACCATAAAAACCATCAGAGCATTAAGAGCCGCGATAAAGCAATGGCGACAAGATCACCAGAGCATCGCTTTTGTTCCGACCATGGGCAATTTGCATGGCGGGCACATCAAATTGGTTGAAACGGCGCGGCAGCAAGCCGATAAATTGGTTGTCAGTATTTTCGTCAACCCAACACAGTTCGGACCCAACGAAGACTTCGCCAGCTATCCTCGTACCGAACAGCAAGACCAGGAAAAACTGCTCGCTTGCGGCACCGATCTGTTGTTTCTGCCCGCGGTAGAAGAAATCTACGCGCAGCCTCTGAAAACGCGAGTGTCGGTTGACGGTTTATCGGCTATGCACTGCGGCGCCAGCCGCCCGGGACACTTCGATGGCGTCGCTTTGATCGTCTGCAAACTACTGAATATAGTGCAGCCGGATTTGTTATTTCTGGGCGACAAAGACTTTCAGCAGCTTTGCGTCATTCGGCAAATGGTGGCCGATTTGAACATCCCGGTTGAAGTTCAGAGCGTTCCAACCGTCCGAGAAGCCGACGGCTTGGCGATGAGTTCCCGTAATAGCTATCTTTCGGAGGCCGAAAGACAACAAGCGCCTTTGCTGTATCAATCCATTTCAGCAGTCCGAGATGCGATGGTTGCAGGCGACATCGACGTACGCGCGTTGATTCGGCAAAAAACCGAAATGCTGCAGGAAGCGGGTTTTACACTCGATTATTTTGAAGTCTGCCGCAGTACCGACTTGTTACCGGCAACACCCGACGATACTAAATTGGTGATTCTAATAGCGGCAAAACTCGGCACAACTCGATTGATAGATAATATTTATTTTTCTCGAGAAACCACGCAATTAGGATAGTTTTTAAACCGATTGAAACATCGCCTCCATTTGATAGCCGGTGCCATTTCGGGCATAATTTAATATCCCCTGTTATTTGAAGATGTTTGCTATGCACTTAAACATGCTTAAAGCCAAGTTACACCGCGCGCGTGTAACGCATTCCGAGCTCGATTACGAGGGTTCGTGCGCCATTGACGGCAAGATCCTCGATTTTTCAGGGATACGGGAATACGAGCAAATCCATATTTACAACATCAACAACGGCCAACGTTTTACTACATACGCGATTCGGGCGGAAGAGGGATCCGGGGTGTTTTCGATCAACGGAGCAGCGGCTCGTTTGGCATGCCCGGGCGATTTGATTATCGTCGCCGCTTACGCCAGCTTAGACGAAAAGGAATTGAAAACCTACAAACCAACCTTGGTTTATTTCGACGGTAATAATAAGATCACCCATTCCAGCCACTCCGTCCCCGTTCAAGCCGCCTGAGTTTTAATCAACCGCCGCAGGACACGGCGGTTACGTTTCCCAATCAAGCTTCCGCTACATCGATTTCACTGGCCTGTTCGGTCAAGGTTATGCTTTGCTCAATGTTTACCAGCAATTTCTGAAAACCAATACGCTTTTCGCTGTTGATTAAAAGCGGCGATTTGATTGATCCTTTAATGGTCGGTTTGCCGGGATCGGATTCACTGTCTTTATGGAGCATGATCAGAATCACTAAATCGTCGATATTATCAAGCTGCAACAACTGTTCTTCGTCATCGGTCAACACAAAGCTGTAGTTGATATTGAAATGAGCGGGATGCGCGACCGAAAACACTAAATCTTGGTTATCAACCGATTGCAGCCAATACACGATTTTATTGTCATCTTGCTGCACCAGCCTAAAGCGGACTTGATCCTCAAACCCGGGAATTCCGCGTGGGAAAGTGATGATCGTATCGGAACCGACCTGCTGCGGACCTAACTGCTTAGATTGAATTTCCATAAGAGCTCTCGTTATTATCGATATAAAACATTTTTATTGGTAAGCCACTTATAGCATGGAACCCGGCTTTTGCAATGTTTGGCCCAATACGCCCCATACAAAATATCGATTTCGGCTTGTCAGATTTGCTGTAACTATATAGAATTTCGTTCCCTCTTTCAGGTGCCCGAGTCCGAACGACGACTCGGCTTAAACAGGAAGTCGGTGCGGAACATCAAACCTGATGTCCCTATGCCGACGCTGCCCCCGCAACGGTAGATAAGTAAAAGAGCTGCATTTAACGCCACTGTGCATCGCATGGGAAGGCCGCAACTCAGGCTAAGCCACTTATGAGCCCGGAGACTGGCCCGAAAGATCATTCGAGACAGCGGAGGGCTGTTTGCGAAATGGTCAGTCTCAGTCTGCCTTTTTCGTCCGCCGTTTTTCCTCTGTCAATCAGTTACCCCGTTGCGCGGTGGGCGCAGAGGAATATATGCAAAAATCGATAGTTAGCTCGTTAATTCTGGCGAGTACGAGTACTGCCGTGTCGTCTGCGACCGGTGGCGATTCAACCAACCTGCCCGAAATGGTCGTTACGGCGACCCGAGCCGGAACCGCGAGCGAAGAACTCGCCACGGCCATGACGGTTTTCACTCGCGAGGATATAGAAAAACGCCAGGCCAGAACCTTACCGGAATTGTTAAAAACGGCGCCGGGGCTTGATCTAGTCGAACAGGGCGGCTACGGTAAAAATACCAGCATCTTTATGCGCGGCACCAATTCCGATCACGTTTTGGTTTTGATCGACGGCATTAAAGCCGGCTCCGCCACTACAGGCACATTCCCGTATCAGTTTATTCCCATTGAGCAAATAGAACGGATCGAAATCATACGCGGTCCGCAATCGAGCTTGTATGGTTCCGAAGCGATCGGCGGGGTCATCCAGATTTTTACCCGCAAAGCAGCCCAGCAAGACGTACCCAAAGCAACTCTGGATACAGGCGCCGGTTCCTACGATACCTTCAATGTTTCAGGAACAGTCTCCGGCAACTGGAAAAATAATTGGTACAGTTTGGGCGTATCGCATCTGAACAGCCAAGGCTTTGACGCAAGACAGCCCACAACAGGCCTTTTCGGCGTCAATGAACCCGACCGGGACGGTTATTACAATACCGGCATCAACGCGCGTGCCGGCCACCGTTTCGAAAACAATGCCGAAATCGAAGCCTTCTTCATGCGTGCCCAGGGCAAAACCGAATTCGACGGCATTCCTAATAAGACCGACTTCGTCAACCAGACGATAGGAACCAGCGCGGCTTTCGATATTCTGAAGAACTGGCGTTCCACCTTGCGCTTCGGTCAAACTCAGGATAACAACGACAATTTCGACCGGGACGGCAACTATTTCAGCCAATTCGACACCACCCGCTGGAACGCGACATGGTTGAATCAAATTTCGGTCGCACCGGATCATCAGTTAACGCTGGGTACCGATTATCGAGTCGATGAAGTGCAAAGTAACGTAGCCTACGCCGAAACCTCGCGTTACGATGTCGGCGTTTTCGGCGAACTGCATAGCCGCCTATTCGACAAGCATTTCGTCACTGCCTCCGTGCGTTGGGACGAGAACCAAGCTTTCGGCGATTATGTCACCGGCAATTTCGGTTGGCGCTATAACTGGAATTACGGCCTCAGCGCTTTTGCCAGTTTTGGCAATGCCTTTAAGGCTCCTACTTTCAATCAGTTGTATTTCCCTAATTACGGCAACCCGAATTTAACGGCGGAAACATCCGCTAGCTTCGAGACCGGCATCGCCGGCAGTCATGATTGGGCAGATTGGCAACTCCGTGCTTACCACACCGATATCGATAATCTGATTGCGATATACCCGGTCGAAAATATCGACAAAGCCCGAATCGAAGGACTGGAATTTGAGCTTTCGACCCAAGTTTTCGGCGTACAGCAAAATCTATATATGGGCTTATTGGATCCCAGAGATGCAAACACCAATCTGCGTTTAGCGCGCCGCACCGAGAAAAAACTGTCTTACGCTGTGTCGAAAACCCTGGGCGATTTCGATCTTAGCGCTCAAGTCTTAGCGGAGGGCAATCGATACGACAACCCGGCAAACACCATAAAGCTCGCAGGTTTCGTTACAGTCGACATACGGACTGCTTATCACATCGACAAAAACTGGATGCTAAGCGCCAAATTGAATAATCTACTGGATAAACAGTACCAAACCGCCGATACTTACAATAATCCCGGCCGGAATTTCTTTTTTTCCATCCATTACAATAACTAACTCAACGGAGGTTTTCTGATGATTACTAAAGCAAGTTTGGCCGTCAAACCCGGCGCTGTCGCCTTAATGGCGCTGATGGCCAGCACCCGCTTCCACCATTTCGGCACGCCGTTCGCATTGCCCGACGCCTCGTTGGCGGTATTTTTTCTGGCGGGTTTATGGCTGGGCGGGCGCTACCTGTTCGCCGCGCTATTGGTGGAAGCCGGCATCATCGATTATTTGGCGATCACCCAATTCGGCGTCAGCGATTTCTGCGTCACTCAGGCTTATGTTTTCTTGATTCCGACCTACGCCGCAATGTGGCTGGGCGGAAAATGGTGCCGACGTAACGGCGAATCGACGATTGATGGCTTGTTGCGGCAATTCGGTGTGTTAGTCGCCGCCACGTCCGCCGCATTTTTAATTTCCAATGGCAGTTTCTACTGGTTGTCGGGCCGCTATGAAGCAACTCAATGGGATCAATACATCGAGCGTTTTGCGCAGTATTATCCGCCGTATCTGACCGGCGCGGTGCTTTACGTGATCGTCATTTATGCCGCCGTCAATGCGGCCAAAGCCTTGTTGGCCGACAAATCCTCTCAACCGAGCATCTAAACCGCCTTCTGCGGAGGGCCGGCGCAGCCCTCCGCATCCCCATGAATTTGATTTTAACCTTGCTAATAGCATTCGCAGTCGATTACTGCGTCGGCGAGCCTCGCAATGCCTATCATCCCTTGGTCGCGTTCGGCCACTGGGTTCGCCGTTTAGAAAAAACCTATCTTAATCCCGAGCACTCGCCGATCCGACAAAAAGCCTTTGGTTCATTGGCTGTATTATGCGCGCTGTTACCGTGCTGCTTAGCCGTTATCGTCTATTGGCTGCCGCCAATATTACAGACCTTGACGAGCATCGGGATTTTGTATTTCTGTGTTGGTGCCCGCAGCCTGCAACAACACGCTTTCGCGGTTTATCAGGCTTTGCAGCAAGACGATTTGGCCGCTTCGCGCCGGCGGGTCGGCTTAATGGTCAGCCGCCAAACGGACAATATGACTAGAGCGGAGGTTCGCCGTGCGAGCATCGAATCGGTCTTGGAAAACGGAGCCGATGCCGTGTTTGCGCCGTTGTTTTGGTTTGTTGCACTGGGCTCATTTGGCGCATTGCTTTACCGCTTGGCCAACACCTTGGATGCAATGTGGGCTTATAAAAATCATCGCTATTTACACTTCGGTTGGGCGGCGGCGCGCCTCGATGACACCATGAATTGGCTTCCCGCCAGACTAACCGCCGTAAGCTATGCCGTGCTCGGCGACACACAACAAGCCGTGTATGCGTGGCGCCATCAAGCCCCGCAAATGGAAAGTCCTAACGCGGGCCCCGTCATGGCATCCGGAGCCGGCGCGTTGGATATTCGTTTAGGGGGGGCGGCCATCTATCACGGCATTCTGAAAAATAAAATTTGCTTCGGCGGCAACAAACAACCCGAAGATAGGCACATCCTCCTCGCCCTTCGTTTGGTTTTTCAGACCTTGGTTTTATGGTTATCGTTGATTGCCATCGCGGAATTGCTTGTCTGAACGTCTCAATCGGCTTTGATTGCCTCTTGTTCCTTGCGTATTAGCCAATCCAACATCAATGCATAACTGGTCGCCAACAAAGTCGGCCCGATAAAGACGCCTATAAAGCCGAAAGCCAGCAAGCCCCCGAATATTCCAAACAGAATCAACACAAACGGCAATTCGACTTCGCGGCTAATCAAGATCGGCCGCAACCAATTGTCTATGGTGCCAACAAACAGCAAAAACCAGAGTGCAATGAAAATCGCTTTGCCGGTTTCGCCGCTCATCAGCAACCACGTGGAAACCGGCAACCATACGACGGTGCCCATTGCCGGAATAATCATTAGAAAAAACGCGACGACGCCCAGCACAAAAGCATAAGGTACGCCGGCGATCAAAAAACCCACGATGGACGCAATCGCTTGAGCCAATGCCGTCCCGAGTATGCCGTATACCACGGCGCGTATACTGGAACGGACAATATGCAGAATACGCTCGGTCTGTTCGCCGGCCAAACGTTGTGTCGCCATGACGATGTGTTTTGTGATTTGCTCTCCGTCCCGGTATAGAAAAAACAACACTAGAATGCTCAAGCCCATGTGCATCAGTTCACCGGCCAGACTCAAACCTTGCCGGACTATCCATTTGCTGGCCGTTAAGGCATATTTCCGGGCGAAATCGATGAGCCGAGTGGAATCTTCACCGATGCTTTGCCAGCTAGAAGCGATACTATCGCCAACCAGCGGCAAACTTTTCAACCAAATCGGCGCTTCCGGCCAGACTCGCCCAGTATCGGTCAACCATTGCAGAATACGGTCGACATCGTCGGGAATGGTCAAGGCGGCCGTAATAAGAGGACTTAACGAGAAAACGCCTATCGGCACTATCATACCGAAAGCCGCCTGATTGCTCGAAAGCCCCCAACGGCGCAAGCTCAGGTACAGCGGCCAGGTGACGAAGCACAGTATGGCGGCCCACAGAATATCGAACAAAAACGGCTTGATCACCTGATAGCAGACAAGAATCAGCAACACCAATGCTGCTATGCTGGCAAATCGTTCGAATCGGGAAACAATAATTGTCATGTCGGCTAAAAGCTCCGGTTCAAATAACGGATCACTAAGACGCTAACTCGGCAACAATAAACGCTCTCGGACGATCAAGCACTTGTTCGCGCGATCAATTAAAATAGGCGGCTCACCGACTAAACTCAATAATCCGCAAAATCGCCATTCAATGTCGCCTAAACTCAATTCCCAACAGCAAGCCGCAGTCAAGATTATCGATCGTCCTTTGTTGGTACTCGCGGGCGCCGGGAGCGGCAAGACGCGGGTGATTACCGAGAAAATCGCCTACCTGACGCAACAAGGCATTCCCGCTCGCCATATCGCCGCGATTACCTTTACCAACAAGGCCGCGCGGGAAATGCGGAGCCGGGTGAGCCGTTTACTGGACGATAAGCAAAGCCGCGGACTTAGAGTATCAACTTTTCATTCGCTTGGGCTCGATATCTTACGCGCGGAACACAAAGCGCTTGGTTATAAAGCGTCTATTACCCTGTTCGACGAACAGGATAGATTGACCTTGTTGCGCAACTTGATCAATCAGGGCGTAACAGAATACGACATAGACCAAGTCGATCGGTACAATTGGCAAATCGGCCAATGGAAAAATGCCTTTATCACGCCGGAACAGGCGGCCGCCCACGCCGATGCCACCAATTTGGTGCCGGCCAAACTTTACGATGCCTATGCGCGCAGCCTCAAAGCCTATAACGCGGTCGACTTCGACGACCTGATTTTGCTGCCGGTACTACTGTTTCAACAACATGCGCAAGTCCTGGAAAAATGGCAGAACAAAATCCGCTACCTGTTGGTGGACGAATACCAGGACACCAATATTACCCAATACCAGCTAGTCCGCCTGTTAGCGGGCAATCTAGGTCGTTTCACCGTAGTGGGCGACGACGATCAGTCCATCTACGCATGGCGCGGCGCGCATCCGGAGAATTTGAGCCAGTTGCAAAAGGACTACGGCCGGCTTCAGGTCATCAAGCTGGAGCAAAATTACCGTTCGGCCGGGCGCATCTTGAAAGTCGCCAACCAATTAATTGCCAACAATCCCCACACTTTCGAAAAGAAACTGTGGAGCGAACTGGGATATGGCGATCCGCTGCGCGTGCTGAGTCACAAGTCCGACCAGGCCGAAGCTAAACAAACCGTCGCGGAAATCGTGCATCACCGATTCAAGCATGGCGGCCGCTATTCCGATTATGCAATCCTGTACCGGGGCAATCATCAATCTCGCTTGTTCGAAAAGGAATTGCGGGAAAACAACGTACCGTATTTCATCAGCGGCAGCACCTCGTTTTTTGCCTACGCTGAAATCAAGGACATTCTGGCTTATTTGCGCCTAATGGTTAATCCGGGCGACGATGCGGCATTTTTACGCATCATCAACACGCCCAGGCGGGAAATAGGGCCGACCACGCTGGAAAAGCTGGGCGCCTATGCCAATAACCGGCATATCAGTCTATTCGATGCCTGTTCGGAATTCGGCTTGGAGCAACGCCTCCCGGAAAAATCCTTGCACCGTCTCCGCGCATTTTGCGACTGGATCATCCAAACCGGGCAAAAAATCGAAGGCGACAACGATTTCAACGCCGTTCACCAAATGCTGGAACAAATCAATTACCAGCAATGGTTGCAGGAAAACAGCAAGACGCCGGCCGCGGCTGAACGTCGGATGAACAACGTTCTGGAACTGATCGAATGGCTGCAGCGCATCGCGGGCGGCGAGCAAGAGGCGCGGAAATCCTTGTCCGAAGTGATTACGAAAGTCATGCTGCTGGATATTTTGGAGCGCCATCAGGAAGAGGAAGCCGGTGACCAGGTTTCGCTAATGACCTTGCATGCCGCCAAAGGCCTGGAGTTTCCGCATGTGTTTTTGATCGGCATGGAAGAAAATCTGTTGCCTCATCAAAACAGCATCGAAACCGACAATATCGACGAAGAGCGGCGTCTGGCTTATGTCGGCATCACCCGCGCCCAAAAAACCTTGACCTTCAGCTACTGCACGCATCGCAAACGCTACGGCGAAATCAGCGAATCGGAACCCAGCCGCTTCCTAAACGAGCTGCCGGAAGAAGATTTGGAATGGGCCAACAAAAAACAATTGGCGCCGGAAGAAATAAAACAACGCGGCAAAGCCAGTTTAGCCCAATTGAAATCGATGCTGGCCTGAGGCGGGCCAGCATCGATTCGACCTACTGCAACACCACGAAAAAGGCTTCGCCGCCGCGCTGCAAATTAATCAACAACGGCGAACGCGGATTGGCCACTTGCTTTAATTCTTCGATATTTCTAACCCGGTAACGGTTAGCACTGACGATGATGTCGCCCGGACGCAAACCGGCTTTCCAGGCATAGGATCGAGTGTCGATTTTGTCTAAAACAATGCCTTCGATCTGGCCTTTGGTCGGCACGCTGAGGATGACGCCTTTCAGTGTCGGATGGATTTTATCGCCGGCGATTTCCGGACGTTTCGGCTTGCCGATGACGGCTTTCACGCTGATGCGCTCGCCGTCCCGCATCAAGTCGATGTCGACGGTGTCGCCGATTTGCATTAAACCGATAACGGTTCGGATTTGACTGCTACCGTTTCTTATTTCCTGGCCGTTCACGGCGACAACGATATCGCCCGGTTCGATACCGGCTTTTTCCGCCGGAGACCCGGCTTCGACTCGAGCGACCACGGCCCCATGCTGGCTTCGCAAATTAAAGGCCTTGGCTAAATCCTGAGTCAGATCCTGGGTAGTCACGCCTAGCATGCCCCTGCGAACTTCGCCGTGTTTTACCAAAGAATCCTTAATGATAATGGCCATATTCGACGGTATCGCGAAACCAATACCCACGTTACCGCCGCTAGGCGCCAGGATGGCGGTGTTCATACCGACGAATTCTCCGCGCAGATTAACCAATGCGCCACCGGAGTTACCGGGATTGATCGAGGCATCGGTTTGAATAAAGTCCTCATAACCTTCTATACCCAAACCTGAACGTCCCAGGGCGCTGACGATACCTGAAGTCACGGTTTGCCCCAAGCCGAACGGGTTGCCGATCGCGACAACAAAATCACCCACTTTGAGCTGACTCGAATCCGCAATCGTCAGTGCGGTCAGGTTGTCGGCCGGGACTTGAATTACCGCGACGTCGGCTTCGGGATCGGTTCCGATCAGCTTCGCATTGAGCTGGCGGCCGTCGCTCAGCGTGACGGTAATTTTATCGGCTTTGTCTATCACATGATTGTTGGTCAGCACGAAGCCTTCTTCGGCGTCGATGATGACGCCGGAGCCCAAGCTATTGCGCTGTTGTTGCCGTGGCTGGTTGGGAATACCAAAAAAATAACGAAACACCGGGTCGTTCAACAAGGGATTGTCTTGCATCCGCACATTCGTAGAGGTGGATATGTTTACAACCGCGGGCATGCTACGCTCCAACATTGGCGCCAGCGAAGGTAAATTTTCACCGTCAACCTGCGTCGGCAAAACCGCATTTGCGTTCAAGCAAGTCAACCCTAAAACAAAAATCATCAGTACTTTCGTCTTTTTGATCATAATTAGCCTATCCAACGGTTTAGTTGCCGGTATGGACAAAAATGCCCGAAAAACGTTTCATTGAAAACATAGTAGCGCATAATCGACTATGATACGCGCTATCCGCCGAAGTAATTTAGTCTCTATCTTGCAACGCAGCACATGACCGTCGATATCGATTCTGAGGAAGCCCGCATCATCCGACAAATGATTCCGTTAGCTACCCTGCCGTCCAACCGCTTTGCCGAATTATGTGCGCAGATAAACGTTGAGTCCGCCGAAGCAGGCCAAGTCTTATTCAGACGCGGAGACAACGACAGTGATTTGTATTATTTGATAGACGGTTCGGTCAATTTGCAAACAGAAGCGTTTACCGTTGAAACCATTACTGCGGGAAGCGAATCCGCCCGATTTGCGATCGCTCACCAAATTCCGCGAAAAATAGATGCAATCGCCAAGAGCAGAATTCAGTTTTTACGTCTAAATGCTAATATGATGCAAATAGACCGGGAAACGGCGTATGAAGAAAATGATAGTACTATGATGGTCGAAGATTCGGGAGGCGATGAAGATTGGATGACGACTTTATTAAAGTCGCCAATTTTTAGAATGCTGCCCCCAGCGAACTTGCAACGCATACTGATCAGTCTGGAAGAAATCAGCTTTCATGCGGGTGAAACTATTATTCGGCAAGGCGACCCGGGAGATTATTATTACGTCATCAAGAAAGGCAAGGCTTTGATCAGCCGTAAACCGTCCCCCAATGCCAAAGAGATAAAACTGGCTCAACTCGGCGACCTGGATAGTTTTGGTGAAGATTCTTTAATATCCGGCGAACCAAGAAATGTTTCCGTCACCGCGGAGACGGACATCACCTTACTGCGGCTGAGCAAAGATCAATTTATCAATTTGATAAAGAAGCCGACGCTGAAATATGTCGAGTTCGATAAATTGGATGAACAGCTTAGAAATGGCGCCCAATTGATTGATGTTAGAGGGCCGGACGAATTCAAAAATCACAAATTGCCCCGTAGCACCAATATCCCCTTTTTTTCGCTGCGCATGCAGATGAAGTCGCTCGATCGGCATCGCCCGATTATTGTGGTCTGCAAGGACGGTCGGACCAGCGAATCCGCCGCGTTTGTTCTGCATCGCTTTAAATTCAACGCCTCGGTTCTCAAGGGCGGGATGGCCGGAATCGAACAAGCCGAAACGAAGGCCGAGCCGGCGATCTTTACAATTGATGATGGTACCGAAACCGCCAACCTACAGGAGTCATCCACCAGGCTGACATCTAAAACTTTACCGGAAGAAAACGACTTTCAGCAGGAACAGGTTGAAGTCGTCGACGATATAAACCAGCTCGTGGAACAACTCAAAGCAAGATGCAAAATCCTCGAAGCCGAAAAAACGACCTTAGAACTGAAATGCAATTCTTTGTCCCGTCAATTGGACACTGTGAAGGCCGAACTAGGTATATTGAAAATGAAAGGCGGAGGCTAGCCTAAGTGTCGGCGCGGCTAGCCCTAACCGTTCGCGCAAAAAAGTAGTCGAGCACTACTTATTTGATTTTGGCTTCCTTGTAAATAACGTGCTTACGAACGACGGGATCATATTTTTTGATCTCCATCTTTTCGGGCATCGTTTTCTTGTTTTTAGTGGTGGTATAGAAATGGCCGGTGCCTTCGCTAGAAACCAATTTGATTTTGTCACGCATGATGAATCTCCTTAAACTTGTTCGCCGCGGCTACGAATGTCGGTTAATACGGCGTCGATGCCTACTTTATCGATGATACGCATGCCTTTCGACGACACTCTCAGGCGAACCCAACGATTTTCGCTTTCCACCCAAAATCTGTGGTAATGCAGGTTGGGCGTAAAACGTCTTTTGGTTCGGTTCATTGCGTGCGAAACATTGTGCCCGGTTACGGGGCGTTTACCTGTTACTTGACATACTCTGGACATGACTACCTCAATGCGAGTTTTTAATTCAAAATAGCCGAGCTTTATACCAAAAAAACTTTTTCCGGTAAACCACCACCCTAAAATTAAATTTGATAGAATTCGGCTTTTACCGCCCGATTCTTTATAAAGCAGGATATTAATGACGCTCAAATTCGGCATGGTCATGGATCCCATCGGCCAAATCAATATCAAAAAGGATACAAGTTTTGCCATGCTGCTGGAAGCACAAGCCCGCGATTGGGAATTGCATTACATGGAGCTCGGCGACTTATTTCTACAAAACGGCCAAACCTATGCCCGTACCCGGGTTTTACAGGTCGAACGCAATCAACAGCAATGGCATCGCTTTCTGGGAGAGCAGGAAATCCATTTGGCCGATCTGGACGTGATATTGATGCGCAAGGACCCGCCTTTCAACCAGGAATACATTTACGCCACCTATATGCTCGAACAGGCGGAGCGTCAAGGCGTGTATGTAGTCAACAAACCCCAGTCGTTACGGGATGCCAACGAAAAAATGTATACGGCTTGGTTTCCGCAGTGCTGTACCGACACCTTGGTTGCACGCGATCCGCAAAAGATTCGCGACTTCTTGGAACAGCATGGCGAAATCATCCTGAAACCGCTTGACGGCATGGGCGGCGCATCGATTTTTCACGTGCGAGAAAACGACCCTAACCTCAGTGTCATTCTGGAAACCATGACGGCACATGCTTCGCGTTATATCATGGCGCAAAGATATCTGGCGGACGTCAAAAACGGTGATAAGCGCATACTGATGGTCAACGGTGAAGCCGTGCCCTACTGCCTGGCCCGAATTCCGGCCAGCGGCGAAACACGCGGTAATTTAGCGGCCGGCGGACGCGGCGAAGGCCGTGAATTGAGTGAACGCGACCTTTGGATTGCCGAACAAGTCGGACCGACTTTGCGCGAAAAAGGCTTGGTCTTCGTCGGCTTGGATGTCATTGGTGACTATCTGACCGAAGTCAACGTCACCAGCCCTACCTGTGTACAGGAACTCGACAAGCAATTCGGCATCAATATTAGCGCACAATTAATGGATCACATCGAAAACCATCTCCAGTCCAAGCAACGAAATTGACCATGCAAGACGCGTATTTGACGTCATCCCCGTTATCCAACAACGACACCATGCTTTTGGCGCTATTCGTCGCCACGGTATTGCACGCCGGCATATTGTTGGGTATTAACTTCAAAGCTCCGCGTCCGCAAAAAATCAATAAGTCAATCGAGATTACGATTTCACATGCGCCGTTAAAAAAAGCGCCGAAACAAGCAAAATATTTAGCATCCGATCACCAGCTCGGCGCAGGGGACAGCAATCAAAAACCCGAACCGTTAACCCAGTTGTTGCCTTCACCGCAAAGCGAAGCTGCTCCCCCGGTAAAGTCCGAAACGCAAAAACCACCTCGGCCGGAAACTAAAAGGCCGACCCCGCAGAAGGTTGCCACACAAGAAAGAGCGCCGGTGAAGACCGCCACTCCCGCCGAAACGATAGACGAATCAACAAAAGAACCAAGCGAAGAACAACCGACATTGACGGCTGAAGCCTTGCAACAGCAAATCGCGCAACTCGGCGAAAAAATCCGCAACAGTCGCGAAAGCACACAGGACAGCAAAATCAAATTCGTCAATTCGGTCAGTACGCATAAGTATCTGGCAGCGCAATACGTTAAAGACTGGGAGGACAAAATTGAACGGACCGGGAATCTTAATTATCCTGCGGCGGCGCGGAATCGCAAAACCCCCCAAACGCTGACCATGGATGTCGGCATCAATGCCGATGGCAGTGTTTATACCATACGGATTGCGCGCTCCTCCGGTAACCCTGCCTTAGATGAGGCCGCTAAACGTATCGTTAAAATGAGTGCGCCATTCGCAGCCTTACCGGCGGAACTATTGAAAGAAGTGAATGTTCTAGTGATAACCCGCGTTTGGAAATTTTCAGATGAGACCGGCATGACCACCCGCTAGCCTACTTAGCATTGTTTATGACAGACAGTATTTATCTCAACAACCAGTTTTTGATTGCGATGCCGGGTCTGCTGGATCCGCATTTTTTTCATACGGTGACCTATTTATGCCAGCATAACCAGGAAGGTGCTTTAGGCATCGTCATCAATAGACCCACCGACATGAAGTTAAAGGATATTTTCGAGCAAATGGAAATCAAGACCGATCTGGAACAGATCGCGAACACGCCGATATTCGCCGGCGGGCCGGTACAGCAAGAACGCGGTTTCGTCATTCATAGCCCATGCCCGCAACAATGGGATTCCAGCATCGCCACTTCCGACAAAATCATTCTGACCAGCTCGCGCGATGTGCTCGAGGCCATCGCCACCGGCAAAGGACCGCAGAATTTCTTGATCGCGTTGGGCTATGCCGGTTGGGGAAAAGGGCAATTGGAAAAGGAAATTGTCGAAAATGCTTGGCTTAACACGCCCTGCGGCGAAGCCATTTTGTTCGAAACCCCTATCAATCAGAGGTGGAATGCCGCCGCCGGCCAGCTCGGCATCGATATCAACCGCCTTACTACCGCGGCCGGCCATGGTTAAGCATGACCCGCTGGCCCGGCGGGTAAGCAGCGACGCCTTTCTCGGTTTCGATTTCGGCAACAAGAAAATCGGCGTGGCGGTAGGCCATGCCGAAACCGGTATCGCTAGTCCGTTGACGACTATACGCTCGCTAAACCAGGTCCCCGATTGGAATGAAATCAGCAAATTGATAACGGAATGGCAGCCGAAAGGCTTAGTCGTCGGCATATCCAAACGGCAGGATGGAAGCGACAATATGATTACCCCGCGCATGCAGAAATTTTGTCGCCAGCTTAACGGCCGTTATTGCCTGCCGGTGCATCAAATCGACGAAACGCTAACGACCTTTGCGGCCAAGCAATTACTCTATGACGAGCTCAAAGTGAATGCTGGTAAACTATGGGAAGTCCAAGACCAACTCGCCGCGCAATTGATATTACAAAGCTGGTTCAATCAAACTTAAATGCCATGCCGTTATCCAAATTAAATATAGCCGAACTGCTTGATACGCTCGAAGCCGAAATCCGTAAACAAATCAAAGATCGTAAGCTCAACGACCCGATATTGATCGGGATACACAGCGGCGGAGCATGGATAGCTCAGCATATGCACCGGCGTTTGGGCGTCAAAGAACCGCTAGGCTTGTTGGATATCACGTTTTACCGAGACGATTTTTCCCAAATCGGTATGCATCCCAATGTGAAATCGAGTCAGTTGCCGCGCCATCTTGAGGGGCGCGACATCATTCTAATCGACGACGTGTTCTATACCGGGCGTACGATACGCGCCGCTTTGAATGAAATATTCGACTACGGCAGGCCCAATCAGGTCTTGTTAGCGGTCTTAATCGAGAGAAACGGCAGGCAGATTCCGTTGCAGCCGGACTGCCGCGGCGCTCATATCGATTTGCCGGAAGGCCAGCGCGTTAAACTGACCGGCCCGGAACCATTGGGAATCGACATTAAAACGCTAGTTTGCAGTGCTTAATCATGAGTCGGCATATACAACTGACCGAAAACGGCAACCTCAAGCACTTTCTGACGATTGAAGGTCTTAATAAGTCGTTGTTAACCGATATTCTTGACACCGCTGAATCTTTTGCCGGCATGTCGGAACAGCAAGTCAAAAAGGTCCCGCTGCTGCGCGGCAAAACTATCGTCAATTTGTTTTTTGAAAACAGTACCCGCACTCGAACGACATTCGAGCTGGCCGCGACACGTTTATCCGCCGATGTTTTGAATATCAATATTTCCACGTCGGCGACTTCCAAGGGCGAAAGCCTGCTGGATACCATATGCAACTTGGAGGCCATGCACGTCGACATGTTCGTCGTACGCCACGCTTTAAGCGGGGCGGCGCATTTCATCGCTGAACATACCGCACCGCATATCAGCGTCATCAACGCCGGTGACGGACAACACGCCCATCCCACTCAAGCCATGCTGGACATGTTCACGATACGCCAACATAAAAAACGGTTTGAAGGTCTGAAAGTCGCGATCGTTGGCGACATCTTGCATTCCCGGGTGGCCAGGTCCCAGATCTTGGCTCTAAATACATTAGGCGTTTCCGAAGTGAGAGTCATCGCGCCCAAAACGTTGCTGCCCGCTTTTGTCAGGAATATGGGTGTCATCCCGTTACACGACATGGCGGAAGGACTCACCGATGTCGACGTCGTGATCATGTTGCGCTTGCAAAAAGAAAGAATGAACTCGGCATTTTTACCGAGCGAAAGCGAATTTTTCCGTTGCTACGGTTTGACTGAAAGCAAATTGCAGCGCGCTAAAAGCGATGCCATCGTCATGCATCCCGGCCCAATCAACCGCGGTGTCGAAATTGCCTCCAGCGTCGCCGACGGTGGGCAATCGGTCATTCTACAGCAGGTCAGTAACGGTATCGCGGTAAGGATGGCCGTCATGACTATGACGCTAGGCAGCCATGGAGGTGTCGCATGACAAAAATACAGGAAAGGATTTTTGTACTGCCGCTGGTAGCCCGCCTCGGCAATTGTTCCCGGCATTGCCCTACCTCCCGCATCCATGCAGTCGAGGGTGCCGTACACGGAGGTATGGCATGACAAAAATTCTGATAAAAAACGGCCGCGTTATAGACCCGGCGAATAATATCGATCGCATCGGATCGGTATGCATCGCTGACGGCAAAATCGTACAGGTATCCGGCACTTCAATCGATTTCAGCCCCGACGAAACCATCGATGCGGAAGGCCATATCGTTTGTCCGGGTTTTATCGATTTGAGCGTGCGCGTGCGCGAACCGGGCCAAAGCCAGAAAGGCACGATCAAAAGCGAAACACAAGCCGCGCTTGCCGCAGGCGTTACCTCCTTATGTTTGCCGCCCGATACTAAACCGGCAATCGATACGCCTGCCGTGGTGGAGTACATCAAGGACAAAGCGGAATCCGCCGGTTATCCGAAGGTTTATGGCATCGGAGCGTTGACTCAAGGCTTGGAGGGCAATGAACTCAGTTCTATGTACGCATTGAAGCGTGCCGGTTGCATCGCTGTCAGCAACGCCCGTGCGCCTTTGGGTAATTTGCTGATTTTACGCCGAGCCATGGAGTATGCCAGCAGCCATGGATTGTTGCTGATGTACCGGGCTAACGACGTATCGCTGAGCGGCAAAGGTTGCGCCCATGAAGGCGCCGTTGCCAGCCGTTACGGTTTGCCCGGAATACCGTCCGCGGCCGAATCCATCGCTCTGGCTTCATGTCTGGAGCTTGCCCAATTGACCGGTTGCCGTATTCATATCAGTCAAATCAGCTGCAAGCAATCGGTGATCAAAATTCAACAGGCAAAAAAATACGGATTAAGCGTCACAGCGGATGTCGCGATTCATCAGTTGCATTTAACCGAGAACGAAATGGTGCCGTTTGACAGTCATTACCATGTGATACCGCCATTCCGTAGCGATGAAGATTGCCATTATCTGCGAGACGGTCTGGCTAGCGGTACTATCGACGCGATTTGTTCCGATCACCAACCTCATGATTTGGATGCCAAACTCGGCGCCTTTCCGGAAACCGAGCCGGGCATCTCGGCCATAGAAACATTATTGCCTCTGACCTTGGAGATGGTCAGGCAAAGCCGTCTCGACCTATCGAAGGCTATAGCCTGCCTGACTCAAAAGCCCGCACAAATTTTGGGGCTGAGCGCGGGCGCGTTGACGGCCGGTTTCGATGCCGATGTTTGCGTCTTTGATCCAAAGCTCCCCTGGAAGGTAAACGAGCAAAACTGGCATAGCACAGGGCGCAACACGCCATACTGGCAACAAACCTTGACCGGCAAAGTGATCCATACCTTTCAAGGCGGACGCGAGCTTTATCGCTTTCAAGCAATGTGACAATATGACGGCTACCAAGTAATCGCTTGTGTCCGCTCCGATCGGTACTTCGCTATACATTACGGCCATCGTTCAATCGTTAAGGAATACGCATGAGTTGCATCAAAAATCGTTCCACCTCCGGTGCCGAGTCTTCGACGATCATCGAGGATTTGAAGGGCGACCAATCATGGCGGATTTTTCGAATCATCAGCGAGTTTACCGAAGGCTTTGACGAGCTTTCCGGTCTCTGCGATGCCATTTCGATTTTCGGGTCGGCTCGATTAACGCCCGATAGTTTTTATTATCAAAAAACCACGGAATTAGCCGAGCTGTTGAGTAAAGAAGGTTTCGCCATTATTAGCGGTGGAGGCCCCGGCGTCATGGAAGCGGCCAATAAAGGCGCATATCTGCAAGGCCAGCCTTCGATTGGCTTGAACATCGAATTGCCGCAGGAGCAAAAACCCAATCCCTATCAAGACCTGTCGCTGAATTTCCGCTATTTCTTCGTGCGTAAGGTGATGTTCGTACGGTATTCGATGGGCTATGTCTGCATGCCCGGCGGTTTCGGCACCTTGGATGAGTTCTTCGAGGCGCTCACCTTAATGCAAACGCATAAGGCCTACCCTCTGCCGTTGGTATTGTTCGGTACCGACTTCTGGAACGGCCTGATGGAATGGTTAAAAAGCAAACTGATCGAATACCGCACCATATCGCCGGAAGATCTCGATTTGATCACCGTTACCGACGAGCCGGAAAAGGTCGTGAATATCATGGTCGCGCATCGAGAATGGAAAAACCGACAGCGGCACCATCCCACACCCTAATTGACCCTAATTGATACCAAGGATTCCATAAACTATGAATGCAACCGATTTGACTCCGGCACAAACCGCTCTGCATCGACTCAAGACCCATATCAATACACAAATCATAGGCCAGGATGCGCTAGTCGAACGTATGCTGATCGCGTTACTGGCAGACGGCCATTTGTTGGTGGAAGGTGCGCCGGGTCTTGCAAAGACGCGTGCCATTAACGTTCTGAGCCAGGGCATAGAGGCCGATTTTCATAGAGTCCAGTTTACTCCGGACCTTTTGCCGGCCGATTTAACCGGTACCGAAATTTACCGTCCGCAGCAAGCGTCGTTCGAATTTCAAAAAGGTCCTTTGTTTCACAACCTTATTTTGGCCGATGAAATCAACCGGGCACCGGCCAAGGTGCAAGCCGCCTTATTGGAAGCGATGGCCGAACGCCAGATCACAGTGGGTAAAGCAACATACCCGCTACCCGCGTTGTTCATGGTAATGGCTACACAGAACCCGATCGAGCAGGAAGGCACTTACCCCTTGCCCGAAGCGCAATTAGATCGGTTTTTGATGCACGTTAGGATCGATTATCCCAATGCGGTACACGAGCAAAGCATTCTGCATCTGGCCCGTGCCGAAGCCAGGGGAGCGTCACAGAGCGGCGGTCGTTCGGTGGAAAAGATCAGCCAGCGGATATTGTTTGACGCGCGTAATGAAGTCTTGGACATTTATATGGCCGAAGCTTTAGAGCGTTATCTATTGGAAATCGTACTGGCAACCCGCACGCCCGCCGCCTACGGTCAGGATTTAGTTAAATGGATAGAGTACGGCGCCAGTCCGCGCGCCAGCATTGCACTCGACCGCTGCGCCCGCGCCAAGGCCTGGCTGGATCGAAGGAACTTTGTCGATCCGGGCGACATTCAAGCGATTGCATTCGATGTGTTGCGACACCGCTTATTATTGTCCTATGAAGCCGAAGCCGAAGGTATCACCAGCGACGATGTGATCAAGCAATTGATTGCACGCATAGCCGTACCCTAACGGAATATTAAGGCATTCGACAACCCGCGACCGGAAAGAGCTATGAAAAAATTAGTTTGCCTCGCTTCATTGCTGGCAATTCCCTTTAATTTAAAAGCGGAAACCGTTGGATGTGTGACGACCACTTGGAAATTGATAGGTAGCAATCACAAAATCTGCGTCGAAGCGTTTGCCGACCCTAAAATTCCGGGCGTTACCTGTCACGTCAGTCAGGCTAAGACCGGTGGCGTATCCGGCGCATTGGGTCTTGCCCAAGACCCTTCGCAATTTTCTTTAGCCTGCAGGCAAACCGGGCCGATCAGTCTACCTAACAATCTATCCGACGACGAAGAAGTGTTTTCCGAAGGTACGTCGTTGCTGTTTAAGGAAACCAAGGTGATGCGCTTATGGGACAAAGCGCATAACACCTTAATCTATCTGGCCATCAGCCGTAAGCTGATCGAGGGCGCACCGGCCAACAGCATTTCTACCGTTCCCGTCCTGCCCTGGGGCGGTCCCGGTTCGGCGAATAAATAATGAGTCCCGCCGCCTACGCCGATAACGACCGCATTACGGTCGATTTGAAAATGCTGGTTAATCTGGCAAAACCGGCCGCCGCGTTGAATTTGCAACCGAGTCGGATCAAAGCCGTCCAAAACGGTAATTACCTTTCGCATTTCAAAGGGCGCGGCATGGCCTTTTCCGAAACGCGGTTGTATCAACCAGGTGACGATGTGCGGCGTATGGACTGGCGGGTGACCGCCAGAACGGATAAACCGCACAGTAAAATTTTCCAGGAGGAACGAGAGCGGCCGTTGTTTATTTCGGTGGACTACCGACCCACGATGAAATTTGCGACGCGCGGCGTATTCAAATCCGTTCAGGCCGCGAAATTGGCGGCTTTGTTAGCATGGGCGGCTCAGCAACAAGGAGACCGTGTCGGTGGTCAAATATTCAGCGCGGACGGCTGTATGGAGCTAAAACCGCGTACGGGCAAGTCCGCCTTGTTGCGGTTTTTCAGCGCCTTGGTACGCCCTCAATATACCAGCGCGGAAGACAATACTTTGGAACAAGCCTTATCCCGCCTGCAACATCATGCTAGGCCAGGCAGCCGGGTGTATGTCATCAGCGACTTCCGCGGTCTGAATGCCGCCGCGGAAAATCATTTGACCTTGTTGTCCAGACATTGCGAAGTCGTACTTCTACATGTCTTTGATCCTTTAGAACACCATTTGCCGGACAAAGGCCGTTACCGTTTCACCGATAAAATACGCGACATCGTCATCGATACCGGAGATAAAAAAAATCTGCGCGATTATCAAAATCATTTTGAAGCCAGACTGACTATTTTAAAGCGGCTCAGCCAAAAGCTGCGTCTAGGGCTCATTTCATGCGGCACCAATCAATCGCCGTTGCAAGCGTTGGCCGCTAACCGACCGAATTGGACGAGTTAGAGACCATGTTTTATCGGATTTTTACGGCGCCGCAGGACTCCGCTAACCGCCTTTTGCGAGACACGAACTCCAAGCGTCCCGAATTCAAATGTCTGTCCACTTCGTTCGCTTGAGTCTTTTAACAGCCGCCATTTTCCTGGGCGGCTGGTACGGCTTAAATATGGTGATTGCACCGGCTTATGCCAGCCCGCTCTGGTCTCCGGCCGGTTTGAGTCTGGCCGCGTTATTGATTTGGGGAAAAAAGGTCTGGCCGGCTATTTTATTAGGCGCGTTTGCCAATAATGTTTTAGTAGGGGCTTACACCATAGGCGGCATTAGACCCGAACTTATCGTATCGTCCGCTTTAATCGCCTGCGCCAGCGTATTACAGGCCGTCGCCGCCGGATTTCTGTCCGAGAGGCGCTTAGGAGCCGGTGTACCGCGCCTCGACTCTCCCCGCCAAACGTTTGTATTTTTCTTTTTGACGGGGCCCGTCGCTTGTTTGATAGCGGCCTCCCTCGGCGTCGTCATCTTGTTTGCCTTTTCTATCGTACCCCTATCTTTGGTCTGGTCTTCCTGGGTCAACTGGTGGCTAGGCGATAGCTTGGGCGTATTAGTCATCAGTCCCTTGGTGTTTTGTTTGTTTGCGCAGCCGAGCGAACTTTGGGGGTCTCGAATGACGGGCGTAGCCTTACCTTTGCTGGTGACCTTGATCGCGCTAACCAGTATTTTCAAATTGGTTTATCAATCGGAAAAGGCGCGGGTTCAACTTGCGTTTGATAACGAAGCCGGCATTATCGACCGTTTATTTATCGAATATGCGAATAATGCAATCGACAGCAGTCTGTCATTGCGTGACTTATATATCGCCGCCAGCCCGATCAGTCGCCAGCAATTCGCTTCATTTTCGCAGTCCGTGTTGCAACGCCATCCGGAACTGCAAGCGCTGGAATGGATTCCCAGAGTATTGCGAACCGAATTGGCCAATTTCGAGCAACAAGTGCGGGCCGAAGGCTACGGCGATTTTAAAGTCGTGGAAAAAGATTCCGACGGCATGCTGATTCCGGTACGCGAGCGTGACGAATACTATCCGGTCACGTTTGTTGAACCCATGCAGAGTAACCTACCTGCTTTCGGCCTGGACTCGGCTTCAAACCCAGGTAGCCGGCGATCGAAGGAACTAGCTCGATTAAAGGGCGAACCCTCGGTATCCCAAGGTTTATTTTTGATTCAACGCAACGATCTCGAAACGGCAGTATTACTGTCGATTCCGGTTTTTTCGGCTTCGGCCGCCGACACCGGCAACCCTTTGGCCGGCTTCGTTTCCGCGGTCATTTTGCCGGCCCGCTTGACGGAAACCGCGTTACAAGACGTCGATTTGACGGCGTTTGCGCTACGCCTCCGCGATCTTGATGCCGCAGCCGGACGGGCCGAGTTGTACACCAAAAAGGTTAGTCATGAGCTATCCGAACGAAACGGATTGAAACCTTGGCAGCATCAATTTTTGTTCGGGGACCGCAGGTGGCAGCTTACGATTGCGGCCGACAGTGTTTTCCTTAATACTCACGGTTCTATGTTGCCCTGGCTGACCTTGATAAGCGGCTTGTGCTTTACCGCTCTACTCAGCGTCTTATTACTGACCATAAGCGGCCGTACGGCACATGTCGAAGCCTTGGTCGCCGCCCGCACCCGGGACTTACAAAAAGCCAATTCAGAGCTCAAGGACACTGAAAAAACCCTGCGCCAATCGGAAAACTATTTGCGTACGATTTTGAATTCCGAACCGGAATGCGTCAAATTGCTCGGAAAAGACGGCTCTTTAATCGACATGAACCCTGCCGGACTGGCCATGGTGGAGGCGGCTTCCATAGAGGAAATAAAAGGTAGCAATATTTATAGTCTATTGCTGCCGCAATATCGAACGGCCTTTAACCGGCTTGTCCGACGTGTATTTGCCGGCGAAACCGGATGCTTGGAATTTGAAGCGCGGGGATTAAAGGGAAGCACGCGCTGGATGGAAACTCACGCCACCCCGATGCGCGATAGCATGGGTAAAGTCATTGCATTTTTAGGCGTAAGCCGCGATATCACGTCGCGAAAGAAAACGGAAAGCGAATTAAAGTTAGCCGCCAGAGTCTTCAGTGAAGCGCATGAAGGCATATTGATCACGGATGCCGATGCAAAAATCGTGGATGTGAACCCCACTTTCAGTGAAATCACGGGTTATAGCCGGGAAGAAGTCATCGGAAAAAACCCCAGTGTTCTGCAATCAGGCAAGCACAGTAAAGAATTTTATAGCAAGATGTGGAACGCGCTGATTGAAAAGCGGCATTGGCGCGGCGAAGTTTGGAACAAAAAGAAAAACGGCGAACTATATGCCGAGTTATTGACCATGTCCGCACTTTGCAATGAACAGGACCGGATCATTTATTACATCGGACTGTTCTCCGACATCACCCACTTCAAGCAACAACAACAGATGTTGGAGCTTTTAGCCCATTACGACCCTTTAACCAAACTACCCAACCGCACCTTATTTGCGGACAGATTGCTGCAAGCTATTGCGCATAGCAAGCGGGAAAAATCGCTACTGGCCATTTGTTTTCTAGACCTCGACGGTTTCAAACCGATTAATGACCAGTTTGGACATGAGGCCGGCGACAAGGTCCTGGTCGAGGTTGCCCGGCGCCTGAAATCCAGCTTACGCGAGGAAGATACGGTATCCCGCCATGGCGGAGACGAATTTGTATTGCTATTAGGGGATTTGCACTCTATTGAAGAATGCACCGAAACGCTGACACGTATTCATCGAGCCATTGTCGAACCTTACGCCATTAACGAGCATAGCGCCAGTATCAGCGTCAGCAGCGGCATCACCGTTTATCCGCTCGACAACGCCGATCCTGATACGCTAATACGCCATGCCGACCATGCGATGTACCAGGCCAAATTGGCGGGAAAAAACCGCTATCATTTGTTTGATGCCGGTTACGATCAATTAGTGATCGATCACCATAATCAGTTGAAGGAAATTGAAAAGGCTTTTACAGACGGACAGTTCTGTCTGTATTACCAGCCTAAAGTCAACCTTAAAAACGGCACAGTGACCGGCGTAGAGGCCTTGATTCGCTGGCGGCACCCGGAGCGCGGAATTCTGCCGCCGTCCGAGTTTTTATCTATTCCGGCCTCTGACGAACTGGAGATCCGAATTGGCAACTGGGTCATGGAACAAGCGTGGCATCAGTTAAGCGACTGGCATCGAGCCGGCCTTACTCTGGAAATGAGCGTCAACATATCCGCCTATCACCTGCTATGGCCGGAGTTTACAACGCATCTAAAGACGATATTGGCGTCGAATCCTTTGGTCAATTCGCGTTCCTTGCAGCTGGAAATCTTGGAGAGCACCGCATTGGACGACTTGTCGGCGGTCAATCGCATCATCAAAAACTGCCGGGACGATCTGGGCGTGAGTACCGCTCTGGACGATTTCGGCACCGGTTATTCTTCATTGGCTCATTTGCGCCATCTGCCGGTTGATACCGTCAAAATCGATAAAAGCTTTATCCGAGACATGCTGGACGACCCCGACGATTACGCTATCGTCGAAAGCGTGATAGGGCTGAGTCAGGCTTTCGGGCACGAGGTCGTTGCCGAAGGTCTTGAGACACCGGAACAAGGGTTGACGCTACTCATGTTGAATTGCCATTCGGCGCAAGGTTATGCGATTGCTAAGCCCATGCCCGCGTCGGAAGTAACGGCCTGGATAAATGCATACCAACCGTTTTTGGAGTGGCAAACCTGTGCAAATCAAAATCTAGGCGATCAACAAATTCAAATCGCAATTCACCGCATCGCCTTGGAGCAATGGCTACATCGTATCAGTGTTTGTTTAACTAACCATTGGAACGACACCGCGTACTGGCCTATCATGCGCTCCAATAAAAGTCATTTTGGTCGGTGGTTGAAACAAGTTCAGCAACAAGATCAGTATAATAAGACTTGGTTGCTGGAAGTTTCCGGCTTATACGACGAACTTTTGCAGCTCGGTACCATCCTAATGCGGCAATTCTGGGCGGGTGAAGTAGAGGCCGCTCGGGTCGGTTTTGTCAAATTAGAGGCTATTCACAAACGATTGGACGAGTGCCTTGACAAGTACGCTTGATTGTTAAATGGAACCCTTACCGTTAAAAGACATTCATCTGCCGGATACAATTGGCTGGTGGCCGCCGGCCCCCGGTTGGTGGTTGTCGCTGGTGGCTTTGGCAATCCTCATCGTGCTAGCACGTTACGGCTACAAACGCCGGACGCGCAAAAACGCCGTCAAATCGGCCCATCACTTGTTAAAAGGCATCCGTAACCAGTCCGCGGACCCCAAGCGAACCCTAACCGAATTATCCGCTTTGTTACGGCGCACCGCCATCAGCACGGGCCGGCGCGACAGGATAGCCGGATTAAACGGAGCGGCCTGGCTGGATTTCCTCGATCAATCGCTTCCGGACTCGCCTTTCAGCCAAGGAATAGGCCGCTGTTTAGCGGATGCGCATTTTCGGCCGTCATCAGCCGATGATATTGATTTTGACGCCTTGTTTGCATTATGCGAACGCTGGCTCAAGCAACAGGGTAAAAACTCATGATGGCTTTTCAATGGCCGTGGTTAAGCCTGCTATTGCCGTTACCGTTTTTGTTGCGTTGGCTAATGCCGCCTTACACCGAAACCGATCGGGCCGCGCTGATCGTGCCATTCCTGGACGACTTTCCGGCGGCCGACCAACGCCGCCTGAACAGCCCGATACGCTGGCCGCTCAGAGTCGCGGCGTTCGCCTGGATATTCTTGGTAATCGCTTGTACCAGGCCGCAATGGCTGGGCGAACCGCTGGAACTCGCGGTCAACGGGCGCGACCTGATGTTGGCGGTCGATGTATCGGGCAGCATGAACGAAAAAGATTTCATCATCAACGGCAAATATTACGACCGCCTGACCGCTACGAAATACGTGGTCAGCGACTTTGTGCAACGCCGTGTCGGCGACCGGCTGGGATTGATACTCTTCGGAACCCGAGCCTTTCTGCACGTACCGTTGACCTTCGACCGCAACACCGTCCAAACTTTGCTGAACGAGGCTTTCATCGGCATTACCGATGACGATCCGCAAACTTCGATTGGCGATGCGATCGGCTTGGCCGTCAAACGTTTGCAGGACGAAAAGAACGACAGCCGGGTTTTGATATTACTGACCGACGGCGCCAATACCGCCGGTGAATTATCACCTTTAAAAGCCGCCGAAATTGCCGCCGAACATCATTTAAAAATCTATACCATAGGTATCGGTGCCGACGAAATGTTAGTACGCAGTTTGTTCGGAACTCGCCGGGTGAATCCTTCCGCGGATTTAGACGAAAAAACCTTGAAAACGATCGCCGACACCACGGGCGGAAGGTATTTCAGGGCGAGGAATACGGAGGAACTCGATCAGATTTACGCCATTTTGGATCAACTGGAACCGGTACAAAAAGATAAGCAGTTTTTCCGCCCCAAATCGGAACTGTATTATTGGCCGTTAAGCGTATCGCTGGTTTTGGTCGCTTTGCTGGCTATCGGCCGCCTGAGGTTGGGCTGATGTTGGCCGACTTGCATTTTCTGAGGCCTTGGTGGCTATTGGCCATGATACCGGCTGCGATCATTCTGTTTTTGCTCATCAAGCAAAAATACCACCATGGCGAATGGTCCGCGGTCTGCGACCCGGAGTTGCTGCCTTTCATACTGCAAGACAAGCCGGCGCGGAGCCGGCGCGGCAGCTGGATTGCAGCTACTCTGGCCGCGCTGTTTTGTATTCTGGCCGGGGCCGGCCCGACTTGGGAACGCTTGCCCAGTCCGGCATTTCGGAATGATTCTGCGCTGGTTATTGCGCTGGATTTGTCCAAATCGATGGACGCGACCGATATCAAACCCAACCGTATTACCCGGGCGCGCTACAAAATAAGCGATATCTTGCGCCAGCGCAAGGACGGGCAAACGGCGTTGCTGGTTTATAGCGGCGATGCGTTCACGGTGACTCCGCTGACCACCGATACCGGCACTATTAATAGCCAGTTGGAAGCCCTAAATACGGATATTATGCCCAGCGCCGGCAGCAATACCGGGATAGCGATAGAAAAAGCCGCCGATTTATTGCATCAAGCCGGCTTGGCCCAAGGCCATATATTGCTTGTGACTGACGGCGCCGATGCCGAGAGCATCTCCGAAGCGCGCAAGTCTGTTGGCGATTATCGTTTGTCGGTACTGGCGGTGGGAACTCCCGAAGGCGCGCCCATTCCAATAGGCGGTGGCTTTTTGAAGGACAAACAAGGTAATATCGTTGTGGCTAAGCTTGAAACTGCAAGCTTAGCCGAATTAGCTTCGATAGGGCACGGCGTATATCAAACCATCACCGCCAACGATGACGACATTAAACGGCTAAGCGATTTGTTCAACAGGCCTGTGAATCAAGACAAGATCGAGAAAACCGACATACGCTTACAACAATGGGATGATAAAGGCCCTTGGCTGCTATTACCTTTATTGCCGTGGGCCGCGTTGCAATTTAGAAAAGGTTTACTGGCGTTTTTACTGATCTGCCTATTGCCTTTTCCTAAAGAAGCGCTGGCTTTCGATTGGCAGCATTTATGGCGGACGCAAGATCAGCAGGCGCAACAAGCTTTTCAGGAACAGCGGTTCCAACAAGCAGCCGAACAATTCAACGATACAAACTGGCGCGCCGCCGCTCAATATAAAGCCGGTCAATATCAAGAAGCGGCCGAAACCCTAAAAGGCGCCGAAACCGCGGACGCTCATTACAATCGCGGTAACGCCCTGGCGAAAGCCGGCCAATTGCAGGAATCCCTCGCAGAATACCAACAAGCACTAAACCTTGATCCCGGACACGCCGACGCCGAATATAATAAGGCCTTGGTCGAAAAGGAGTTGCAAAAGCAGCAGAACCAAAATAATCAAGCTTCCGACCAGTCGGCGCAAGACCGGAAAAACCAGGAACAACAGTCGAACCAATCGGTGGAACATGGGCAAAATCAACAGCAAGAAGCTCAACAAGCTCAAAATTCGGAGCAGGCCGGCCAGCAACCGGACACTAGCGAAGCGCGCCAAAACCAAACCCCCGGACAAAGTCAAGACAAACAACCGCAACCGGAACAACAAACCGACAAACCCGACGACGCTCGGCGTTCGTCCAGCAATCTCAAACCCGCTCAAGATCCGCAAAAAGACGCTGCGACTGAAACCGGCTACTCCGAGCAAGACGAAGCCAAGCGCGCCAACGAACAACTCTTAAAACGTATCCCCGACGAACCCACCGGTTTGTTGAAACGGAAATTCAAGTACCAATACGGTCAGCGCGACCCCCCTCCGCATAACGGTCCCGACTGGTAAGCACGCTTAGAGTTTGATTACCGGCAAAGCTGTCTATTGGCGGCCGTTGAACTTAGATTCAGACATTATATATCTTAGTGTTGCTTGGCCGTTTCCAACGGCGCCGACCTTTTAAGGCGACGGTTCTTAATCTAGAGGGATAAATAAACTCAGTGATATGACTTTTAAAATTATGCTTTGAAACGGCATTTTCTAAAACATATCATGAATATGAGATTGATAAAATGTTAATATATAAAATGAAAATTGGTCAAATATTTATAATCGCCGCATTATTAGTTATAGCGGCATGCGGAACTGGTAAGGAAGTTAATACTAAAGTGGATTCCTACCAGGTAATCAGTCCGAGCGTAAAGGATATTACTTATAACAGCGAATATGTTGCCGAAATCCAGTCCGTACGCTATGTAGAAGTAAGAAGTAAAATTAAGGGCTTTATTGAAAAGAATTATGTCGATGAAGGACAAAACGTCAAAAAAGGACAATTATTGTTTACCCTTAATTTTTTGGAATATGAAAAAGAGTTACAAAAAGCCAATGCCGATTATAAAGGCGCTCTAGCCGACTTAAAGGCTTCCGAAGTCGAATATTCCAACGTAAAGCGTTTGGTGGAAAAAAATATTGTCTCAAAACCCGAGTTGGACGTATTGGGCGCAAAAGTAAGCGCATTAAAAGCCAAAGTCGAAGAGGCTCAAGCGCATAAAGAGCAGGTTGCTTTACATCTGTCCTATGCACAGATAAAAGCGCCTTACGACGGCATCATAAACCGTATACCGCATAAAATGGGTAGTTTGATCGAAGAAGGCGATATGCTGACATCGATTTCGGATAATCGAGAAATATTCGCTTATTTTCATTTATCGGAAATCGATTATCTTAATTATATAAGCAGCGACGAAAAGCAAATAGATGCCGTCACTTTAAAACTTGCCAATAACGAAATATATCCGTATCCCGGCAAAATAGAAATGATTGAAAGCGAGTTTGACCGTGAAACCGGCAATATTGCGTTTAGAGCTCGTTTCCCTAATCCGGATGCCATTTTAAAGCATGGGGCTAATGGCGAAATTATTATCGAAAAAGAGCTTAAAAACGCGCTGATTATCCCGCAAAAATCGACTTTTGAAATTCAAGACAGAGTTTACGTATTCGTTGTGAACCAAGATAACACCTTATCGCAAAGACATATCATTCCTAAAATGCGGCTTACCGATTATTATGTTGTCGAATCCGGGCTATTAAAAAACGACAAGATAGTATTTGAAGGCGTCGAAAATGCAAAAGACGGTACCAAAATAGAACCGGTTTATGTCGATTTGGCCACTGTCATGTCCTCTGAAGACAAAGAATAAGAGGAGCTAAACATTATGACGTCTAAATTTATTCACCGCCCGGTGTTGTCTATTGTGATATCGGTCATCATTACCTTGATGGGCCTGATTTCGTTGACTCAGATGCCGGTCACCCAATTTCCCGACATTGCTCCGCCCGAGGTGACAGTCACGACCAAATTTACTGGCGCCAATGCCGAGGTCGTGGTGAAAGCGGTACTGACCCCGCTGGAAAGGGCGATCAACGGCGTGCCGGGTATGACCTATATGTCATCCGTCGCCGGTAACGACGGCAGCGGTCTGATTAGCGTTATCTTTAAGCCCGGCACCAGTCCGGACGTGGCGGCGGTAAACGTGCAAAACCGGGTATCTGCGGTAATCGACGAATTACCCGCCGAAGCGATCAAAGCCGGCGTCATTGTCGAAAAAGTGCAAAACGCTATGCTGCTGTACATCAACATCCTCAGCGCCGATCCGACGGTCGACGAGAAATTTCTTTATAACTTCACCGACATCAACGTACTGAAAGAACTGAAGCGCATAGAGGGCGTCGGTTTCGCCGAGATATTAGGCTCCCGGGAATACGCCATGCGTGTCTGGCTTAAACCCGACAAGCTGCTGATGTACAACATTTCCGCGACTGAAATCGTCGAAAGGCTGAAAGCGCAGAATGTGGAAGCCGCTCCTGGAAAAATCGGCGAAAGTTCGGGTAAGGAAGCCCAGTCGCTGCAATACGTTTTGCGCTATACAGGTAAATACAATACCAAGGAAGGCTACGAAAATATCGTATTAAATAGCGGTCAGGACGGTGAAATCATACGGCTCAAAGATGTGGCCGAAATCGAATTCGATTCCCAAGATTACAACGTGCTTTCCAAGGAAAACGGCCGTCCTTCCGCCGCCATCCTGCTAAAACAACGTCCCGGCAGTAATGCAAAAGAGGTCATAGCCAACATCAAACAGACCATGGCGGCAATCAAGGCCAATTCTTTCCCGCCCGGCATGAGCTATACGGTAAGTTACGACGTCTCCGAGTTCCTGGATGCTTCGATTCATGAAGTCATCAAGACCTTGTTCGAAGCCTTCGTCTTGGTAGCCTTGGTCGTCTTCATATTCTTGCAAGACGTCCGCTCGACCGTGATTCCGATCATCGCCGTACCGGTATCTTTGGTCGGTACGTTTTTCTTCATGCAAATGCTGGGTTTTTCGCTCAATCTGATCACGTTGTTCGCCTTGGTACTGGCAATCGGCATCGTGGTCGATAACGCGATCGTCGTGGTCGAGGCCGTGCACGCCAAAATGGAGCATTCCCACATGGGCCCTAAGCGAGCCACCGAAAGCGCCATGCGTGAAATCAGCGGAGCCATCATCGCGATTACGCTGGTGATGTCGGCGGTATTCTTGCCGGTATCGTTTATGGAAGGCCCAGAAGGCGTTTTTTACCGGCAGTTTTCGTTGACCATGGCTATTTCCATCGTTCTTTCCGGGGTTACCGCACTGACCTTGACTCCGGCGCTGTGCGCCATATTCCTTAAGAACCTGCACGGGAATGGTCATCATAAAGAGACCGGAACCCAGAAATTTTTCGCCGGCTTTAATCGTTGGTATAACGGACTCTCCGATCGCTATAAGAAACTGATAGGCTCAATCGGAAACCGCAATGTCGTCACCTTCGGCGTGCTACTGGCATTTTCGGTCAGCGCCGGCGTAATAGGCAAGCAGGTTCCCTCCGGTTTTATCCCGGAGGAAGACCAAGGAACCATCTATGCAAACATCACGACGCCATCAGGCGCAACGCTGGAGCGTACCGAAAAAGTATCCAACGAGGTGCAACGCCTTGCATCGAGCTTGGAGGACGTAGCTTCTGTTTCCAGCTTGGCGGGTTTTAGTATTTTGTCGGATGGTACCGGCGCGGTTTACGGCATGAATCTGATCAGCTTGAAAAGCTGGGAAGAGAGAACCGCGTCCGACAAGGACGTCATTAAAGAACTCGAAGAAAAAACTCGAGATATCAAAGATGCCAGCGTGGAATTTTTCACGCCGCCTCCGGTGCCGGGCTACGGCAATTCCAGCGGCTTTGAGATGCGCCTGCTGGACAAAACCGGTTCCGATAATCTGGGTAACTTGCAAAAAGTCGCAGACGCTTTTGTCGAAGAGCTGAACCGGCGACCTGAAATCACCAACGCGTTTACGACATTCAATGCTAGTTTTCCGCAGTTCGTACTCCATATCGACGGCGACAAAGCCGCACAAAAAGGCGTCACCGCCGACAACGCGATGAGTACGCTACAAACTCTGATCGGTAGCGAGTACGCCACCAATTTTATCCGCTTCGGCCAATTATATAAGGTCATGGTACAGGCCCTGCCCGTATATCGTGCCCAACCGGAGGATCTATTGGAGCTATACATCAAAAACGATGCCGGGAATATGGTGCCGTTTTCCTCTTTTCTGACTATCGAAAAAGTTTACGGCCCGGAACAGGTAACTCGTTACAACATGTACACGTCGGCGATGGTCAACGGTCAACCGGCTCCGGGCTATAGCAGCGGCCAGGCTATTGCCGCCATCAAAGAAGTCGCGGCCGAGAAATTGCCTAAAGGGTTCGGTTACGACTGGGCCGGCTCCTCTAGAGACCAGGCCAATGCCGGTAATCAAGCCATTTTTATTTTTCTTATCTGTTTGCTGTTCGTTTACTTGTTGCTTGCCGCCCAGTATGAAAGTTTCCTGTTGCCGTTTGCAGTCATTTTTTCATTACCGATCGGAATTTTCGGGGCATTGTTCTTTTTGATGCTGATGGGCTTGGAAAACAATATTTACGCGCAAATTGCGATGATTATGTTGATCGGCATTTTGGGCAAGAACGCGATTTTGATCATCGAATTTGCCGCGCTAAAACATAAACAAGGCAAATCGCCGTTTGACGCCGCAATCGAAGCCGGCGTCTTACGTCTGCGGCCTATTCTGATGACTTCGTTTGCCTTTGTTGCGGGCCTGATTCCGCTCATGTTTGCATCGGGCGCCGGCGAGATCGGCAACAATACCATCGGGTCGGCCGCCGCCGGCGGCATGATATTCGGCACCATTTTCGGAGTCATCATCATTCCGGGTCTGTACGTGACCTTTGCCGGCATTGCTGAAAAACATCATCGCAAAGGAAAGAAAGAAGAATCTCCTTTTACCGAAACTATTTAATTCCAAATTTGGCGGTTCAACCGGAAAACGCACATTCGTTGACTGGATTCGATCCGGTCTATCGGCTCTGAGACATGATTTATTCGATAGCAATGCGATTCGAACAGTTGATGTTTCTTCTTGGTTGAACGGTTTTTTAATAAGTTAAGGCTCATGAAGCATACACGACATTTCTCTCTGACCATCTCCTTGGTAGGCTTACTCGGGGCTGGCTGCTCCGGTTTGAACACCGATTTATCCATTCCGGAAAAACCGATGCCGGCGAATTTTCAGGAGGATCAAAAAACGCAGGGCGGCGCCTCCATTAAGAACGTTGATTGGCGGGAATATTTTGCCGACAGTCGCTTGATAAAGTTGATCGATACGGCCGTCACCAATAATCTCGATCTGCAAATCGCGTTACAGCGCATTGAAATGTCACGTTCCAGCATAAAATTGGCTAATTTCGACATGCTGCCGCAAGTTGAATTGCAACTTGGCGGCGGTGTGCACAAGTTCGGGCTTTACACCATGGACGGGGCCGGAAACGATACGACCCAATTACCCACCGGCGAGACCGTGCCGGAGATTCTGCCCGATATGTTCATCGGTGCGCATTCGTCCTGGGAAATCGACGTGTGGGGCAAACTGAAAAATCAACGACAATCCGCTGTATCCAGCTATCTATCCAGCATCGAAGCCACCAATTTCGTTATTTCAAATTTGGTGTCCGACATAGCAGTCCACTACAACGAATTGCTGGCACTTGACCATGAATTGGATATCATCCGACAAACGATCAAGAAAGTGCAGGAGGCGCTCGACGTTATCAAATTACAGAAGGAAGCCGGCCGAGCCAACGAATTGGCGGTACAACAATTCAGTGCGGAGCTGTTCAGCATACAAGTGTCGGAAAAAAGGGTTCTGCAGAAAATCACCATCACCGAAAATACGATCAATTATTTGTTGGGCCGTTATCCGCAACCGATTGAAAGATCCAAGGAAATCTTTTTTACTGAAAAACCGCATGAATTATCCACGGGCGTTCCGTCCGAATTACTGGAAAACCGTCCTGACATCCGTGCAGCCGAACATGATATACAGGCCAGCAAATACGACTTGCAAGCGGCGAAAAAATCGTTTTATCCCAGTGTGAAAATTTCAGCGGCCCTTGGCTATCGGGCGTTCGATCCGGAATTTTTATTCACGACGCCGGCTTCCGTTGCTTTTTCCGTTTTCGGCCAATTGATACAGCCTATCGTTAATATGAAAGCGCTGGAGGCCCGCTTCAACACCGCCCAAGCCAATCAATTGACCGCAATGTATAACTACCAAAAAGCGATTTTGAACGCCTATGTCGAAGTCGCCAATTTACTTTCCAACATTTCAAAACTGCAGGACATTAAGTCGTCTAAAAAACAAGAAAGCGACGCCCTCCAACAGGCGGTGGATATTTCCAGGGAGTTGTATAAATCCGGTAAAGCCACCTATTTAGAAGTCTTGATTGCCCAGCAGAGCGCTCTGCAGTCTAATCTGGAATTAATCAATGTCATCAAGCAAGAACGTATCGCCCAGATTAATCTGTATAAATCACTGGGTGGAGGCTGGCGGTAAGCCTGACATCGCATGTTATTTTTGATTTTTTGAAGTTATGATCTTCGACTATAAGATTATAAATCGCTAATATTGGTGAGGTTCATGTTCCGGCGTATCGGTTACTTTTTGTTTTTCTGCGCGTACTTTTTGATTCGGCCCGCCTACGCCGCTGAGATCCGCGTGAGCATCGATCGTAACCCGGTCAATCTCAATGAATCCTTTCAAATTACCTTTAGCGCTAGCGAACCGCCGGACGGCAGCCCCGACTTTACACCGCTGGAAAATGATTTCGAGATATTGAATCAACAGCGCAGCAGCAATGTATCGTGGATCAACGGTCAGAGTAGCCGTAATGAGCAATGGGTTATCAATGCGATGGCCAAGCATGCGGGTATGCTGACGATTCCTCCGATCGCTTTTGGCTCCGATAGCAGTAAAGCCCTAAAAGTTACCGTCACCGACTCGCCGCAAGCTTCAGGTAGGCAAGAAGAACTGTTTTTAGATGTGCAGGCCACCCCGGAAAATCCCTATGTACAGTCGCAAGTGCTCTACACCTTGAAAATATATTTTCGCGTACAAATTTCCCAATCCAGGCTCAGCGACTTAGAGGTAAAAGACGCCCTGGTGGAACAGTTGGGAGAAGACACTACCTACAGAACTCAAATCGACGGCGTCGAATACGGCGTGCTGGAGCGCAAATATGCGATTTTTCCGCAGCAAAGCGGGCCATTCAGGATTTCGCCGTTGACGTTGTCGGCGGAGGTGGTCAGCGGCCGGCAGCCACGTTTCAATGGTTTCTTTAATCGTCAAATCACCGAAACACGCAGGATTTCATCCAAGGCGATAACCTTAAACGTGCTGCCGGTTCCAAGGAGTTTTACCGGATCGAACTGGATTGGCGCCGAATCTTTAAAGCTCACCGAAAACTGGTCGGACAGTCGCTTGCTAGGCAAAGTCGGGGAGCCTTTAACGCGTACTATCCGTTTAGTTGCCGAAGGGACAACGGTTGGCCAATTGCCCGAATTAGGCGGGCAAGTTAACGTCGATGGCCTAAAAACCTACCCCGACCAACCAATACTGAAAGAAGAAAATCAAAGCGACAGCCTAATCGCGATACGCGAGGAAAAAATCGCCTACATCCCCAGCAAACCCGGACTCTACCGGCTGCCCGCAGTGAAGATTACCTGGTTCAATACCCGGACTCAAAAGACCGAGGAAGCGGAACTGCCGGAAGTCACGATTAAAGCCATCGCCGCCGGCGGAAGCGCGCAGACACCAGCGCCACCGGTATTGCAACAGCAAACTCAAGCGGATAGGCCGGATGCTCCTGATAACCGGTTCTGGCAAGGTTTATCGGCATTTTTCGCTTTAGGATGGCTAACAACCCTGCTCTGGTTTTATCTGAAAGCCAAGAAAACCGCTACTAGCGGTAAGCCGGCGGTAACGCGGATGCCTAAGGTCTCGAATGACAAAGTCTTAAAGGCTGCCTGCCGGACTAATAATCCGCATGCCGCCAAACAAGCACTGTTGCAATGGGGAAAACAACGCTTCGGCTTGGAGAATCTGGCGTCCATAGCCGGCCATTGCGTCAGCCCTTTGAGTGATGAAATTGGGTTATTGAACCAATACTTATACTCTGAAGCGCAATCGAGCTGGAACGGACAAGCCTTATGGCATGCGTTTAATGAGGCCAACGACAGCGGTAAAACCAAGACAAAACAAGACGATGCGCTGGAGCCGCTGTTCCGTTTGTAGCCGGCGGCCTAAATTCGCAATTATGGTGTTACCGCGGCCGATAGATTACCACTGCGATTCGCCCGTCTCGGGATCGTACATTTCATGCGTGATTTTCCATCTGTTGGCGATCAACTCGTCGATGCTGGGCGAATTGCTCATAGCCCTTTGGATCGCTAATTTCATGGCTTCGTAGTTGGTCCGGTACAAATCTTTACGATCGAGCTTGGGATTTGTAGCGCAAGAGGGGTCGATCCACAACATAGCGACAATACAAAGTTCGTTGGCTTGTAGGCGAGGAATGACGCCATCGGCCACGCTGTCTATGACCGCATCGGCTACGGCCGATTGAACCGGCCCCCCGAGCAGGTTAACGTAAGCCGAGGATTTAATCGTCACTTTCGGTACCATCATCGTCGCCGGACGAACTTGCTGGTTACACGCCCGAATCGCAAACATGCGGGTATGGCCTGCCGTTTGTCCCATTAGGTTGGCAAAAGCATGTCCGGCCGGCCCTTTAACGTCGCCTATCAGGATCTCCGGCATGGCATCGGTGCCTTGACCTTCGCTGGAAAATACGGTGGCTTCGCCCGTTCTGAACCAATATGAATCCGACATCGAACTATCCTCACTTAGTATAAAAGGTGCTGCATTCTATGCTTGCTAGTCGATGTTCAGCAATAGTCTATGTCCAATGACAGATGAGCCTGAAGGCGCGAAAGTTGGGATCGGCGTTACACAGAGTGACGCAGTTATCATGCAAAGTATTATAGGAAGGCCAATAACTTGGGTATCGAATGTATCGCGGAAGGAGTAGAGACCGAAAGCCAGCGGGACTTTCTGGCTCGACACGGCTGTAATCATTACCAGGGCTATTTGTTCGGTCGGCCCGAACCTTTGGCCGAATTTCAAAAACACTTCATTTCCGCTAATCGACGATCATGAAAACCGTTTAGGCCAAATATCGGCATCAAATGGTCCGTATTCATTCGTTATTTATTGACGGCAAACCCATCGGCCGGGCTTGTCTGATTCAGCAATGCCTCGAACTCCGCAGCAGGAACGGGTTCGGAAAACAGAAAACCTTGACCGTAATCGCAGCCGGCCGCGATGAGGAGATCGCGTTGATCACTGGTCTCAACCCCTTCGGCAATGACTTTCATCCCTAATTTATGCGCCATTGCGATGATAGCCTCGCATACCACTAGATCGCTGGAATCCGGCTGTAAATTTTTAATAAAAGACCGATCTATTTTCAAATAATCGATATCGTACATTTTTAGGTAAGCTAGCGACGAATAGCCGGTACCGAAGTCGTCTATCGCCACCTGAATACCGGCATCGCGAAACAGCAATAATTTTTCGTTCACGATTGGCTTTTTATCCAATAACAGACTTTCGGTAATTTCAATCACCACGCTGTCGCCGGAAAGAGCTAGCTCGTGCATTTGTTCTATCCAGCCTTTGTAGAAAATTTCATCGTTCTGAAACTGCACCGGCGATTTGTTCACGCTAACCTGAAAATCGGCTCGATAGCGCTTGCGCCAGTGCATGACCTGCAACGCGGCTTGCTGAAACACCCAATTGCCAAGTTCAACGATTCTGCCGGTTTCTTCGGCAATAGGGATAAACTCAGCGGGACTGATCAAGCCACGCTCCGGATGCTGCCAACGAATCAAAGCCTCGGCTTTACGAATACTGCCATCGGACAAATCGATAATGGGCTGGTAATAAACCTGAAATTGATTTTCTGACAGCGCGATCCGCAAACCGGCGGAGAGCCGCATGCGCCGTTCTGCCCGGTCGCGCATAGACGGCATGAAATAGCTAAAGCGATCGCGTCCCTGACGTTTGGCCGAATACATCGCCTGATCGGCATTTTTGCATAACTCGTTGACATCGGTGGTGTCGTCGGGATAAATCGTGATGCCAATGCTAGCCGAAACATACAAGGTTTCGCCATCGAGCTTAAAAGGGGCAGCCAGCTTGGCCAAAATCCCGCGAGCAATCCGATCGGTAATGACGGCGTCTTCAAGCGTCGAAACGATGATGGTAAATTCATCTCCGCCTAAACGAGCAACGGTATCGGTTTCCCTCACACACGCACTTAAACGATTAGCGGTTTCTTTGAGCAAATGATCGCCTACGTTATGACCCAGGATGTCGTTAATTTCCTTGAAATGATCCAGATCGATAAACATCAGCGCAAGACGCAACCCGCCGCGATGCGCCTTTTTGATTTCTTGAATCAGTCTATCGTTGAACATGCGCCGATTTGGTAAGCCGGTCAAAGGATCAAAATTCGCTTGCGTCCAAATTAGCTCCTCGGCCTTCTTCTTATCGGTGATATCGGAAAACAAAGCGACCCGCCGGAAACAACTGCCATCGTCTTTATAAATACTGTTAATGGTTAGCCACTCCGTGTAAATCTCGCCATTCTTGCGCTTATTCCAAATCTCTCCCTGCCAAAATCCCGAACTATTGAGCTCTTGCCACATGGCGTCGTAGAATGCTTTATCGTGCAAACCGGAATTCAAGATACGCGGAGTTCGCCCTATCGCTTCCTCTGCGCTAAAGCCTGTGAGCACGGTAGAAGCCAACTGCATGTTTTCTTCGGTGCGCTTGCGTTCGCTGATGTCCTCGACAATGGACCAAATATAGCGATGGCCATCGCTGCCGGTAATCAAAACCCCGTTCAGACGCACCGGAATTCGGCGACCGTCGCGGTGCCAATATTCCTTCTCATACGGACCGTAACGGCCCGTGGTTTCCAACGCCTCCAATTGCCGCTCTTCCATCAGGCCGTAATCTTTCGGCGTCAACTGCCAGTAACTGAGGGTGTTCAATTCATCTAGCGTATAACCGAGCATCTCCTCCCAAGCTCTGTTCGCTTCGATAAAACGGCCATCCATGGCATTGCGGGCAATTGCCAACGGCGACATTTCAAACATCGCGCGCAATTTTTCCTCGCTTTCGCGCAGCGCCTGATCGGCTTGTTTTCGAGTGGTAATATTGCGGCTGATGCCAATAACGCCCAACAATTCGCCCTTTTCATTCAAATACGGGGTTTTCAAGGTTTCTAGGCATTCGCGGCGGCCGTCTGCATACACTACCCATTCTTCGTTGACCAGGAATTTACCCTGCGCTATAATTTCAAGATCCCGTTGCCGAAAAAACTCGGCGGTTTGCGCATCGAAAAAATCAAAATAGAAAGCGCGTTCTTGAAGAGAGCTTCGGTGGTATTGAGCAACTAATTAGTGCCAGCCCGAAAAGTATCATTTTCAGCTCTGCCATCCGGCTGATTTTGGGCAATCCATACTACTCTTCGCCAAAGAGCCTCATGTCGCATTCACCAATAACCGCGCTGAGCAGGCTTTACGCATGGCTAAGGTCAAACAAAAGATCTCCGGCTGTTTCCGGGCCATCCTGACCGTGTTATTAAGACAAACCGTCCAGCTTGGTTTTATATTTCCGTGTTGTCAACGTTAGTCTATGCTTACATGGCCGAATAAATATCGGGCAATTTCCGGGAGACAAAGATGAAATCTATGTTTGGCCTACTGCTACTGGTTAGCGTGCTACCAGGTTGCTCATCGCCTGCAGAAGACAATACGCAACCGCAAAACGACGTAGCCGGAGCAATAAACCAGCCTTTGGAAAAAGCCAAAGGACTTGAGCAACAGATACTCGATAACGCTGCGGAACGGCAAAAACAGGCGGATGAATTATAGAATACTAATTACGATCCGTATTTTGGATAGATGATAAGACCCCGCCAAACCAGCGCTGGCGGGGCTTTATGAAATGACGCTATTTTAGGTTGGGACAATCAACGTAATTCGGATGGGATGTGATGACTATCGCCACACGATTTTCCTGATTTGGCGTGTTATCCGGCCCCATGGCTTCGCCTATCGCCTTAACGGTCAACTGGCTAGACTTTGCCCCTTTTGCCATCAAGCGTTGAACCACATAATTGGCTCTTCTTTCCGATAAGGCTTGATTGTAAGCCGGGTTACCGACTGTATCAGTGGATGCGGTAACTGCAGCCGTCGCATCGGGATGTGCTTGCAGCCATCGGCCAACTCGGCCGATGGAATCGTCTTTCACTTTGAACGGCACATCTTGCGCCGTTTTAAAGTAGGCCACAGTCTCATGAGTCGCTTCAACATCGTGATGATTTTGACCATGAACTTCCGTTAGCCACATGCACATTTCCTTTTCCGATTCCATGCGATGAAACGCTGCGGATTTAGCCGCGCTCATGGCTTTTTGTTTTTCGTTTATGTTCCAGTAATGGTCGTTTTCCAAGTGGCCCAAAATGTTATTAGCCACTTCCAACTCTTCTTCGGACAGTTCTTCATGCAACATCGCTTGACCGTAATGACCGGCCCTGGAGGCATCGATTTCCGATTTTAAATCGCTGGTGTCAATTTTTGGGTTTGTGCACGCAGCCAAGGAGAAAACCAAAGCCGCGAATGGCATGTAAATGTGTTGTCTTTTCATGATGCTATCCTCATTAAAGAATTCGTCTTAGCAGGATTATTCGTCGTCGCCGTCATCCAACGGACCGTATTCGGTCCAGTAGCCCGGATAATGCAGGCCGAAGTAACGGCTGTCTTCGCTAAAACGATCCCAAACATAGGCTGGGGATGCATAATCACGCGTAGGTATCGGGGAAGTCACCAGCTCGGCAACGCCGACAAGCGAGCGGCTAACGCCATGCACGGTTCCGCGCAATACACCCCAGGTCATCCCTACAAATATGGTTTGGTCGCTGGAAATATTGATTATGTTTTTCGGAATTTCTATAAAACCGAATACGATATTCGCAAAACCTTGACTGACCTTTTCACTAAAACCTTCGATATAGCTCTCTGCATGGACTGTTGGTGCCGTCATCAGTGCGCCGGATAAAACACAGGCGGCCATAATTTTTTTTGTATTCATGAGTAGCTCCTTGTTTTACATATTTAGTGTCGCCCGCAAACGGATGGGCAAGCACGAAAATGGGTTGTAAGCAACAATCTGACTTTTATTGACAAAGCTAAAAAGTACCTCTCCACGTACAGCGGTAAGGTAACAATGCGCCCGAATCCTTGATTTTGTCAACCGATGTTTATTGGGACTGCAGTCCGCAACGACTAACCGAATCAAGGTCTAGCGGCTTTCAGTGATCGGACGTTTAACTTATAGCAGGATTTTGCTCGCAGTCGCAAGCAACACTGGTGCGCTCTGGTTGAGCGCCCAATTTTAAGGCGGTCAGTTGCCCTCCCCATAGGCAGCCGGTATCGATGGCAAACACATTGTCTTCCGCGTAATAGCCCAATGTTGACCAATGCCCGAAGATGACACGCATGTTCCGGCTTTTACGCCATGGAACCTTAAACCATGGCACTAAATGCGAAGGCTGACTGCCCGGAGGACCCTTTTGGTGGAAATCCAATTCGCCGTCGAGTGTGCAATACCGCAATCGAGTGAAGCAGTTTGCAGCAAAGCGCAGTTGTTCCGTCTTGGTCAAATCATCTTGCCAGACGGCAGGTCTATTACCGTACATGGAACGAAAAAAGCGTTGGTAATCGCGGCCTCCAATAGCCTTTTCCACTTCCCTCGCCATGGTTTTTGTCTGGGCGAAGTCCCATTGCGGCGGTAGGCCGGCATGCAACAAGCAGTACTCATCGTTATGATGAAATAAGCGCTGCTTTCGTAGCCAGTCGATCAATTCATCGCAATCCGCCGCGCGTAAGACCGGGCCTAACGTGTCTTTTTTACCGATGTTCGTCAACGAAACAACGGTCGCGATTAAATGCAGGTCGTGATTTCCAAGCACACTGACAGCCGATTCGCCCAATCCCTTGATAAAGCGTAGGGTTTCCAAAGAATGCGGTCCGCGATTGACTAAATCACCGACCAGCCAAAGTTGATCGTGCGTTGGATCGAACTTGATAACGTCAAGTAATCGCCTTAGCTCGTTGTAACAGCCCTGAATGTCGCCAATTGCATAAATCGCCATCAATGTATGGTTCTGGGTATAGACAGGGTAAATTTAGGTATCGCCGCGCTGAATTGTTCACCGCTATCGGATTGCATCTGATATTTTCCTTGCATCACGCCGACCGGGGTTTCAATCATGGCCGCACTGGTATAGCGGAACGAATCGCCCGGATTTAAATGCGGATGTTCCCCTACTACGCCTTCGCCGTTGACCTCTTGCACTTTACCATTAGCATCTGTGATGAGCCAATGCCGGGTTAATAGGCGGGCGGGAACGGAGCCAATATTGGTAATGGTTATGGTGTACGCAAACACAAAACGGTTTTGCTCCGGCGCCGATTGGGCTTCTAGATATTGTGGTTTTGCCTCAACTAATACTTTGTTTTTTTCGCTCATTGATGGATTATGTCACGCTGTATTTGAAGAAGCTCTGATTAAATTGATTTCATTCATTTTAAAGATCGCTTCTCAATATTTGTCATACTAACTGGCTAGAGATTAAGTCATTATTTCAACTCAACTGATAAGCAAACGCAAGCAAGCTCATGAAGATAAGCAAATTGCTGCTCGCCCTTTCTTTAACACTGCCCTTCCCATTATCGGCCGAGGATGGCAAAGACTTGTTTGCAGCCGCAGCGGCCGGCAAATTGGATAGGGTTCAAGCGTTGTTAGCGCAAGGCGTAAGCGCCAACAGCAAAATCGAACAAGGCAGAACACCGTTGATGATCGCCAGCTTCAACGGAAACCTGCGTATCGTTAAGCTTTTGTTGGGCTACGGTGCCGATGTCAACATGGCCGACAGCTTCGGGTCAACCGCGCTGTCGGATGCCGTGCTGTTCGGCGACGCGGATGTCGTCAAACTGCTGATCGTGGCAGGCGCGAATGTCAACGCTGCCGACAGCCAAGGCGTAAAAATCATCGATAAAGCCAAAAAACTGGAACGCGAAAACATCGTCGAGTTATTGGAAGAGGCGGGCGCAAACTCCGCGCCCGCTGAAATCGCATCGGACCAAAGCACAAAACCCGACGAACAAGAATCAACCCAAGAAAACCCAAAACCTTAAGCAAAATGAACTTACAGCAAAACCCTTTACATATTCACATCCTCGGCATTTGCGGCACCTTTATGGGCGGACTGGCATTGATCGCGCGCGAACTGGGCTATAGCGTCAGCGGTTCGGATCAAAACGTCTATCCGCCTATGAGCACACAGCTCGAACAGCAAGGCATTCGGCTGATGAACGGCTATGCGGCTAAAAATCTCGACTGCAAACCCGACCTGGTCGTGATAGGCAATGCGATGTCGCGTGGTAATCCGGAAGTAGAGGCGGTATTGAATCTCGGTCTGCGCTATACCTCGGGCCCTCAATGGCTAGCCGAGCACGTGTTGCAAGATAGGTGGGTATTAGCCGTTGCCGGCACGCACGGTAAAACCACCACTGCCAGCATGTTAAGTTGGATATTGGAATTCAACCATTTCAAACCCGGCTTTCTTATAGGCGGCATACCGTTAAATTTCGGCATTTCGGCGCGCCTGGGCGAGTCCGATTTTTTCGTGATCGAAGCCGACGAATATGACTGCGCCTTTTTCGATAAGCGTTCGAAATTCGTACATTACCGGCCACGCACCGCAATTCTTAATAACCTGGAATACGATCACGCCGACATATTCGAAAACCTCGATGCCATCAAAAAACAGTTTAACCATTTAGTGCGTACCATACCCGGCGAAGGTTTAATCATTACGCCTGACAATGAAAAACACGTTGCCGAAGTGTTGGAAGTCGGTTGCTGGACGCCTGTCGTAAAGACCTCCATAGGTGGTGACGGCAACTGGCGCGCCGAACTCCGGAAATCCGACGGCAGTTGTTTCGATGTGCATTTTAGCGGTCGAATCCAAGGCACCGTCCAATGGGACTTAACCGGACGGCACAACGTTTTCAATGCGCTATCCGCCATTGCCGCCGCCCGCCATATTGGAATAACGGCACAAGATGCGATAGCCGCATTGCGGCAATTTCAAAATGTCAAGCGCCGCATGGAAATCATCGTCCGAAAGGATGGCTTCACCGTATATGACGACTTTGCCCACCATCCCACTGCGATAAAGACCACATTAGACGGTTTACGTAAACAAGTCGGCAATGAAAAAATTCTTGCAATCGTGGAACCTCGCTCAAATACCATGAGGCTCGGTGTACATACCCAATCGTTAGCCGAATCGCTTGCGGAAGCCGACCAAGCGATCGTTTATCAACCTGAGAACCTTGGTTGGGATTTACGCCAATTGTTGAAATTTGCCGACAACATCCAGATTATCGACGACCTTGAAACCATCATAAATCGAATTCAGGCTGAATCCGGTGGCGTTTGTCATGTATTGTTAATGAGTAATGGCAGTTTTGGCGGGATCTATCAGCGTTTAAAAACCGATCTGAACTAAATCTAACCAATTTATTACGAATATATGACACGAGCAATTAAAAATATATATTCCACAATATTAAAAAGGAATTATTTGTTTCATAAAAACAACAAAATATCATAAATTATTTTTATAGCTTTAATCGCGCAACGTTTAAATATTTTATAATAGTATTATTTTTCTACCTGTGTTAATATGAATTTGCTAGGAAATAGCAACTAATTAATTTTAAATATGATTTCAATGAGAAAACCTATTTTTAATTAGACTTAAAACACCTAAATAATTCGAATTAACTTATGGAAAAATTTAAAAAAATTTTAGTTTCTTTAGTGATGTCGACGGCTCTGGCGATGTCATCATCTGCATTCGCTGAAGGGGCAACCGACGCGAAAGTCCGTGAGGCCGGTGAAGGCGCCCTTGCTGCAATGGAGGAAGCGGTAAACTTACAAGAACACGGTGCGGACAAGGAAGAAGTCAGTAATGCGTTAAGAGAAGTTCGTCAATTACAAAAAGAATTTCGTTTTGAAGGCACTGAACTTCTGCGTCAAAAAGCCGGAGATAAACTGAGAGTTGCACGAAAACAGGTCAATGAAGGCGACCCGGAGGCGACGGCTACTCTTAAAGAACTGTTGGAGATGTATAAAGAAATGATGACGCTTTATAAAGCGGCTCATTAAAAGTCATTCTATCGGTGTGTTAAGAAAATAATCTTACGCACCATTCGAGTATATTTCTCGTTCGTCCTTCGAGCTTATCTTAGGACGGACGAAAGAAATCCAAAACAGCCGAAAAACTCAGCTCTAAGCTATATATACCAACACCTAAAGGCCTATCGCTTAACAAAATCGGAGGGAATTAATCAATACTCGCTCTGATATCCGGTTTAAAAAGGGTAAACCCTGCATCCGCTTCGACAGATACCTTCAACAAAACGATAAATTCAGGTGTTGAAATAGTGCATTGCACCAATTAGCGGCGTTCTTGGATTGAGCGCCAACTTAACGGGCATTTTCTCCAACAAGGGTTTAAAACGCCCTTTCTCGGTAAATGCCTGCATGAATCCCCCTCCCTCCAACGCCGAACGGATTTTGGGGCCTATACCGCCACCGATGCGCAAACCGCCGGTAGCAAATGACTTCAACACAAGGTTACCGGCTTCCGCACCGTAAATTTCCACGAATAACCTGACCACTTCATTGCATACCTCATCTTCGCCGTTGATGCCTAAACGCGAGATCACCGCATTACGGTCTATACCGCTAATATGGGCATGATGACAAGTCGGCACAGCAGGGCACGGGGGAGCGAATTCGTATTCGACCAGAAAATCATACAAATGGCTAAACCCCATACCGGACAATATGCGCTCATAACTGACATGCTGCGGATAGCGATCGCGCAAAAACTGCAATAGTTGTTCTTGTTGTATATTCTGCGGCGCGAACGAGCAATGTCCACCTTCCGTGGCAATAGGATGATGTTGTTTTCCGTCCCAGTATAAAATCGCTTCGCCGAGACCGGTACCGGCGGCGATCACTGCAATGTTTCCGACTTGCGGCTCGGCGTTCGGGTTGAGCTCGACAAAATCGTCATCCTCCAGATAGAGCATGCCTACCGCCATAGCCTCCAAGTCATTGAGCAACTTGACCCTGTCGGTTCCTAATTGTACTTTGAGATCTTCGCCGTCTAAGACCCAATTCAAATTGGTCGCGAAGCAGCGTTGGCGCACTACGGGTCCGGCAACGCCGAAACAGGCTGAATCGATTGAAGGATTTTTCGGCAAGAACAGCGCGAGAATATCATAAAAGCTCTCATGTTCTCCGCTGGCAAAAGTGCGCTCCTGCACGCACGTCAATTGGCCGTCATCGCCCGTATCCAATAAAGACAAAACCGTTTTGGTACCGCCTATATCGCCGGCAAGAATCATGTTCGACCTCTTTTAACGTTCGTTGTTGAGCAAGAAAACCAGTGCATCCATAATACTGTTGGCCAGCGCGTGCGGCGGCCGCTGATAAAAAGCCTGCCATGCGAGAGAAACGCTTTCTTCATAGGAATTCTGATAATCGGGATGCTCCTGCAGCCAGCTTAGGCGCACCGCATGGCCGATTAAAATGTCGATGACTAAGGTGTCCTTGATATAGATGTCCGGATTGTTGCGTACGATGGATGCCAACGCCAGCAAAGCTTCGACGCTTAATTGCCGATACACGGGCGCCTGAATTTTGTTCAAGATGTGGCCTATATGTATCTTAAAGCTTTGCTCGCCGGCCGTCATGTGCGCCAACATCACTTCGCTGTCTATACGGCGTTTGCTGTTGTACTTTTCGCCGATCAACAAACCGTTACAGTGATGCAACAGCTCCCAAACCCCGCTGTAAAAGGCTTCGCTTTCGCGTCCGACGCTACCTTGCTGTTCCCGCCAAGCATACCAGTCGTCGGCCCCGCCAAAGTGCTTGGGGTCCATGCTGGCCGGAAAGCGAGCGGCCCCTAAATGTTGCTCGCCGTCGACATGTAAAGTTTCAACTAAACCCAGTTGCGTTTCGCTGTTACCGTAATCTTCCAGCGTCTCCTTGACTAATTGCGCCAAACGATGCGGTGGGAAGGATAGAATATCGTTAAACGCCTGGTCCAAGGATATGTTGCTTAAGCGTTTTTGCCTTGCGATCAGCATCTGCAGGATATGGCCTACCCGTATCGTATGCATATCGGCGAACAACGCCGGATTTTGCTTTATCAACATGCCCAAATAAATGACCAATTCCTGTATCAAAACCTGCTGGCTAATATCGTCCGGATTGAAACTGCGGATAATTTCGAGTATCTGCCAGGAATCGGTCGGCCGGCGCAATGTGGCCTTACCGCTATAGGCGCGCCCGACTGTCAAACCGTGTTGGCGCATCAAGATCTCGGTAGCGCCTTGCTCCAAGTTGATATCGTATTTTCCCAACAAACCGGCGCAACGGCGCACAACCTGCCATAAATGCATATTCCCTGCTCGGACGTAGATTTCTTCAAGTAAATCGCGTAAACGGCAAGGCGTGCCGATATCCGCGCACAAACCGGTTTCATAATCCAAGCCGTGCCGCTGAACCAAGAGCGCCAGGACTTCCAATTGCGCGTAGAGATTGGAATGGCTACGCAAGATATCCATTAAGGAATCGTCAGTATCGATTTCCCATTGGGTAACCTGAAAACTATCCATCATATGAGGACTTTCGTCGCCCTTGGGTAGCACGCCGGCAAACGGCCGCGCCGGCTCAACCCACAGGGCTTCGGAAAAACTAAAGTCGTGCAAATAGCCGATCTTTTCTCTACAAACGCTTTCCAAAAATCCATCTATCAAGCCTAAGCGTATCGGTTGGCCATTTAATTTGCCGGTCTGCAATTCGTGGATGAATTCCAACAGAATCTGTTTGTCTTCCGCCGACAGCATGTTGTGCTTGATATTGATCAGCACCAGCGGATTACCGGTCTTGTACCAATTTTGTGTGATATAACCCAGTTCCAGCCGCAAACGCTTAATCAGCAAACGGTTGTCCATTGCAATGTAAAAACCCTGCTGACTCATGAATTGCGGTAAAAACAACAAAGGCTCGCCGGCCAGAACATACAATTTGGAAGTAGAAAGCAAACGCAATTGCCTTAGAGGCCGGCCGGTCAAGCCCATGCGGTCGTTGCGTCCGACTTGAGTATAAGCTTGAGCCAATTCGCTGGCTTCGCGTACCTGGATCGGCGCCAATTCCGCTCTAGTCTGGCTGGGTATGCCTTCTCGCCGCAAATCGGCTTGTACCGCTTCGTCTTCCGCTAGCAGAGCGATCTGAACGCAGGGTTGGCGTTTAAAACCGGCGGCTTGGTGCCTTCCCAGCGGATCGATATCCTCTAAATCGATAAAACCGTCTTGCAGCAAACAACCTAGAATAAACAAACTTTGCGCCCATACCAGGGGAACATTCTGGTTTGGTAGACGCGTCTGACTGTGGGGATCCGTCTTTTCCGCCGCGACAGCCTCCTCAGGCACGATATACAGTTCCGGCAGTAACAACTGGCCATTTTCCTCTACCCGCAACTGCTCCAATTTTCGCCGGTAGTCCCAAGCGGCGTCCTTGTTGCCGGCAAACAAATGATTCAACAGCAGATAACAGAAAAACAACGGCCATTCGCATTCGATATCGGCAAACTGCTTCAATTCGTGCGGCTCATAGTGCAAACGATTATGGTCCTCCAAAACGGTTTGATGGCCGTCCAGCAAGAAGCGCTTGCAGCCGTAGCGGCCTTGCAATTTTTCCACGATCGATTCCTGCGTTTTCCCGCGCAACTCCGGATTGTCCACGGCGAAGGCCGGAAAACCCGTTACGCTCAATACCGCCGCATCGACTTCTTTGGAGATCGATTCCCTCGGCAATAAAGACTCCAGCGTAATGCGGCTACGCGCGATGTCGTCGCTGACCACATGTATGATGGAACTCTGTCCGCCATCCTTGCCGAACAAATTAAAGTTGGTCATCGCCTCCAGCGCGGCTTTGGCCATGCCGATCGAACTGGCATTGAGTTCGGCGACGCCGTGATTCATCTTATTGCCCCGCTCCCAGATGCCGTAGTCCGGCGTGCGGTAGGACCGGCTGACGTAATGCACCAGATTTTGTACGAAATTGACTTCGTCCAGGCTGAACACGATGCGCAAACCGGATGCCGTCATCTGCGCCAGCATCAGTAAGAACAAAGAAGTCGCGTCCAGTTGCAAGTGGCCCCATTCGTGATCGCCGACCACAATCGAGCCCGAGCGCGTGTCGTATTTCGCATGCAAGGCGTCCATAGGATCTTGCGTGTGCTTGAATTTTTCCACCTTATCGGTCTGACGCATCATCGCCGTGAGCAAACCGCGCATCAACTTAACGACGCTTTGTTCCAGTTCGTAGGTTCTGTCCCGGCGTACACCGGTTTTACGATAAGCCAGCGCCAGTCCCCAAGCCGCCAGTATGCTGTAGACATTGTCCCGCACCCAGGCATCGGTGTAATTGCCGTGCGTCGTCACGGCGGTACTTGCAGGCAGCAAGCCGCTGACCCAGTCTTGCCGATTCAGGATAATGCCCTGAACCTGAAGATAATAATCGTCCAACTTGTCGTGTACCGACCCGGGCTGGCTTTCGGAAGGCTCTGCGCTTAGAGGCGAGTTCTGGCTGAAAAATTGTTTGAACATGTTGGCGTAGGCAACTATGCCTTAGGTAAGGTTACACCCGTCTGTCCTTGATATTTACCGCCTCTATCCTTGTAAGAAGTTTCGCATACTTCATCGCCGCCGAAAAACAGCATCTGCGCCACGCCTTCGTTTGCGTATATTTTGGCCGGTAACGGCGTGGTATTGGAAAATTCCAGGGTTACATGGCCTTCCCACTCGGGCTCCAGCGGCGTCACGTTGACGATAATACCGCAACGGGCGTATGTCGATTTACCCAGACACACGACCAGTACGTCGCGCGGAATGCGGAAATATTCGACCGTGCGGGCCAAGGCGAAAGAGTTCGGCGGGATGATGCAGACATCCGATTTCACATCCACGAAACTGCCTTCGTCAAAATCTTTCGGATCGACGATGGTAGAGTTGATATTGGTAAAAATTTTGAATTCGTTGGAGCAGCGCACGTCGTAACCGTAACTCGACGTACCGTACGAAATGATGCGGCCCTGCCCCGCTTCTCGCACCTGACCGGCCTGAAACGGCTCTATCATGCCGTATTCCCGGGACATACGGCGTATCCATTGATCTGATTTTATGCTCATGAGGCTGTTTTTATTTCAAGTGTAACTGGAATGCCAACATAGCATATTTTTACTTTATACGGCGCGCCGAAAAGTAATCTTACAATTACTTAAAAGGCAAAAATTCCGGATTACCGCATGAGGCCGCTAAAACCGGTAACATTCCGGTTTGAAACAGCCGAGACTATGCTGAATCCGCCGTATCGAGCGATATCCACTGAAGTTAATCGAGCTTAAATTCCGCGACCAATTGATGTAGATTTTGGCTGATTTCGGTCAAGGAAAAAGCGCTGCGTTTATTTTCGTGCGCGGCACGCGTCGTTTGTTTGGCCAATTCGGCCGTTTGCTCGAAATTTCTGGCGATATGCTTGGTTGTTTGCAATTGATGATTGGAAGCTCCGGTAATTTCCAAACTCTTATCGTAGATACGGTTGATCGATAGCTTGATACCGTTGAACGCTTCCTGCACCTGCTGGACGGCTTGGGTTGTGCGTCCGGCGGCTTTTTGCTGATTATTCATTAAAGACACGGTCTGACGAGTCGCTTGACTCAGTTTTTCCACTAGCGCTTGTATTTGGCCGGCGGAGTGCGTGGTATTACCGGCCAGCTTTCTAACCTCGTCGGCCACGACGGCGAAACCGCGTCCATGTTCGCCCGCCCGCGCCGCCTCTATCGCCGCATTCAAGGCCAACAGATTGGTCTGGTCGGCAAATCCTTGGATCATGCCGAGGACGCCTTCGATTGCCGAAGCGTCTTTCTGTAACGATCGCAAGGCTTCCGCCGTGTTATCGATCACCTGGACCAAGGCGAGGACTTCCTGGCTGGTATGCCCCATATGCTGCAAACCTTGATCGATCAAAGCTTGGGCGGAGGTCGTATCGTTTTGGGATTCGGCCGCGCTGTTTGCGACTTCGTTAAAGGACTCCGATAGTTCGGCCATTTGCCGGGCGCCGACCTCGGTTGCCTGTTGTTGTTCGGCGATAATCCTTTCCAGATTTTGCGCTACTTGCTCAATGTTGCCGCCGGATTTTTGCAGCGCCGAAGTTTCTCTATCGATGTTGCGGATGAGCAATTTGAAATAATCGTAGAGTTTTTCCAGCGAGATTTTTAACCGATTGATTTCCACGATTCTGGTATTCAAGGAGAACTGCGAACTCAAATCGCCGTTGGCCAGCTTATCGATGTAGAGGCTGATTTTGCCTATAATGATGGCCAGATGGCGTTGAATCGCCAACATCAGCGTGTTCACGATCACAATCAGCGCGACGCATACAATCATCACCAGGTAAAGCACCCGCTGATAATGTTGATATTCGTGATTCAGGTCGTTCTCCAAATTAAGCAATTTTTCCCGAAACCCCCGCATTTGTTGGGCCGTCTTAAGCGCTGTTTCCGATTTTTTTTGCACGATCTTTTGCGCATTGGCCAAGTCTTTTTCGTAACGGTTTAACAGTGAACGTATTTCGCTTAAGGGTTCCAGCGCCATGTCTTCGGTGGTCGTTTCCTGATCAGCGTTTCCAAGCGAGAACAACTGATCTTCTTCGCCTTTGGTTGCCATCACGCCCAGCAAGGGTAGCTGTTCTAAAACCGAAAAAGAGCCGGCCAACTGCCGTAACTGGCTTTGGATTACATCCGGTGACACCTGCCTGGACCCGGCAAATAAGGCTTGCCTGGCACGGGAAAGATCTTGTAAGAGGGTTTGGACGCGGCCTATGGCTAATAAGTAAGCGCTTTGCTGCGGCAACTTCGGACTCTGCGCTTTTTCCGCGTAATTCAGCAAAGTTCGTAAATGAGCGGATAGCTGCCGTTCGCTATTGATTAACAATATTTGAGGATCGGCTAGTTTTCCGGCGGCGGCCAGATCGGATAGCGTGACTTGCTGAATCTGGGCAAGCATGGAGCTTAGCGAGTCCTTAGCCGAACCGGACAAGGCTGCGTTAGCCTGAATGCCTTTATTCAGTTCGGTTAAATTTTTATCCAGATCAGTCAGCAGGGTGACGTCGCCGTTGTGCAGGTAGCTTACAATCGGCTGGTCGATTTGAACGTAAATTTTATCTTTTTGTTGGCCGAAAAATTCGACCATTGCGAACGCCCTGTTTAGGTGGTTAAGCGACCAAGTTACCGCGCCGGCAAATCCTCCCAAAACGAGGACCAAGGTCAGCGTGACAAACTTCGAGATTTGACTGATTTTCATGATAGTTTGCGAATCCGAATTCCAGCAAATACATCAATTTATTACTGTTTTATGACAAACACGTTACAACCCTTAGTCATACTGAACGTTATCTGTGTTTGGCTGCGCAAAATCCGAATTCTTATACTTTCAACGCCGCTTTAACAGCGGTTTAACATCCGCCAACAGCACTACCGTCGTATAAATAAATATCCCCAATGAGCCGCTAAGCCAGCTATTCCAATGATGATGGTTTACCAAATATCTATGGGTAAAGAACAGCCCCAAACCCAAACATAAATAGGCCGTCAGCTTTCCGAGCGGATAGGCGACCGGATAATAACGCTGTCCCAACAACCAAGATGCAAGCACCATGAAACCGTAACAAGCTAGAGTTGCCCAGGCCGAGCCTAAATATCCCCAATGCGGTATCCACCATAAATTCAAGATCACGGTCAAAACGGCTCCGGCTATCGAGACCCAGGCTCCCATGCCGGTACGATCGCTAAGCTTGTACCAGACCGACAGATTGACATATATCCCCAGACACAGATTGGCGAGCAGCAGAACCGGAACGACGTCGAGTCCGGCACGAAACTCCTCACCGATAAAGTATTTGAAAAAATCGATGAATAAGGTCACCAACAGAAAAATGAATATGCCTGCGATAACGAAATATTGCATTACCAGTGCATACGCGCGTTTTGCGTCCGCCCGGCCGGCGTAGGAAAAAAAGAACGGTTCGCCGGCATAGCGGAAGGCCTGGACAAATAGGCTCATTAGAATAGACAACTTATAGCACGCGCCGTAAATGCCGAGCATTTTCAGGTTAGTCGTCAAATCGTAGGGCAGCATGACTTTTAAGATCGCTCTATCCAGCATCTCGTTGACCATGCCGGCAAGACCTATGATCACCATAGGCCAGGAATAAGCCGACATGGGCCGAAGTAGATTCCATTCGAAGCGGAAGGGAACGGTCCGAAATTGCGGTAGTAATAATAAAAATTTGCAGGCGCTGGCTATCAGATTAGATACGAATATGTAACCCACGCCGATTTGCGGGTCATAAAGTTTTGCTATGACGGAGTCGGGCCATTGCACAAGCAATTTAGGGCACAAGATTAGAAAAAATAAATTCAGCCCAATGGTTATGAAAATTTCGGCCATACGAATGCCGGCAAAGCGCCAAGCCCGATTTTCCGCCCGCAATCGGGCAAAAGGCAGCGCCGTAATGGCGTCCAAAGCCAAAATACAGGCAAACCAAAGTAAGTATTCGGGATGGTCCGGATAACGCAAGGCCGACGCCAAAGGCAGCCTCCAGAAAAAAACCGCCGATACGAACACCAGATTCGCCACGAACAACCAGCTCAAGGCGCTCGCATAAACCGAATCCGCGGCATATTCCGGTTTCTGGCGAAAACGGAAATAACCGGTTTCCAAGCCAAATACCAGCAACACTGCAAAAAAACCGGCGTAAGCGTAAAACTCCGAAACCACGCCGTATTCCGTTGGGCTGAAGGTGTAGGTATATAGCGGCACCAATAAATAATTCAAAAATCGGCCGAGAATACTGCTTAAGCCGTAAATAGCGGTTTGCGAGATGAGCTGGCGTAAGGGATTCAAACGTATGGATTCCTTGGGTAAGCGCTTTAGACGCTGATAGCGGATATAAGCGTAAAACCGGCTATTTTAATCCGATTTCGGCTGCAAGGGGCGGGGCGCGGCTCTAAAGTTTACCTTAGGTGTTTCGTAACAAATGTTTGGGAGGAAAGCCGAAATATTTGTTGAATGCGGTGCTGAAATTGCTTGCATGACCGTAACCGACCGCTTCGGCGACCGAACCGATATTGCAATGATTCGCAGTCAATAAGCGATAGGCTGTCTGCATGCGAATGTCGGTCAACATGCCGTAAGGCGTCGTGTCATAGCACTGCCGAAACAATTGTTTCAACTTGAATTCGTTGGTTCCGATCCGTAAACATAGCGCTTCGATCGACGGCGGTTTGGCAAATTCCGCGTATAAGATTTCGCGGGCCGATTCCGCAAGTTGTCTTTCTCGCGGTGTGACGCGATGCGGTTTTAGTTGAACGTCGCTGGTCAAGTCGTTTAACTCGCTCGCGACAATGGCCAGAGCCAATCCGTGCCTGAATAATGGTTGAGCAAGCGTCCGACCGGAGTGATCCAGCATACATTGTGCAGCCTGGATTGCCGACGCGGAAATCGGGCGTTGTTCGACGATTTGAACTCCGTTCTTATTAAAAAACCGGGCAAAACAGCCCTCGCCAAAACGCCGTTCCAACCAAGGTTTGCTCATCGAAAAACGTAATTGGACTATGTTGTCGTTGGCCTGATAACGCCTACAGCCGTTGCTGGAACAAAAAGTCGTCAATGTGCTAAAGCCTGAACGAAATACGATGTCGTTACCGAGTTTGTCGTTGAAGCGGGAGCTTCCCCGCAAAGCCAAGGTTAACACCATAAGAGGCTGGTGATTGTTGATTTGGCTGGTAACCGCCAAATTTAGAGCCGGGTTGTATTGGGTGTCGATAAAATTAAAATCCTCCTCCAATGCAAACGAGCGCGAATAGCCTATGCCGAGCTCCTTTGGTAAACACTGCTCTTGGTAGGCATTTTTGTGATCGAATAGCCAAGGCATCTCCCGGCTGCTGATTGTAAAAGGTATGGCCGACGATAGAACTTGCATTACTCCTCCCCCTACGCGTAACGCTTAGGAAAGCAATAATTACACCTCATTATCTTAATATCCGAGTTTCAATTGCTTATAGAAACTCGGCGCCGTTATTTAAATTAAACTATGTGATATCGCCGATTTGAAAATAACGCGTATCCCTAACGGCGAAAGGTATGAAACAATTAAACCTTGGTAAAGATCAAATCCCACACACCGTGCCCCAGTTTGAGGCCTCTATTCTCGAACTTAGTCAAAGGCCGATAATCCGGGCGCGGACAATAGTCGCCGGTCGGGCTATTGTTTCGCAATCCGGCATCCGCGGATAATATGGCCAACATAGTCTCGGCATAATTCTGCCAATCCGTCGCAGCATGGAAATAAGCCCCGGGCATTAATTTTTCATTCAGCAATGCCAGAAAACTGGGACGAACGATGCGGCGCTTGTGATGGCGGCGCTTATGCCATGGGTCTGGGAAAAACAGATGCACACCGGCTATGCTGCGATCGGGAATTTTCTGCTCCAATATCTCGATGGCATCGTGATGATAAATCCGCACGTTGCCGATATCGCGTTCCTGCAACAGCATGATTAAATGGCCGACACCCGGCCGGTGCACTTCGATGCCAAGGTAATTCAAGTCCGGATTCGCTGCGGCCATGTCCGCCAAACTGGCTCCGTTTCCAAATCCGATTTCAACTATCAAAGGCGCTTCACGGCCGAAGGCTCGGCTCAAATTCAAACCATCTTGCGGCGAAAGACAATATTTGTCCCAATGGTTGTCTAAGGCCTGTTTTTGTCCGGATGTAGCCCGGCCTTGCCGGCGGATAAAACTACGAATACGGGCAGGATCAATTTTTTTCGGTTCGAGCATGGCGGATTGCGGGAACAAATTACCCGAGGATGGTAGGAAAACTAAAATAGACCAAGTCTTTTAAAACATCGTTAATCGCTAAACTGCGCTAATCTGGCCTTAGCCGCTAAACCGAATTCGGAATTCGGCTCTTTTTCAACAATTTGTTGTAATACAACGCGGCTATTTTTTTCCAGCAAGCCTATCGCTTTCGATCTGACCGAAGCAAAGTGCGCTCGTAATGCGGCGAGTTCGGTTAAATAACTGTTGCTGGTATTTAACAGTTTTAGAATGACTTTCTCGGGTTCCTCCGTAAACAAGTCGCGCACTAAATCGCCGTATTGCTCTTCCAGACGGATTAAATCCCGCCTGTCCATTTTCGGTGGTTCAGTAGGATCATCGCAGCAGCCCATAACAGTTCTCCTTGATTTGCTTTCAGGGATTAACAATCGACAGTCTTCAACATTTCCCGAATTTCAAATTCGCATCCACCGCAACCCGAGCACGCGCCGGTCACCCTGGAAATCCGTTCCAATTCGGTAACTCCGTCGTCGATTAGGGCTTGGATTTGCTCGACGCTAGTGCCGGCACAGCGGCATACGACATCGCTTTCCGGCTTGGCGTTGTTTTCTATCATCGGGCTTACAAAAACAAGCCGTCGATGGGGGAGGACGCCGATGCGAAACGCTTGCGCGGCATACGCCCCGCCAAGTAAGCTTCACGACCGGCTTCTATGCCTTTTTTCATCGCAGATGCCATCAACACCGGATTCTTAGCGGCGGCAATAGCCGTATTCATCAACACGCCGTCACATCCGAGCTCCATTGCAATCGCCGCATCGGAAGCCGTGCCGACACCGGCATCGACCAAAATAGGCACATGGGCGTTTTCGACGATGGTCAAAATATTGTACGGATTACGTATACCTAAACCGGAACCGATAGGAGCCGCCAACGGCATCACTGCGACGCAGCCGATTTCTTCTAAACGTTTAGCCGCAATCGGATCGTCGTTGGTGTAAACCATCACATCGAAACCCTCTTTGACTAGGAGTTCGGCGGCGACATAGGTTTCAGACACGTCCGGAAACAAGGTCAATTGATCGGCTAATACCTCCAGTTTGACCAGCTTATGCCCACCCAACAGTTCGCGGGCCAAACGACAGGTTCGCACAGCATCTTCGGCGGTATAGCATCCGGCTGTATTCGGCAAAATGGTGTATTTGTCCGGCGGAATCACCTCTAACAAATTCGGTTCGTCCGGATTCTGCCCGATATTGGTCCGGCGTATCGCCACGGTAACGATTTCGGCACCGCTAGCTTCGATCGCTAAGCGGGTTTCCTCCAAATCCTTATATTTACCGGTACCGACTAATAAACGCGAATGGTATTGCTCACCGGCCAACGTGAAGGAATCGTCTTGGCCGCCCCCGATGGCTTGGACGATTTCCAAGCGGTCTCCATCTCTTAAGCTATGGCTAGCGTGTTGGGTAAACGGCAATATTTCTTTATTCAATTCCACGGCGATACGTTTGCCGGTTAAACCCAAATCGGCGATGACGTCCGCAACAGTACAGTTATCGCCATATTCCCGGCTATCGCCGTTAACCTGTATTTTCATGAAATAAACCTTATTCAGCTGGTTTCTGTTTGGCGGAGCGGCGACGTTGTACGGCTCCTGCCAGATGATGTAACAATTCGACGCTATCGTCCCACCCAAGGCAAGGGTCGGTAATACTTTGCCCGTACGTCAACGACATGCCGCTGCCTACGTCCTGTCGGCCTTCAACCAGATGGCTTTCCACCATTGCGCCGATGATGCGCTCATCGCCCTGCCGAATTTGGTCGGCCACATCTTGCGCGACATGCATTTGCCTTTTGAATTTCTTTAAACAATTGGCATGACTGAAGTCGATCATGATATTCGGACGCAAACCGGCACCTATCATGCCTTCCGCGACTTGTTCGACGCTGACTTCGTCGTAATTGGGACGATCATTGCCGCCGCGTAGAATGATATGAGCGTCTTCATTGCCCTTTGATGAAAAAATCGCCGTGCGTCCCTCTTTGGTCACCGATAAGAAATGGTGGGGCGTCATCGCCGCATTGATTGCATCGATTGCTATTTTGACCCCGCCGTCGGTGGCATTCTTGAAACCGACGGGACAGGACAAACCGGACGCCAATTCCCGGTGCACTTGACTTTCGGTCGTACGCGCGCCAATCGCTCCCCAGGAAATCAGGTCGGACACGTATTGAGGCGTAATCAAATCCAAGTATTCAGTCGCCGCCGGTACTCCCAAATTATTGACATCCAATAATACTTGCCGGGCTAGCCGCAATCCTTTATTGATGTTAAAGCTGGAATTTAAATCAGGATCGTTGATCAATCCTTTCCAACCAACCGTCGTGCGCGGTTTCTCGAAATAAACCCGCATGACGATAACTAAATCATTCTCCAATTCGTTCATGATGGCTTTGAGCCTGCTAGCATATTCGACAGCCGCTTTTGGGTCATGGATGGAACAAGGACCGATCACTACCAACAAGCGATCATCGCCGCCGCTAAGAATATTATGAATCGCCGCACGCGCTTTTAAAATAGTCTTGGCGGCCGTTTCGGTCATGGGTATTTCGTCGTGAACCTGAATCGGCGGCACCACATCATGGGTTTCGCAAATTCTTAAATCATCGGTGTTATAGTTTGTTTGCATGACTGAGTAGGAAAGGAAGGCTTTCAATAGCTAGACGAAAATGCTTATTTTAACCATTTTGCTATCAGCAGTGTGACAAACTGATATTGAACGAGTAATTGGACCATACAGGTATGATAAACAATAGGGTAATCAAACACTGTTTGACGGTATGCCTCGCTCCGTCTTTTCAGTTTGCAAAACTCAGGGATAGGTTGCTCGAAACCACTCGCGCTCAAGTATTCAGGAATTCGATCATCATCGACTACAAGGCCGGTTGTTCCGTGGTTTTTTCGTACGGCGTGGTCGTTCACTGGAACGTTAATCTAGACGATAGACAGTCGCTGCAACAACTGTTGCGGGACTATGCCGACACTCCCTATTCCGACCCACAGGAAGATAATTTCAGTTACGAAGTGGGATGCGGACAGGACAGATTCCAACACGACCACATCGAATTACGATCCGACGACTTCATGGTATTACTGGCTCTTTCGCATGGAATGGCGCAATCGATCAAACTAGCGGCATTCGAAGGGCAGGCTATAGACACCATATATGCTACCAGTCATTTGCCGCAGGCTTTAGCGAGGGAAGGAACCATCAAACTCGACCGCAAATCGATGGCCCAAATTCGCGGCCAACTGTTCTTAACTAAAAGCGACATCATCCTAAATTACGATTTGCTCGATATTCCCGAGTTCTTCTGGGAACACCCGGAATATCAACACATTTATTCCATGGCCGCCAATTATCTGGAAATTCGCCAACGTACCGAGGTCCTGTCGAAAAAACTGGAGACGATCCATGAGCTATTGGAAATGCTCGCCGATGAACAAAAACATCAGCATTCTTCCACGCTGGAATGGATCATCATTTGGCTGATCGCTGTAGAAATCGTCATGTCATTGATCGATAAATTACTGTAATAGCGAGTCCCCGGTTTACTGAATCACAAACTTCACGCCGATCACTAGTAGTAAAGTCGCCAAGGTTGGCCGCAAAAAATATTCCGGTATTTTCGCACTCAGATGACTGCCAATCCAGATGCCCGGCACCGAACCCAGCAGCAAACTGCCCAACAGCTCCAAATCGAAATTACCCAGGCTCAAATGTCCCAGGCCGGCCACTGCCGTCAATGGAATCGCATGCGCTAAATCGGTACCCACGACTTTAATCGTCGTCATACGAGGATAAAGAAACAGCAGCGCCACTGTTCCCAACGCGCCGGCGCCAACCGACGACAAGGTCACCAGTACACCGAGAACCATTCCGGTAAACACCGTCGCAACTTTTTCCCAACGCGGAGAAAAACGTCCGCTGTTATCCACAGTGCTGTGCTCGTCGTCGATTTGTCCATTCTTGGCCGCTCTATGCAACAACACGCTGCGCACCAACAACGCTAACGCCGTCAACAGCAAGGCGATTCCCAAGGTGAATGTAATCACGCCATTCACTTCCGCGCCGACTACCATCAAGTTTTTCAGCACATAAAGCGTGATTCCGGCAAACGGTAAACTACCCAAAGACAGTAGACCGACGATTTTCCAATCCACCGATTGATGCTTGCCGTGATGCACGAATACACCGGCGGTTTTGGTAATCGCCGCATAAAGCAGATCGGTGCCAACCGCGATTGCCGGCTTAAAGCCGAATAGAAAAACCAACAGCGGGGTCATCAACGAGCCGCCACCCACGCCGGTCAGTCCCACTAAAAACCCCACACCGAAACCCGACGCCGTATACAGTAAATTCATAAAGATCCATCCTTTTTAAGTATCAAGATGAAAATACTATAACAGCCGGTATGTCGAACTTTTAATGATAAAAATACATATTAATATCGAATTTTTGGATAAAAATACATTCCGATTTGGAAAGCGAAACTTCGATACTAATCGAGCGACTTCTTAGAATGATTGACCGAGCGATTGTAAAATCACTTCTAACGGCGCTAAGGAAATCAAAGCTCGAAACAACACGGCATTGTCGTTAACCAAACCCAAACATTCGTAATCGAGAGCCGTTAGGTTTTTTTCGCCGAAATCATGTTCCGCCGAATCGGCCGTCGGTTTAATCAAAATATGCAGGGCTTCGTTACTCTTCAGTGTCGCTAAATTGCGCCTATCGATACTGATTTTATGAGAGGTATAGACCATCGGGTTTTTTTCAAAATCGTGGCGTTTGTGCATGGCTTTTTCCAATAAGGCGCTGGAGAGCAATGCGCATGGAAACATCTCCGGAAAAATAACCTTATCTTGCAATTCATCGAAGAACTCGGTCTGATCGCGCAATGACCCGCAAAGGAAGTTCTTGGCGTTACTGGTGGTCATGAATTTGCGTTTCAAGAAATAACCGCTTTCCAGAAAACTGCGATCTTTTTGCTGTCGTAAATTACCGATTCCGGAACAACTAACGTCGGCTAAAAACAAGGGCTCGGTCGATTCCTTTTTGTAGCCTAGCAATGCCAGCTTGCCGTCGCTTTTGACCATGATGCGATTGCTTAATGTCGGTGCCGGTTCCCGTTTAAGTTGCGATGCTTTGATCTCCACATCCAGTACTTGGCCCGCTTTTATCGCGTTAGCAAATGAGAACTGGTAATTACTGAAATATAAACCCTGTTCGTCGATCAGAGCTTGCTCATCGGCTTGCCGGCGATAATCTCTGAGCTTGTCTTCTATCAAAGATTCCAATTGAAACCCTAAGGTAATGGGACCCTTGAAAGGATTGTTTTTAATCTTATGCCAATTTTTATTGTCGTGGAACAAATTGAAATCGTCGGTAGAGTTACGGGCGATATCAATATGCAGCTGAGTAAATACTGGAACCGTGTTGTTCATACGACAAACTCCAATCTGACATCAAATAAATTCAGGACTATGCATAGGTTTTTAGCCAATAGGATAGCCGCAATCTTTCGTGTCAACCACGTATGCGTCTTTGAAATTTCAGCAAGGCCGAGCTCCTAGTTCAATCCATAAAACCGATTCGACGGCTAACCCTGTACCTTGTGGAGAACTTTGAGCGCTTTTCTGCATTGAAGCTGTGGATAAACTGCTGGTAAAAAATACCCTGAAAGTTATCCACAGCCATAGAACAAATGAACTTAATATATGAACACAGGTATTTTTAGACAGTAACGATATGATTGTTAAGTAAAAGCACGAGTTTTCCACAGATTTTCTTAAGCTAGTAGTAATAATAAATCTAAAATATAGATATATTGTTATTATTAGGATCGACTACTGGAAAAAAACGTATAAGCGCCTAGCAGATAGTCCTATGCTAAATTGTGCTTGTCATTCCGGCATGGCTTGCCCGAATCCAGTGCTCATGGATGAACAGTGAATAAGTCAACTTGTTGCGAAGTACTCATTACACATTGAATTTCGGCTTTTTGTGTTTTGATGCGGACTGATGCGCTATTTCGTTTTCAGTCCCGAAAGCCGAATGGCATAGAAGCCGGAATAAGCGGCTTTCAATGAAATCAATCGGCTGGAGTATGATCCGACTCCATTTGCTCGGTTAACGTTTTGGGCAATTTCTTTTTGATCTTGACTCCTAACTCCTCAAAAGCCGACGCTTGCCGTAACAAATTAGCGTTGCCCGTTGTCAGCTTATTGACGATTCCGTCATAGGTCTTTTGCACGGTACCAAGCTGATTGCCCAGCTTTTCAATATCTTCGACGAAACCTCTGATCTTGTCGTAAAGACTGCCGGCTTTGTCCGCAATCAAACGGGCATTCTCATTTTGCTGTTCATAACGCCAGATATTTTGGATGGTTCGTAGCGTGGCCAATAGGGTAGTCGGAGTCACAACGACGATCTTGTGCTCGAAGGCGTCGTTAAACAGTTTTTCGTCGGCCTGGAAGGCGGCCAGGAATGCCGCTTCGATAGGCATGAACATCAACACGAAATCCAACGAACGCAATCCCTTTAAATTCGAATAATCCTTGCCGCTAAGCCCTTTTATATGGTTACGCACCGCATCGGTATGTTGTTTCAAGGCTTCCGAACGTACCGCTTCGTCTTCGGAAGCGCAATAACGTTCGTAAGCCACTAACGAAACCTTGGAGTCGATGATGACGTCTTTATTGTCAGGCAGGCGGATGATCACGTCGGGTTTGAATAAGCGTTTGTCTTCGTCGCGAAATGCCGCTTGAGTTTCGTATTCGATGCCTTTACGCAAACCCGATCGCTCCAATACCTTTTCCAAGATCATTTCACCCCAGTTGCCTTGAGTTTTATGATCGCCTTTCAAAGCCCGCGTCAGATTCAACGCTTCCTGATTCATTTTTTGGGTATCTCGCCGAAGCGAAACGATTTCCTCCCGCAGGGAGATCCTGTCTTTGGTTTCGTTGTCGTAAACGCTTTCGATGCGGTTCTTGAATTCGCCCAATTGTTCCTTCAAAGGCGTAACCAAGGATTCGATACTGACTTTATTGTGTTCGACGAATTGTTTGCCGCGTTCTTCGAATACTTTGTGGGCCAGATTCTCAAACTGGATCTTGAGTTGGGTTTCGGCATCCTGCAATAAACGAATCTTCTCGACGTTGCTTTTATGCTGTTCTTGCTGGCGGGCGTTGAGATCGGCGTTTTCGCTTTTCAATTGCAATAGTTGCCGTTGCAGGTCTTGTATCTCGGCTTCCTTTTGATGAAACAAAGCCAGCCTTTCTTCCGCCACCGCCAGTTTGATGTTTTGATCTTGTAATTGCTGTTGCTGGGTTTCGATTACCTCATCCAGAGCCCGGCGGCGTTTGCTCGCCAACCAGGCACTGATTACATAACCGATTAATGCCGCCAGCATCACCGCCGACGGCCATAGCCATTGCTCCGTCATAAGCTTTCGAACACCCGGGCGGCGGCAGCGATAGTCGCTTCAATGTCAGCATCGCTGTGAGCGGCGGACACGAAACCGGCTTCGAAAGCCGATGGCGCAAGATACACGCCTTGGTCCAACATGCCGTGAAAGAAACGTTTGAAGCGATCTTGATTGCCGTTCATGACTTGAGTAAAACGGCTGATCGATTTTTCCTCATTGAAGAACAAACCGAACATCGCGCCGACCTGATTGGTAGTGAAGGCGATGCCGGCTCGATCGGCCGCATTTTGCAAGCCCGTCAACAACTGAGCGGTTTTTACCGTCAGCCCTTCGTAAAAACCAGGAGCGCTGATCAGTTCCAAGGTCTTCAAACCGGCCGCCATCGCGACCGGGCAACCGGACAAAGTTCCCGCCTGATAAACCGGACCCAAAGGCGCTAGATGTTCCATGATTTTACGACTGCCTCCGAATGCGCCGACCGGCATGCCGCCGCCGATGATTTTGCCCAATGTGGTCAGGTCGGGTTTGATGCCGTATAAACCCTGGGCGCCGTGCAAACCGACGCGAAAGCCGGTCATGACTTCATCGAATATCAGTACACTGCCGTACCGGTCGCATACTTCGCGCAGGGTTGGCAAAAAGCCGGGTTCCGGCGGAATGCAGTTCATGTTGCCTGCCACGGGTTCCACGATGATGCAAGCGATTTTGTCACCTAATTCGGCAAAGGCGCTACGGACCGCATCGCTATCGTTATAAGTCAGCGTAATCGTGTCGGCGGCTAATGCGGCGGGCACCCCCGGCGAGCTGGGCACGCCTAAGGTAAGGGCGCCGGAACCGGCTTTGACCAATAAAGAATCCGAGTGGCCATGGTAACAACCTTCGAACTTAACGATTTTGTCGCGGCCCGTATAACCGCGGGCCAGGCGTATCGCACTCATCGTGGCTTCGGTACCGGAACTGACCATACGCACCAACTCGACTGATGGCACCAACTCGCAAACTTTTTGAGCCATCAAGGTTTCGATTTCGGTTGGCGCACCGAAACTCAGACCTTTTTGGGCGGTTTGTGTGACGGCATCGATGACTTCGGGGTGAGCATGTCCCAGTATCATAGGTCCCCACGAGCCGACATAGTCGATATAGCGTTTGTTTTCGCTATCGAATACATAAACGCCTTGCGCACGGTCGAAATAAACCGGTGTGCCGCCGACACCGCTAAAAGAACGTACCGGTGAATTGACACCGCCCGGAATGAATTTTTTGGCTTCGTAAAAGAGTTCGTTTGCTTGAGTCATGATTTTCTAAAATTTCAAACGGAGAAAATAAAGGGCACGGAGAGTAGCTCTGCGTGCCCTTGGCTACGAGTGACGATGAGTTTAATGTTGCTTGCCGAACAGTTGCGGGCCTTTAGGCTGCTGTTTGTTTTGTATGCAAAAGTAGGCCGCCGCATCGAACTTGATTTGCAACGAATGCGTATTTTCATGTTGTTTCAAAAAATGTTTGGCATCTTCGGCGGACAAATCTTTCATCATGTATTTAGCGATACACATACAGTCTTTACTCAGACGCGGCTTGTCCACATCCGGATTTGCGGAACCTTTCAGTTCGCGCGCTACGCATTGATCGGCGAATTCGTGTTCGAATTGATGTTTCACGACATCGGTGACCACTTCGTCATGAGAGTGGTCGAAGGGGTTATGCGCCGGTTTCCCGGCAACTTTTGACGAAGCCGAAGCGGCGGGTTGGCTTGGAGCGGGCTTATCATCGGAACATGCAGTTAAGATCGAAACTAGGCTGACACCGGCTATCAGAGCAAAAAAAGCGGATTTGGTTTTCATAATTTTTTTAATAGTTATAGTTTTAGTTAAGTAAATCTTGCAGTAAGGGAGCTAAAACCTTTTGCTGCGTATCTTGTAATAAACGGTTGGCGGTAACAATGCTTTTCAATTGATCCAATGCCACATTGAAATCATTGTTGACAATTAAATAATCGAACTCGGGATAGTGGCTCATTTCGGTAACTGCATCACGCATGCGTCGATCAATTGTTTGATCATTGTCCTGGCCACGATTTTGCAGACGTTGTTTCAAGACCGCGATCGATGGCGGCAGAATGAAAATGGAGATGCTATCCGGCAGCATTTTTCTAACTTGCTGCGCGCCTTGCCAGTCGATTTCCAAAATTACATCCAGTCCTTGCGCTAGATTGTTTTCGACCGTTTTTTGCGCGGTACCATAATAATTATCGAACACTTGGGCATGTTCTAAAAATGCTTGGGTTTCTATCATGGCTTTGAATTCGTCGACCGAAACGAAGAAATAATCGCTGCCGTCGACTTCTCCTTTGCGCTTGTCCCGTGTGGTATGCGATACGGACACCACCAGTTTATCCATGTCGGCTTTGAGTTGTTTCACTAAGCTGGTTTTGCCGGCTCCGGACGGCGCTGAGATGATATAAAGTTTACCTGTAATCATTTGAGTTTGAAGGTTTTATCAGTGCAACTACCATTCTTTTCTGTTCGGGCTGAAGAGTCAAGCCAAAAAACCGAGCAGGCACGGTGCTGTGGTATCATGAGCAGCCTTTCCAACCCCATCTATGAATGCCGATGAGCGCTATTTGGAATAATTGTCTGGCCAAACTTGAACACGAAATTCCCACCAACGATTTCAGTACCTGGATAAGACCGCTGCAAGCGGTAGAAAGCGAAAGCCAATTGAAATTGTTGGCGCCGAACCGATTTATTATCGACCATATCAAACAACACTTTTTCGGCACTATTGAAGATGTAGTCAACGAGTTTTCGAACGCGACCTTAGCCGTGCATTTCGAGATCGGCAGCAGGAAAGCGCCTGCAATCAAAGCGCCGACTTTACAAAAAACCGTCGTTCAAAAGAAGAACCAGCCGAACTTTTTGAATAAGGCTTTTACTTTTGAGAGCTTCGTCGAAGGTAAGTCCAATCAATTGGCGAGGGCGGCATCGGTGACCGTCGCCGACAACATCGGCAAAGTTTACAATCCGCTATTTATATACGGCGCCTCTGGGTTAGGTAAAACCCATTTGATGCATGCCATCGGTAACGGCGTACTGCATCAAAGACCGGACGCCAACATCGTTTACCTGCATTCGGAAAAATTCGTGCAGGACATGGTTAAAGCCCTGCAACAGAACAGCATCAACTATTTTAAAGAGTATTACAGGAACATTGATGTGCTGTTGATGGACGACATCCAATTTTTAGCCGGTAAAGAACGTTCGCAGGAAGAGTTTTTCCACACCTTCAACAATTTGTTGGACCAAAAACATCAAGTGGTCTTAACCTGCGATAAATATCCGAAAGAAATACAAGGCTTGGAAGACCGGCTTAAGTCCCGCTTCAGTTGGGGCTTACCCGTCGCAATAGAGCCGCCGGACTTGGAGACTCGTACCGCGATTTTAATCAAAAAAGCGCTACAGGCCGGCGTGACCTTGAATCAGGAAATAGCCTTCTTCATCGCCAAGCGGATTCCATCCAATGTTCGAGACTTGGAGGGTGCCTTACGCCGAGTAATCGCGAATTCGCAATTCACCGGGCGGGAAATTACCTTGGAATTCACCAAAGAAGCCCTGCACGATTTGATCAGTCTGCAAGATAAATTGGTCAGCATCGATAACATACAGAAAACGGTGGCCGAGTATTTCAAGATTCGGGTTGCGGACTTATCGTCGAAAAGCCGTAAGCAATCATTAACCCGGCCGAGGCAAATCGCGATGACGCTGGCCCGTGAGTTAACGTCGCACAGTTATCCGGAAATCGGCGATGCCTTTGGCGGACGTGACCATACTACGGTGATCAACGCCTGCAAACGTATTGCGGAGTTGAAGGAGGACGATGTCAAAATCGCCGAAGACTATAAAAACCTGTTGAGAACTTTATCGCATTAATTGCAAATAAACTGGGGATAAGCTGAGGACATTTTCGGACGTTCACGTTATCCACAGATCTGCAACACGTTTTATTGGCGACGAGCAACAATGTTAATAGCCAACTAAACGAATGATTTTTAAGCGATAAGCCGTGTTTTCCACAGATTATCGTTAATATAGTAGTAACAATAACTTAAAATATTTATATGAAATTTACTATTAGCAGAGATCAGTTATTAGCCCCGCTGCAGCAAATAGTCAGTGTTATCGAAAAACGGCAAACCATGGTTATTCTTGGCAATGTGCTGGTGCAAGTTCATGACGGCTGCTTAGTCATGACGGGTTCGGACACCGAGATTCAGATTGTCAGCAGGCTCAATCTTGAATCGGTAGCCGACGAAGGCGAAATTACGGTACCTGCTCGTAAGTTTTTAGATATTTGCCGTTTATTACCGAGCGGCGTCGAAATCAGATTCGAATTACATGAAGATAAAGTCAAATTAACCTCGGGGCGCAGCCGGTTTTCATTGACAACGCTACCGGCAGAAAATTATCCGGAATTCAATGTATCTGAATGCAGTTATCAGTTCTTGTTGAACGCCGGCAAATTCAAGAAAGGCTTGGATAAGACCGTCTTTTGTATGGCTAATCAAGACGTACGCTATTACTTGAATGGCTTGTTGCTGCACATCAGCAATTCCCGCTTGAAGTTAGTGGCCTCCGACGGACACCGCTTATCAATATTCGAAGACGATATAGGTCAAGCGACCGGTTATGAAGCGCGCATCATTTTACCGAGAAAAGCCGTGCAGGAATTAAGCCGTCTATTGGATGATGTCGATGCCGAAGTAGATATTCAATTTTCCAATAACTACATCCAAATCCATTATAAGAATGTGGTGTTTTCGTCTAAGTTGATTGACGCCAAGTTTCCGGACTTTAGCAAGGTATTCAATCAGTCCTTCATGAATCCGTTGTTGGTTCAAAAACAAGTGTTGCGTGATGCGCTGACCCGGGTTGCCATTCTGTCGAATGAAAAATACAAGGGTGTGACATTTCATATTTCGGGCGATGAATTAAAGCTCAGTACTCACAATCCCGAGCATGACGAAGCCGAAGAGGAAATGATTGTAGATTACCAAGGCCAGCCCTTGAGTATTTCTTTCAATGCTCAATACATGCTGGATGCGGTTTCGAATCTGGATACCGAATTAGCGGTGATGACCATAGCCAGTAACGCTAGCAGTTGTTTTATTGAAGAACCCGATCAGCCCTTGTTCAAATTCATCGTCATGCCAATGAAGATGTAAACTTCATGACGCTGTTGAAAGTGGATGTGTTCGGTGTTAGAAACATCCAGTCAGCTTGTCTACAGCCGGCGCCGGGTATCAACTTCGTCATAGGCGCCAACGCCAGCGGCAAAAGTTCGCTATTGGAAGCCATCTTCATTTTAGGAAGAGCACGCTCCTTTCGTACCCACCATATAAAACAAGCGATCGGTTTCGAGCAAGCTCAAATGATCGTTTCAGCACAAGTAAGTCAGCCGGGCGGGTCGCTTAGCAATATCGGTATACAAATCGATAACAAACAAACCGAAATTCGCATTGACCGGGAAAACCGGCAAAGGGCCGATTTAGCCTATGCATTGCCCGTGCAACTGATTCATCCGAAAAGTTATCGTTTGCTGGATGCCGGCCCGCAAAATCGACGGGAATTTCTAGACTGGGGGATTTTTAACCATAACCGGAGTTTTCTTTCGAATTGGCGCCGATATAGTAAGGCGCTGCAGCAACGCAATGCTTTGTTAAAAACGCGGCAAGTCAAACAATTAGCGGCTTGGGATAAAGAGCTAATAGAGCACGGCGTTAGAGTGAATGAATTTCGAAAAGAATACGCCGAACTGTTACAGCCGATTGTTTTGGAAATGGCCGGACAATTCTTGGAAACGAAGCAAATCGAACTTCGCTTTAGTTGCGGCTGGGATGAAAAACAGACGTTGGAGCAAGTCTTGATGCAAGACAAGGAAAAAGATCTGCGATACGGCTTTACTCACAGCGGTCCGCACCGGGCGGATTTTTTGACGTTTCACAATAACAAATTGGCCAAAGATTATCTGTCGCGAGGCCAACAGAAATTGTTGGTCCTGGCTTTAATGTTGTCGCAAGTGAATTTAGTGAATCGCGAGGCGCAGAACAATTGCTGTATTTTGATCGATGATTTAACAGCTGAATTGGATACTTTAAACAAAGCAAAATTGTTAAAATATCTGGCTGGCATCGGTTGTCAGGTATTCATGAGCAGTACCGAATTAGCCGACTTCGGCGACTTGAGCGCTGTTGAAAATTATAAAGTGTTCCACGTGAAACACGGTTTTATAAAACCGGTTTCGAGTTCCACGTGAAACATCAAAAACACACATCAAGCACGTCTCTTAAAACTCTTTTGTCAGGCACGCAAAAGTTGATACGGCTTTGGTGTACAACACCAACATTGGAATAAAACCATGAGTGAGCAATACGATAGTTCGAATATCACAGTACTTAAAGGACTGGATGCCGTTAGAAAGCGGCCTGGCATGTACATAGGCGATACCGACGACGGTTCCGGTTTGCACCACATGGTATTCGAGGTAGTCGATAACTCCATAGATGAAGCTTTGGCGGGTTATTGCAAAGGCGTTGATGTGGTAATCCATGAAGACGGTTCGGTTTCGGTATCCGATGACGGACGCGGCATTCCCGTGGATATTCATGCCGAGGAAGGCCGGTCGGCCGCTGAAGTGATTATGACTGTGCTACATGCCGGCGGGAAGTTTGACGACAATGCCTATAAGGTTTCGGGCGGCTTGCATGGGGTAGGGGTTTCGGTCGTGAATGCCTTATCCGAAGAGCTGACCTTAAAAATCCGCAAGAACGGCAACTTGTACATGCAGAAATATGTACTGGGAGAGCCGGTCGCGCCGATGGGGATCGTCGGTGAAGCCGAAGGCAGTGGCACTTACATTAACTTCAAACCCAGCCCGACTATCTTTACCAATATTGACTTCCAATACGACATATTGGCCAAACGTTTGCGCGAATTGTCATTCTTGAATTCCGGTGTAAGGATTTCCCTAAGCGACGAACGAAGCGGAAAAGAAGATGTGTTCGAGTTTGAAGGTGGGATCAGCGCGTTTGTGCAGCATCTGAATAAAAACAAAACGCCGTTGTTCGAAAAAGTTTTCCACTTCCAGGCTGAAAAAGAAGGTGTCACGGTCGAAGTAGCCATGCAATGGAACGATTCCTATCAGGAAAACGTATTCTGCTATACCAATAACATCCCTCAGCGAGACGGCGGCACCCATTTGGCGGGCTTCCGTGCTGCATTAACGCGCACTATCAATCAATACATAGAAGGCAACGGCCTGGCAAAAAAAGAAAAAGTCGCCACGACCGGAGACGACGCTCGCGAAGGCTTAACAGCCGTGCTATCGGTCAAGGTACCGGATCCCAAGTTTTCTTCGCAAACCAAAGAAAAACTAGTCTCGTCCGAAGTCAAACCTTTGGTTGAATCTACCATGAGCGAAAAGCTACAGGAGTTTTTGTTGGAACAGCCGCAAGTGGCTAAGGTTATTGCCAACAAAATTATCGATGCGGCTCGTGCGCGTGAGGCGGCCAGAAAAGCCCGAGAAATGACTAGGAGAAAGACCACGCTCGATATCGCTGGTCTTCCAGGCAAACTGGCCGACTGCCAGGAAAAAGATCCGGCCTTGTCCGAATTATTCATCGTGGAAGGGGACTCGGCGGGCGGCTCTGCTAAACAAGGCCGCGACCGCCGCACTCAAGCGATACTGCCTTTAAAAGGCAAAATCCTGAATGTCGAAAAGGCCCGCTTCGACAAAATGATTTCGTCCGAAGAGGTAGGCACCTTAATTACTGCATTAGGCTGCGGTATCGGCAAGGACGAATACAATATCGATAAACTGCGTTATCACCGCATCATCATCATGACCGATGCCGACGTGGACGGTTCGCACATTCGGACTTTGTTGTTAACCTTCTTTTACCGGCAGCTGCCGGAATTGGTCGAAAGAGGCTATATCTATATCGCTCAACCGCCGCTCTACAAAGTCAAAAAAGGCAAGCAGGAACATTACGTCAAAGACGATATCGCATTAAACCAATATTTAATCCAACTGGCGTTGGACAAAGCCCAACTGCAAACCGATGCCGATACGCCGGTCATTCAAGGCCAAGGCCTGGAGAAATTGGCTACCGAATTTGCAGAAGTCACCGCGGTCATCAATCGCCTAGCGAGACGCTACGATGATCTATACCTTGAGCAAATGACCTACATGCCGCCTTTGAACGACGACATTAAAGCCAGTAAAGATATGTTGACGGCTTGGTTCATGCAAATGGAACACGCATTGAATACAGGCAATCACAAAGCCGTATTCAATACCAACATCCAATACAGCGACGGTGACGATTTCGACGTGACCATTAGCAAGCGACTGCACGGTATTACCAAGACCTTCGTGCTGCACGCCACCTTCTTCGACGGCCCGGATTACCAAAAAATCGCTCATTACTCGGGGCAAACCCTGAGCCTGTTCGGGCCGGATTCCGTGATGCGCATGGGCGAACGCGAACAGCCGGTACCCAATTTCAAGGAAGCATTCGAATGGATGATGAAGGAAGTCAAAAAAGGCCAGCACATCCAACGCTATAAAGGTTTGGGTGAGATGAATCCGGATCAACTGTGGGAAACCACGCTGGACGCCAACAGCCGCCGCCTGCTGCAAGTGACCATACAAGACGCCATCGGCGCCGACGAAATCTTTACCACGTTGATGGGCGATATCGTCGAGCCGCGCCGGGACTTCATCGTTAAGAACGCACTGGATGTGGCGAATTTGGATGTTTAGTCATGTGTCGGATGCCACAATTAGTGAAAAGTGTGCCAAATTAGTGAAAAAATAGTGACATAGATAGTGAAAAAATATTGCTATTTCACCAGCTGTTAAGTTTTCACTAAAACCTTAGAAAACCAGATGACCTTATAGGAATCTGGTTTTTTATTGAGTTGGAACAAATGATATTTGTTGTCAGAATGAAAACAGGGCAAAAGCAAGCATTGCATCAGGCAACGCATTTTTTGACACGCTTGCAGTTTTCGCCCAGTTCTAGACGAATTTTGTTAAGCGGCAAAAATCGATCGTTTCCTACCATAGAGCCACGTAATTCAATGCCGTCAATCGAGGCATTACCTGTCGCATGATATTAGCTATGTCTTCATCACAACAAAGGATCTGGGATTTTCATGTTTCATCTTCACACATTAGGTTGGCACAGCTTCCAACAACTGTGCTTGTCCGTGTCGCGAGAGGTTCTCGGTCAAACTGTCCAGTCCTTTCTCGACACGAACGACGGTGGTCGAGATGGAGCGTTTTCAGGTATCTGGAGCCAACAGGACGGTGAGTCGCTTTCTGGTCGGTTTGTTATCCAATGTAAGTTCACTGCTCGCGCTGATTACGCTCTCAAACCATCAGAACTCGAAGAGGAAGTTGTCAAGGCCGGGCGGTTAGTTAGCAAGAACGAGTGCGATGTCTACATTTTGATGACGAACGCCGGCATTTCCGGCGAAACTGAACTGAAGCTAAAGGAGAAGTTCAAAGCAGCTGGCGTCAAGGACATTCTGATATTAGGCGTCACTTGGCTGGAAGACCAGATTCGTGAGAGTAAGCGCTTAAGAATGATGGTTCCACGAGTTTACGGTCTCGGGGACTTAAGCCAAATCCTAGATGAACGAGCATATGCCCAGGCTACTGCGGTTCTTGAATCTATGCGCGAAGATCTGGCTAAGGTTGTTCTGACGGAATCCTATCGAAAAGCAGCGAAAGCGCTTGACGCAAATCATTTCGTGCTGCTCGTTGGAGAGCCGGCGTCAGGAAAGACGACCATTGCCTCGTTACTTGCAATGTCATCTGCTGATCAGTGGGGCGCATCCGTGGTGAAGCTGTCGGATCCGAAGTCCGTCGTAGAGCATTGGAATCCTAATGAGAAGTCCCAGCTATTTTGGATCGACGATGCCTTCGGTGTGACTCAGTACGAAAGTCCTCTTGTCTCAGGTTGGAACCACATAATTAACGAGGTGAAGACGATACTTCTCCAAGGTAACTGTGTGGTGATGACATCACGTGACTATATTTATAACCGTGCGAGGAAGGATTTGAAGGAAGGAGCCTTTCCTATGTTCCAGGAGAGCCAAGTTGTCATTGATGTCCATGATCTTTCGGTGGACGAGCGGCGACAGATACTCTACAACCACCTGAAGCTTGGAAAGCAGCCCCGTGAGTTTCGTGCTGCCGTGAAACCATATTTGGAATCTGTGGCGAAACACAATAGATTCATACCAGAGATTGCCAGGAGACTGGCAGATCCCTTTTTCACCAAGAATTTATACTTGTCCGAATGGAGCTTGGCGAATTTTGTCGAAAAGCGCGAGCGATTCCTCATGGATATTTGTAAGGAACTCGACACAGACAGCAAGGCGGCACTAGCGTTGATTTATATGTCCAACGGACGCTTGCCAAGTCCGATTTCATTGACGGACGCTGAAGATGAGGCCCTGAGACGATTGGATAGCGATCTGGGTGCGTGTACGACAGCACTCGAAGCGCTGCGAGGTAGTCTAGCTGTACATATTACCTCTGACGGAGAGTCCTTTTGGACCTTCAAACACCCGACAATTGGCGATGCTTACTCTGAAATGCTTCGAGGGAATCCGGAGCTGCTTGGGATCTATGTACGCGGTAGCGACATCGAAAAGCTGATGCGCCAAATAACTTGCGGAGACGTGGACATTGAAGGTGCCGTTGTGCTGCCGAGTTCCTTGTTTGCCCTCGTGATCGAGCGTCTTGTGGCGTATAAATCGAGTTCTGCGTATAAGACTGAATGGATGTCTGGATGGGGGGCTCGGCGAGAGTTGCTAGGATTCCTGGCTAGACGGTGCAGCAAGCAATTCCTGAAGGCGTATCTCGCGGCCGACCGTAAATTGATTGAGTCTATCCTTAAGCCCACGCTTTATTTGGACTATTCCGTCGAAGTCGACCTTGCTATTCGGTTGTTCAAGCTCGGTCTCCTATCCGAAGACGCGCGTAGAACTTTGGTCGAAACTGTCTGTGAGTACGCTCTCACTGGCGAAGACGCTAGTGTACTGAGCGATCCGCAGTTGCGTTCCCTGTTGAACGACAAGGAACTTAGCAGACTACAGGAGGAGGTACGAACAGAAGTGCTGCCCCGTATCGAGGAAGTGCGTCTTGAACATCAATCAAGCCGTGCTTCGGATGATGACCCTGAATGGCACATGAGGCGTTTCACACAGTTGCTCGATACGATCGAGGAGGCATATCCTCAGAGTCGGCGTATCAGTAACATCATCAAAAGAGAACGTTTGCAGGTTCAAGAGTGGATAAACGAAAATTCGACAGAAGAGGATAGCTCGGTTTCGCGAGAAATCACACTTGATGAACAGATTGCAAGCCCTGATGGCAGTCGTAGTATTTTTGATGATATAGACGAATGATGTCCACGCCGTCGTCTATCGCTTTTGCAGCACTTGGTGAATTAACTTTTCGGCAATTGAATATGAACATGGAGTAAACATGGCCTCTGCAAGACAGGATTTCGAGAGATTTGTACGGTGGCTCTATAAACCGGAGAACCAGGTTCCGGTTAATGTTCGACGCCTTGCAACTCTCTCGCTGGCCAATTTCGATGCGCTGGCTGAGACCTCGCGGCAGCGGAGTCAACGATCCAGCTATCTCGCCGGATTGATACGACAAGAGTTGGCCCACATTGAGGATGTAGCGCCCGCCGTGGCAGCCGAACCAATTGGGACGGCATGGCCCTGGATTCAACTGCGGCACCTCACACTTGGCCCATTCAGAGGATTTCGGGTGCCAGAGCCCTTTGATCTGACCAAGCAAATCGTTCTTTTCTATGGCCCCAATGGGAGTGGCAAAACTAGTTTGTGCGAAGGACTAGAGTACGCCCTCCTGGGAGATGTCGAGGAGGCTGGCACCAAACGCATTGCCGCTGACACATATCTCATGAACGTTCACGCCCAGCGTTTTGATGCGCCACTGCTAAAGGCAACTGACCACCAAGGCAATGAAGTTAATGTGGCAGTGAATCCAGATACCTATCGGTTTTGCTTCATAGAGAAGAATCGGATAGACGCCTTTTCTCGCATCGCGGCACGGCCCAATGCGCAACGCGCCGAACTGATTGCCACGCTGTTTGGCATGGATCAGTTCAATGAGTTCGTGAGCCATTTCAATGAGAGCATTGATGGCCAACTCGTGCTGCGCGGGGAGAAGCAAGCCGACTTGGCGGGACGCAGGGAGGCGCTGACCATTGACCAACGGACAGTCGATGGAGAAGTTGCTGCGTTTCAGCGATTGGTCGATGAAGAAGCTGTATTGGCACAGGAATACGCTGCTGGTATCACATATGAAAGACTCAAGCAGTTGATTGGCACTACCGAAGCCCCTGGGCGCCTTCAAGAGCTTGAGGCGCTTCTGGAAGCAGTACCAGCCAACATCATTGGGGTGACACGCCAAGGTCTTCTAGATGCCTTCGACAACGCTCACGCATGTGATGACGAATTGAACGGCCTTACTGTCGCGCTTCGCGCTCGGAGCGACCAGGTATCCTTCAAGAACCTTTATGACTCTGTCCTTGCGCTGCGGCAAACTGTGGGAGATCGCTGCCCTGCCTGCGATACTCTCCTGGATGGTCCGACACACGTTGCGGTCAATCCCTATGATAAGGCGGCAGTAGGGTTAAGTCAGCTTAAGGAGCTGAGCCAGTTACAAGAACAGCAGAAAGATGCACAGGCCAAGGTCCGCGACGCATCACGCGAGCTGTGGCAGATGCTTGGGCTCCTTTCAGGTTTCGTTGTCGCTCAGAATGAGCAAGAAACGCCAATCGGACAATACCTATTGCATCTTCCCATAGAACCGGGGGATTGCTGGTGGGCGACCATCTATCCGCATCAGCCCGCGACTGAGCCAAAAATCCTGTTACTAGAAGAACTGCTGGTACTGGCCGATCGCATTACTGCGCAGGACGATGCTTCACAACAAGCCCAGCAGGAACGGCAACCGCACATCGAGGAACGAAAGCGTCTAAGCGAATTCCAGCTCAAGGTGCAGGCCCAGGACATAAAGCGGCAGCAATTGCGAGACACCATTGACGCCGCCAATACCAGGATTACGGCTTTTGATGAGACCAACGCCTTATTGATTCAACAAGCAGACCAAGAAAAGCTCGACATAGAACGTGATACCCCGATCAAGGCGGCTTATGACTACTTCCTTGAAGAACTTAGGAAGTACCGAGATCAGCTTCCAGGTCAGCTTATGGCTGGGCTCAACGAAGCTGCCATGGACCTTTACAACTCTTTCAATCGGAACGATCGGGATGAGGACAAGCTGTCGGCTCTCTATCTTCCCTTGACGGGTGACGGGAAGATCAAAATATCCTTCCGAGGTAATCCGGGCAGGCGTGTGGATGCGCTCCATGTGCTCAGTGAAGGGCATATCCGATGTCTCGGCTTGGCGATCTTGTTAGCGAAAGCAAAGAACATTAGGTGTCCCGTGATCGTTTTTGACGATGCCATTAATGCCATCGACCACGATCACAGAGGCGGCATCCGCGAAACCATCTTCGAGAGCGATCACTTTGCGCAAACCCAGCTCATCGTGACTTGTCACAGCAACGAGTTCATCAAGGATATTCAACAACACCTACCGGCGCAGCGCCGTAACGGGTGCCAAGTCTATTTGTTCCGTCATCACGATGGCGACTATCAGCCCAGGGTGAGGGGCAACATTCCCAGCGCAAACTACATAGCCAAGGCAAAATCGGCTCGGGACGCTTTGAATGACCGTGAAGCCTTAGCTGCGTCGCGCCAAGCGTTGGAGATGCTGTCGGAGAAGGTCTGGCGTTGGCTTGGCAGTCACGATCATGGTCTCTTGAGCTTGCAGCTCGCGGGGATTGGTGCCGAGCCTGGGCTACGAAATCTATGCGAAGCATTGGCGAAAAAGCTGAAAGATACAAAGACCTTCAATCACGCCAATAAGGAACAGTTAATGGTGGCCTACGACCGCATTTTGGGCATTCCGGCAACCAATCTCGTGTGGACCTATCTCAACAAAGGCACCCATGAGGAGGCAGAGCGTGATGATTTTGACGGCGAGGTGGTGGAGTCCGTAATCCAGACTCTCGAGGATTTAGACCGGCTTGACTTGCGAATCGGAAAATAGGCTCTCATGAACGCATTGTGTCACTTAGTTTTTGGCCCTAACACATTTAAGCAGTTTTGGTTTTGCACCTTAATGATTATCGTATATTGATACGATTCGTGGTCAGGTCTTTATTTCAGAGAAATAGCTTGATTATCTTGAAATTTGAGCATGTCCGCCGGCGAGACCGATAACGCATCCGCCAATTTGCAGATATTCAGCAAGGCGATGTTTCTTTTTCCGCGCTCTACTCCGCCCAAATAGCTTCGTGCCATGCCGCACTCCAGAGCTAATTGTTCCTGAGACCAGCCACGCTGTTTCCTGAGTTGGACAAGTCGTTGTCCAAACAAAACGAGGGGATCAGATGGGGTGTTGGAATCAGTAGGCATGCGAGGATGCTACTGAGCAGTCCTCTATGAGACCACGCTCTATAAGTGACAATTTCCCTTTTCTGGCTTATATTTGGCATTTTGTTATCGTTTTCCAATGCCGAAAGTCCCGATCCATTCCAAATTGGCTCATCTTTCAGACGATCAAATTGATGCGTTGATTACTCGGTACTATGCGGGAGAAAGAATTGCCGATTTATTGGCCGAATACGCGATCGCTTGCCGTCCGCCGCAACTTTACAGGTTATTTCCGCCAGTTATCCATTCATCCGTCACTTGCCCAAATTGTGGTGCGGTTATGATGTCGGCGCGTGCGGCAAGAAATTCTGATTTGGCTAATTCAAAAAAACTATATTGCTCGCAATGCAGGCATACAACCAACCTACGTTGTAATTGCGAATATTGCCGTAATCGCCAAAAGGCTAAACATGATTTAGTTTCTGATGTCCCTTCCGGCGACCAAGCGATTGAAAATCAAGGCATAACGAGGCGGGCAATAACACCTGATAATCTAACATTAGAGCAAGCCATTGCTTTGTTGGCTTTGACTCGTTGCATTGAATCTATTGATAGCCGTGGTCGTAGGATACTGGTGTCCGATTCGATAGTCGTGCCGTTTGCTCCTAAAGGCGGCTACGCCAAATTACTCATCGAACGATTAAGAAAAGCGAAGTTATTCGGTTCGAATCCGGTAAACCATTATGTATATGATCTGTTTGGAGATGAAGAATTAACGTCGCTGCTATATCAGATTCATTCGAATATCCCAAGTGATGCCCGTATCGAACTGGTTCAACAAATCGAACAATGTGCGCAGACTAGGTTGTGGCCAAATCATTGGTGGGATCAGTTTTCCGATATGAAGAAATCTTTGGCGTTCGCAGAATGTCAGGAGTTTTACGATTTTTGTGCCAAGCAACGGGGCTTACCGCCGTCGGCACAGCGAAGTACGACGCTGATGTTGAATAATTTGCTGCAAGATTACTCCGTAGCGCAATGTTATCGGATCATCTATGCTGGTGCTAAAGCCGCCGCTGATTTTTTAGTCAGAACCTCATGCGCCGCCCAACACGCTGCCAATTATATGATTGGCGCTTGCCAGCGTTGGGCTGATCGCGCCCGGTCTGAAGACTGGGTTGTTACACCCTTTCGAAGAAATCCAGAACTTCCGCGAAGCATGATCAATTACGTTTTATATGACGACTTTCTGAAATGCGGGGACGATGGGTTCAATCTGGCTTTGGATAAAATTGTCCTATCAGAAGCATATTTTTCTGCAACACAGCTGGATTAAGTCACATCAGTGTTCAAATCAGGTTGATTGGTGTTGTGCGATAAGTGTTTGAAACCAAATTCAGTAAGTCCAAGTGCTAGTTTAACTGTCAGCCAATGTGTCTCGGTAAGGAGTTTAGCTTTTAGATCATGCTCATCTAACGAGTTGGCATAATCACGGTCATTTATTCGGCTAGCTAATTTAGAGAGTATTTGAACGTTATCCCTGTATTGCTCTAGAGTCATGGTAAACGCTTCATTTTTCCAATCCATTTTTTCAAAAATGTTCGCTTTAAATAATTCAAAAAACTCGTTTAAAAGTTTCCTTCGGTTCAGTTCATAACCGATGATCAACAATATCTCGAATATGGTGTAGGCAAGAGCATGTTGATCACCCTTGCCGTTAATCTTTGCTTTATGCCAGTAAAGCACTAATGCGGCAAGGCTATCGAAATTCCCTACTTTTACAAGCGTACGATAGTGCGGTGTTGAGAGCTTATTTATTGGCTCCCATTGACCGGGGCATCTTAATTTCGGTTGAAAAACGATATTACCGACTTCAGTCCCTTTTAGTTGATTTAACCATACGTCGATTCTACCGATGTCTTTTTCATTCAGGTGGATAACTTTCCATAGGATATGGTTTATTTCCTGGGCCGATCCATCAACCTCCCTATCTACATTTTTGATTAGCTCTGCTAGCGGTGTGTTTTTGCCTAGCTTGTAACGACCCCATTTACCTGATGGGTCTTTTTCAAGAAAGTTCGGATCAAGCGTTTGTCTGAAATGGTTTTCAAGTTGTTTGGCCTGAGTATAACCCAGCCGAATTCGAACCCCCTCATACCAGTAGCGCACCCGAAGGATTTCAATTGGGTTAAGGCGTCTTGGAATTTTCTGCTTATTTTTTTGATAAGTTGCCATGTCAATTTTAGCCCCGGCTACCGCTAAAATGAGGAATATTGTTTAACCAATTGATATTTATTAAATATTGTATTTTTCGTGCTCAAAATCGTTCCTTTGACTAGGGATGTTTTTATCAGCTACGCTAAATCGAAATAGAATTTGCGTTACCCAATATACCAATATGGATAAAGATGTTACCGAACAACTAGCGAAGGAAATCCGGGATGACTTGAATAGGTTATATGGACCATTATTGGGAAGTCGTGATTTGTGGAAAGTGTTGGGATATAAAAGTCCAGTCGCCTATCGGCAAGCACGATCGCGGAAAAGTCTAACGATACCGGAATTCGAAATCGAAGGTCGCAGCGGTCATTTTGCACTAGCGATTGACGTTGCTATTTGGATAGCGAAACAACGTCTAGCAAATTTCCAAACAGATACAACGGAAGGAGAAAAAATATGACTTAAGCCATTTCATCTATCGAACACAGGCTTAGAAAAACAAAAAGCTTAGGGCGGCAACCCTAAGCTTTTAACAGATTCGTCAAGAAATAACGCCTCTAGACGACTCCATTGTTGATCTAAATTTCGTGGGTGTCAAGCCTGCGGCCTGTTTATGCGCACCATCTTTTAAACGCATTATTCAGGGCGCAGGATTTGTGCGCCCTGAAAATAGATTAACGGAGACGAATTATGTTCTCAAATTTTTGGAAAGGGCTTTGGCGTGGTCGTCGACCTAACGGCGATGTACATAATCGAGCTAGAAAGGTTATTACCCCATCAGGCGGTATCGTTCGCGGCAAATTCCCCAGCCGCAAAAATGGACGAATGGTTCACCATGAAGGCTTGTTAGAACTCGAAGCCATTTACCTGTTCGAGACTTCCCCTCGTATCGTTCGATACCGAGAACAACCAAAAACGATCCACTATCCAGACGGTGCACGATTGCGGCGATATACGCCGGATTTTGAATTGGTGTTGAGCACCGGCGAAATTGTATTCATCGAGGTCAAGCCGGTTAGCAGTCTGAAGCATGACGATGTGCGGCACAAACTGGACTGTGTAACAGAGTACATGCGCCGCTCGGAAACAGCTTTCGTCATTTTGACTGATCAAGTCATTCGGCAAGAGCCGCGCTTATCCAATCTGCGGTGGATTTATCACCGGGCGTCTCGTATCCCACCGACCACAGACGCAATGGCTGTTGCCACCAAAAAATATCTCAACTGCCTGCCGTTATCGCTGACGGTGGCATCAAATTTATCAGATTTCGGCGGTATTGATCCCTTCAGTCTGTTATTGGCCGGACATCTGCGCTGTTCCTTGGATCAGCCTATTTCTCAAGAAACCCTAATCGAATTGAATACGGAGGCTGACAATGGCTGGTTTTGCATTGCGCAAGAACACGGTTTTTGATTGGGATGGTACTGCATATCGAATTGATCGTATCCAACCGAATGGTGATTTGCTGCTGGAACGGATCAGTGACGGCCATTTTTCGGTGATCAGTCGTGATCAACTGCTTGCTGAGTATGGCGCAGGCAAAATTTCCGTGAAGCCAGTTGATGCTGCCTCAGCTACTACTGCGTTAGTACCTTCATTTTCACGACCGCTCGATGAACTATCCGAAGGCGTCAGAAACGCCGTGAAGCGTCGTAAACATTATCTCGAACGCATTCTCGATCATGGCGTTCCGATATTTACACCGGAGTATTTGAAGCCATTGATCGAGCAGGCTGCTGTAGAAATCGGAGATTTAAACCCACCGGGCGTGACTACAGTATATCGTTGGTATCGTCGATTTAAATCGGTTAATGATCCGCGAGCGATTATTCCGAGGATTGATCTTCGTGGTCCCAAGGCGTTGCGGCAAAATGATCGTATTCTCCAGTTGGTGGCAGAAGCATTGGAGGAGGCTTTTAAAGCCTCACCGCAGGCGACATGCCGTAACGTGTATACGCGCTTGCTCGGCAAAATCGAACTTGAGAACCAGAGAACGATCGGGGGCGAACCCATCAAACCACCATCTTTGCGCACCTTATACCGATTGGTTGAGCGTGCCGACGTGTACGAACTCGTGGTCTTAAAGGAAGGTAAGGCGGCTGCAGATAGGCGTTTTAGGATCGGAAAAGCCGGTGTAAAAACTTCTCGTATCCTGGAGCGGGTTGAAATTGATCATACACCGCTCGATCTATTCCTGATTGACGAAAGAACTTGGCTACCTCTGGGCAGGCCAACGTTAACCGTGATTATCGACCACTACAGCCGGATGTTGCTTGGGTACTATTTGAGTTTCGATAGCCCTTCGACTGCGGCTGTCATGGGGGCATTGCGGCATGCCATTCTGCCAAAAAAATTGGATGATGGGGTAATCGCAAACCTAAAAATCGCTAACACTTGGCCTTGTTACGGTTTGCCTGAAGTGATGGTGGTCGACAATGGCTTGGAGTTCCATAGCAACGACCTGGAAAGCGTTGCTTACGATTTGGGAATCAGTATCCAATATTGCCCAAAACATACGCCGCGCTTCAAAGGCGTGGTAGAGCGCTATCTAAAAACGATCAATTACTTCTTTGCTCATCAGCTGCCCGGTACCAGTTTCGCCAAGTTTTATCTTCGCGGCGATTACGATCCACAAAAAGCGGCGCTGTTAACTTTTGCGGAATTTAAGCAAATCTTTGAAAAATGGGTGGTCGATATTTATGCCCAAGATGAACATCGGGGACTCGGGAAAACCACACCATGGGCTCGCTGGCAAGACAGCATTGCGCATTCTGAGCCGGTATTGCCTGATGATTTGCACACGTTGCAGCGCCGAATTGGGTTGGTTGAAGAGCGTTCATTACGCCGCGATGGTATTTTCCTGCATGGCAACCGCTATAGCGGCGATGAACTCGGCTCTATCCTGTGTAGGTTCGGTGAGGGTATTAAGGTCCGGTTAGTCTATGACCCGGAAGATTTGGGTGAAATCCAGGTCTGGGGGCCCAATGATGCCGAGCCGGTGACGGTGAAGGCCGTCAACTACGAGTTTGCCCATGGACTCACCGTCAAGCAGAACGACTTCATTCGTCAATATCTGCGGGAGCAAGGCGCGGAAGTTATCGATAAAGTTGCTCTCGAACGGGCTCGATATGAACTGGCACAAGCCGTTGAAGCATTGATGACCAATCGCAAACATACGGCTAGACGCCGTAGTGCGGCGTTGCGCGGAATCAGCAGCAGTAAACCCAGCGGATCGGAGCCGTCAACCGTCGCTAATCAGGAGTCAGCCGAGGTAATCAAGCCCACCAAATCAAAGCCATCCTCCGATGTCGGCCAGAACTCGGAGACGAAGTCAGAGGACATCATCAAATCGTTCCAAATTAAACGGCCGAAGGATGAGTAGCATGAATTTTAAGGAGATTTTCGACGCATTGCAGCGTTTCGATGAAGAGTACATTCCCTTCCCGCCTTTTGTCGTTGCAGTCGATGCCGTCAAAGCAAACATTGCGCTGTTTCGAGAGACGGGGATTGCCCATCATTTGCTTCTACTGGGGGAAAGTGGCACAGGTAAAAGCAGTCTTTGCCGGTGGATTGAACAACAATATCCTCGCTTCAAGTTACCAGATCGGGATGTTACGCCGGTATTGATTGTATCGGTACCACCGGCTGCTACTATCGCCAGTATGGCGTCCGCGCTGCTTGATAAGTTGGGTGATCCGGCGGCGGCTTCAGGCACTGTTTCGGCAAAAACCGCTCGGGTGATTACGTTATGCCGCGCCTGTCGGGTGGAAATGATTTTGTTCGATGAAGCCCAGCATATCCATGACCGGGGAAGATCAGTTACGCATTATTTGGTGGGCGACTGGCTTAAATCATTAATCGACCAGACGGGGGTGCCGACGGTATTTCTAGGTCTGCCACGTCTGGAAAAACTGTTACAGGTTAACGAGCAATTACGCCGGCGTTTTTCCCGGCGTATTCGTCTAGCCTTGGGGCAAAGCGATAAGGATTCTATCCACGCCGAATGTTTGCAACTTTTCCGTTCGCTGGGCTCTTGTTTGCCGCTTCCACTGCTATGTGGCCCCTATGGTTGGGACGAACTGGGTATGCGCCTTTATTACGCCAGTGACGGTCGCGTGGCCTATATCAAAAAGCTGCTAGCCACCGCGTTGAGACTAGCGCTGGAAACAGAAATAGACGAGATTGGGCCGCCACTACTGGAGCAGGCCTTTACTGAGGAAATATGGTGGGAAGGTGTGGGCAAGCTAAATCCATTCAATCCGGCATTCGGATTTCGCCGTTTGGATCGAGGAAACGAGCCGTTTGAGTGCGGCAGTTTCGGCAATAGTCGCAGGCCCAGTCTGGAGCCGGTATGCTGATTCCGCATAGGCAGTATCCGGTGCGCAAACCAATGGAGAGAGGGGAAAGTTTAGCAGGCTATTTATACCGTTTTCACGGAGCCAATGGACATCGAATATCCCGCCGCTTAGAGATTACCTTAGGCATTTTGTATCGTGGAACTCAAACTAAAGCAACACCAATGGCTTTTGATACCGTACAAACGTTGCTGGGTGCTTCGACTGAACTTGATCGGGCGTGGTGGCTACGCGAACGGTGTTTGCCGAAATTTTCGAATGGGCAGGAGAATACCAGGCCAAGGTTAGAGTTTGCCCCGGTACGTTTTTGTGCTCTCTGCCTGACTGAATGCGGTTTTCATTTTGCATTATGGGAATTACCGCAGATTACGGCATGCCCTATTCATCAGATCGAACTGTATGAACGTTGCGTTCTTTGTGGCAAAACCTTTTCTTGGTCCGATTTAATGCTGGATTGGTTTTGTGCCTGTGGTCAAGCCATTATGAATGTACATGTCAGACTTGCTAGTACCCAACAATTGTTATTTGCGCAGCTTTTAGCGGGGTCGGATGATCTTGATTTTCCCTACCACTTTAACAACCGTGTTGAACCGTCAATTTCCCAAGGTTATAAACTCAGCGAGGTATATGCAGGTCTCGAGTGGGGCAGCCGGTTGCGTAAAGCGTTATGTCGGGACGGTCACCAATCCAGTAAGCCGAATCTGAGCGGGCGGAGTCACAGACCTTACTGGTCTGACGACTGGGTTGCCGTGTTACTAATGGCGTCGCCTGATGAATTGAGACATCGGATACTGAGAATACTTGTCAGACGATTCAGAGGTAATAAAGACTTGCTCTGTTCTGTTGCGAAAATAGATTGGTTGTATCGCATGATGTTATTTGTCTACACCGGTAACTATGGATTCTTCCAGAAGAAAATTCAGGTGGCGTTGGCGCAAATGCTGGCTGAATACCAACTGAAATTACCGATTTCGTCAGCAGTGTTTTACAACCCACGGATTTCACCGACATGGCGTAACCAAAACCAAATGCGGTTGACGCACTGGTGGGCAAGTATGTCCAAACATATCGGCGACCACGATCCCGAAATGCTTCGCCATCAACAAACCAAAACGACTCCGCCTATCAAATTCGGTAAACGGGAGTATGAATTGGAGTTGGTGGACATCTTAAATCGCTTGTCGAGCGCGGCATTCGAGCAAGCTGATTTAGAGGCTTTTCGCGCGCTCATCTATTGGTGGCGGATACCGAAAGAATTGCGTGCGCTAAGTGATCCTAGCGATGTTTTACAAAAGCTGGGATTACATCTTACGGTGATACCCGATTATGAGCTGTACTTCGTCGGTTCCTTGGTTCGTTTGGCATGGCCGGGAAAAACAGCATGATTGCTATGAACGACTATTGCGCTTTACCCGTGCGTCCACGTCCGATCGATGGAGAGGCTACCTTGGGTTTTTTGATGCGCGTTGCACGGGCAAATGGGTATGAAACGTTACTGCAGTTAGGCAACACATTTCGAAACTTTGATGGCCTATGCCAAGCACTTGGCTTATCAGCCGAGGAAAGACAGGCCTTGTTTGGACCCCATCCGAGTTTTTGGGGCTCAAACGCGCTTTCGAATGGTTTGACTGCCGCCGATTTTAATCATAGTCAAATGCGCTGGTGTCCGCTCTGCCTTCGCGAGTCGGCGCATCTGCATGGGCCATGGTTGCTGAAAATCAGCTGCGTTTGCAACCGGCATTCAATCAGGTTTCTTGAGCGATGCCCTAGTTGCGGCAGTACTCAGCGGCTAGAACGGGTTAACCTTGAGCAATGCGCTTGTGGGGCGTGGCTTGCCGATACCCGAGGTGCAGATCGGGTCGATGAACCACTGATTTTCGTCAGCCGCGCGGTTGAGGCAGCAATTGGCGGCAAGTCGGCATTGGCGGGTTTTCCTGCCATGTCATTGCCGGACTGGATTAGATTGATTGGTTATCTGGGGCAGTACTCGGAAACCTTCCAACCCGCCAAACCAGGTAAAATCGCGAATTTACATCAATTGAATACCGCAACCACGTTGATGCAGCAAATTGGTCGGTTATTGGATGGCTGGCCGGAAAACTTTCACGTCCTGTTGATGACCATCCATCGGCAGGCAGACAGTCAATCCAGTATTCGTAGGACTTTCGGGTCGCTCTATCGGGCGCTATACACGGATTTGTCAGGAGAATGTTTTCAATTTCTGCGGGACGAATTCGAACACTATTTGCTCAAGCATTGGTCGGGCGTGGTGAATAAACGTCATAAGGCATTTAAGCCGGAGACGGTGGCCAGACATCCCAGAGTGACCTTGAAACAAGCAGCCAAAAAAGCCGGGGTTGCACCGTCAACCGTTCGCCATTTTGTTCGGGCGCAAGTGATTGCCGGAAATCAGATTGAATTGCCGTCCGGTCGCAAGCTGCGCTCAATCGATGAACAAAGCCTTAAGCAAATCGCTGTTCTTGCCAAGGGATGCGTGACGCTTGGAGAAGCGGCTAAACAGCTGGCACTGCCGGAACGTCGGGTTAGGGAGTTAATTTCGGCGGGAATCTTAAAGCCGCTCGTTTCAAGACAACTCGGCAATGCCGCCACGTGGTTGATCCCCAGGCAACAGGTTCAAGGACTGTTTTTTGCCGGTGCTGAAAGTAATCATTTGCAACCGACAATAAGTGTCGGACACATTCTCAAGCATTGGCATTTGCGCGATGGTGAATTCAAGGCGTTGGTCAAGGTGCTTCTGGAACGTCAATTGGAGCCGGTGGGTAATCCGACTGAATCAGTTCCGCTCGGGAATATCCTGCTGGTTGAGCAAAAGGCTCGCCAATGGTTGGTGGAAAAACGATTTGTCGGCGGTGTCAGTATCTCGGTGGATGAGGCAGCGAAACGGCTCGGATTGAAACAACAGGTGGCTTACGACTTGGTTAAGCAGGGGTTATTGGCAACTACAAAGGATGATCTTCACGGTCGTCGAGTCCCGCAGGCTAGTCTTGAGAATTTTCAAGCAACCTATGTCTCGCTAGCTGAATATGCTGGCTCACTGAATCGGGCGCCGCGATGGCTATTACAAACGCTACCTGTGCGACCTGTTACCGGGCCGACGATAGATGGTAGCCGTCAGTATTTTTTTCGGCGGTCTGACCTTCATAGCGAATTGAGTGGTAATGGAGCCAGTTTGATTACCATGTCGTCCCTAACAGAATCGGAGTAGAAACTATGATGCCATGTAACCTTTGCAGTCCAGCAGATGAAAACGGTTTGCGTCAGCCAATTGGCGCAGAGGGGCAAATGCTTCTGGGATTAAAACAGAGGGGAAAAACAAAATATTTGCCAGATGGAATTAGTTTTGAACGGATATACGTCTGTCAGGATTGTGGCGCCAAATGGAAAATGCTTGGTAAGCTTGGCCAAAATCCAAGTGTTAAAGAGATACCCATACTTGAAATTGTCACGCGCTGAGCAGGAAAAACTCCAGATAATAAATCAATGCAATTTCGCACAACCCGCAGAATTGCCTAATACTTGCGAGCTAATTGCCATAACTTAAAACAACCACAGTAAATGGGTACGCCGAAGGTTTTTTGACCGGCAAAAAAACCTCCTAGTTGCTATCGCTCGATCCTGATTCAATGACAACAACTTGGCTGCTATGAATAACTATCCATAACGACCTCTATGTATAGAAGTGGTTTATTTCGGCTGGCAGCCCACAAGGGGGGCAGACATTACTGACCGCGACTGAATTTACTGTATATTAATAATGACCACCTGCTGGGCTGCGGGTGATTTTTCCATCTCGTCATCAATTCCAAGCCGTCGTTTTAGATAAAAAAGAAACGATCGTCGCAAGGTAATTACCTTTTTGCCTCTATTCATGGCGTAGTCGCGCTCGATAATCTTCTGCTGATCCTCTGTCAACGAAGGATTTGGTGCAACCGTCACTTTGATAATTTCATGCCATTCTGTGTCGGCTGTTCCTGATATTTCCGAAGGCTGTTTCTCATGAATATCCATAATCCTCCCCAGCACAAAATCACGGAATTGTTTTTTGGCATGACAATATGCCCTTACATGCCAGCGAAGACCGTCCGATGCCAAGGCGTGAGGTGTAATTCTTCGCCAACTTGGAGTCTGAGTACTTAGCGACTGGTAATAAATTTCTATGGAAACATTCTCTCTAATGCACGCAAGAATTTGTTGCAAAGTGCTGGTGTCAATACGACGCTCTAGCGTAGGAAGAATATCGAACTCGGGAGTGGCGCCAATCAATCCAGGAATGCTCTGCCCTTCTCTAGTCGCTCCCAGAGCAACAAGCTGCGATAAGTACTCCTCTGTGCTCTCAGAAATAAATATTGGCTTAAAAACTGTAGTTGGAAAGTAGGCCCTACGCCGTTTGTCGTAATCCATATTGTTTGGTGCACGCTCTAGGTACTCTCGAAAATCAAGAGTGGACTGCGGAACGGAAATTCCAAATGTTTCCATAAGGTCCCTGCGATTAACATGTCCCTCCCACAGAAGGCGAAACTCAATGAACTGTAGTCGTTGTAACGCGCTCCAGGTTACCTCTCGGTTAGTTTGATGGTTTTCTTGGCTCATGGCGCAAATGATAGCATAAAAATTATGTTGACCTAATAACTATGCTAATAGACAATAGAGAATAATAAGTATTCCCACTGGTCAAGATGAGGCATTTGACGAAGTCATGGATTATGTATCTTTGCTATCAACCACCATTCGGTTTATCGACCTCCATGACTCATGTCGAGATTACGGAGGATCCCCAAATTACAATCAGGAGTCGCGGACAGGGAAAGCTGATGGTGTTTATCTCGATATTGCAATTTTGATTGTTGAATGTTTACGTAAGCTCGATCAAAGCGCTCACCAGGAATATTTACCATTCTCTTCAATTTTTAAATCAGTTAAGGTTGAGCGCCCTAGTGTGCTTGAGGTTGATGTTTTATATGTACTGAATGTTTTGCGTCGCCCGACAGAACTTTTTTATGTCACGCACGATACGACTACCTCAGAAGAAAAAGTGAGGCAGTCTGAAAAACGTAAAACAGTTATTGTCGAAAAAACCGATTACGCAGACGAATATCGAATCTCCGCTTCTGGTCGCTTATTTCTTTTGCTTGCAAACGCTGCACACGATACTGCTTATGTTCGTGGTAACGCCTACAACTTACTCCATGCAATCGAGTGGCATGACTTCCCGAATGTACTTATCTTCGCCAACGAGATTATTGGTCAACTGCGTAATGAAATACTTGATGTTCGTTCCGCACTAGAAAGAGTCGGGCGAACGGAGAATATCGACAAATATGTTGGGAAGTTCGAGCAATATCGTAAGGTTGTTGAAGAAACGATCTCGATTGTGCAAAAAGCTGAACGCGAGTTGGAAAGCCCCGATATGTTGAAGGCGTTCGAAAATTCAAACCTCGACATCAGCTTTGGAGAATTGTGCGCTAGTGTTAATCGCGTACGGCAAGTACTAATTATATTCAATCGCCTCATATCTGAACTGGTAAGTACCACGCTCCAAGACCGGCGTAACGCGACTCCTCCTCCACAGTTCCTCAACGCCGCCATTGAGTTCGTAAAAAAACCCTTAAAACCCCACAATGAAGACTTCATTCTCAAGCAATGGGGGGCGATCGGACTTGAAACGCCATTTTATTCATCCCTTGATGGAATTGCAGCAATTAAGATCAGACCAACTCCAGAAAAGGTGGAAGCTGCGATATTTGAAAACGAGCAAGTCGAACCAATATCGCGTCTTGGTAAACTTCATTTCCTTGATTGCCATGGAGAGGCGATTGTGGAAGCACTTAAATTGGGTCCGCTACGTTTGTCTGAAGCTATCAATAATGGTTGGTTTTTGGTTAATGAGCGTATGCTTCTTGGCGATTTAGTTGGCATATTTGTCGCCCCCGATGTTCTTCCCGTAGATGGGGATATCCAAATTCACGTCATCCCAACATTTAATACTCAAAAAGTCGGTACAGATGACTTTTTATTCAACGACATTGAAATCTGCATTGCAGGAGAGGCATGTGAATAATTCCGATCTAGGGCGCGTTCAAGCATTTATGCTAAAGCATCGTTATGTCGAAACGAAATCAGGGCGTCGCAACATTTCTAAAGAAGAACGTGAAGTTGCCACAATGTTACGCGATGCAGACTCATCTATGCGCACACTACTTGAAGAGATTTTCGAGGGACAAGGATTAGAGCTTAAATCTTTCAATGAATTCGAAGCTGCTGGGATTCAGGTTGGTGCAACGGTTTTTGTGCTCGCAAGGAAACCCGAGTCCAACCCACCTTTTTTTGGAACCGAAAAATTGATCGCGCGAATGAAACAGGTGCGTGGCGGGATCGAGAAAGATTCAGAAGCAAAAATCTGGTTTACACAGCTTTGGTTTGTTCTGCTTGATCTAATTTATACCCGTAAAAATCGTAGTCCGAATTCCTTGCAGGACTGGGTGGAAACAACTTTTACCAAAGATGTTTTCATCGATGCGGTGAAAGAATACATTAACGACCATGTTCTCAAAATTGATCCCTCTTTGCTCAAAACAGATGTGGTTTATAAGGTGTTATCCGGCCAGAAGGAAGGTACTGTAACGCAGCTATGCAACGCTTTTCTGGAGTTGATGGTAGACGCTGGTTTAATTGATGAGATTAGGCAAGACGGCTACAGACAAACACTCCTGTTTGCCTATGAAATGAAAATGAATTACGACAGACAACTAGCGCAACTTCTGCCTAACAATGATCCGTTTTCGTCAGCGTCAACCTTACTTGTTGTTGATGCCGAAAATGACGTAGAGGATCGCTAAGATGGCATGTATTACTAGAATTGAAGTTGCGAATTTCCTTTCCGATGGGTATGTCACTGGCAAGGAATGGATACCACTATACCGTGGAGAAACTCTTCGCCTGTTCGGTCAGTCAGCTGCGTTACAAATTGACAATGGGGGAGGCAAAACAAGTCTTACAGAAGCCTGCCTTTATTTACTTAGTAGGAATAGACAGTTAAAACCACGAGTCGAAGCTCGAGTGGCTCCTGTGGATAATGGCTGGACGCATATTCGAATAGAATTTATCGAGAAGCCTCACAATGACAATATTTTGCAGTCCTCTCTGATTACAGTCGAACCTGACGAGGTACCTGGAACACCCTACGTTATTGGCCTATGCTGGAATCGTGGAAAAGAACCGTATTTTTATCGGTTTCAGGGCTTTCTCGAAGATGCTTTGTGCTTCCAAAAAACCGAAAAAAAACTGGAATTGATTGACAACGATTCCTTCCGAAAGTCTGTTAAAGAAATACCGGGAGCACGTTGGGATACTTGGCGTAACATTGCAGAATGGCACGAAGATATTCGACAGTTTACGAATGTTGAAATTATCAAGCAGAACGTCGAATTCCAGCTTGAAGGTGCTGGTGACTATTCGGCTATGGTCACTAAGGTTAAACAGCAAAGTGGTGAGTCTTATGCAGTGGCGTTTTTTCGGCAGTTTGTTGCGCCGGAGTTGCTTAGGCAACCGCTAGGAGATGAGGGAGAGGAAGACGAACAAAAATTTGAAGACGCGCTATTCAAAACACTGAAGCCGACTGCTGACGCGTTAGTAGACATAGCCAAACAGCAACGGGATTTGAAAGATGCAACTGAAGCAATTGCTAAATTTCAGCCTATCGAAGAAAAAGCACAGGAGATCATTGACGCTGACAGGGAATATCAAGACGAATTGACCAAAGTTATTCGAGATGGTGCAATTATTCACGCGATTTCTATCAAATATCCATTGCCAGGGATCCCTGTATTCCCGACTAATCCACATTGGGTCAAAGACAAAAAGGTGTGTGAGGCATTATCGTATTTTGTAATCGACAAACGCGAGGGTGCTCTAATCTCCGATAAAGGGTTGGCCGCTTTGGCAGGAGTAGACACTTTCCGATTAAATGATTATGCCAAAGGATCAAATAGACGAATTAGTGGACACATAGGAATCACGCAATTTATTGATTTAAAACATGATGTCAAAAATACTTTAAACGTAGCCGATGAGCGTTCAAACGGAGACGACAATTTTCAACTTATTGATTTAAATCGTGATGTCAAAAAAAATAAGCTGGGTGGAAGACGTTCATCCATTACCTATTATGGATTTAATGAATCCTTATCGCTCATTTCTGCCGTGGCTAACTTAAGTGGTTCTAGAACCCAAGGTTTAGATGATGTCGTTACTCGTGCTTTCGGGATCGTCATTTCTGAGCTTGATACGAATCCCTATCGTGCAGAGAAACGAAAGCTTACCGGGGAGTTAGACCAAGTTACCAAGCAACGTGAGGATGCCAAAGCGGACCATGAGCATTGGCAAAAAAGATATGAAGAGCTATTAGCAGTTGCTCGCGAAGCGAAAGAAAACCAAATCGCCTACGAAACCTTTGCCGTGAGAAAAGAAGAGTTTCCGGAAGAGTATTGGGAAAACCCGCTGACAGCAAAAGAATGGGCTGAAGAAGCCAGAAAACAAACTCAACAGGCTCTGGTTGAACACATCGATAAGGTAGGTAAGCTTGATAGTGAGTTTAAGCTTTGGAAAAACCTGAAATTCAAGCATGACATTATTTCTTTGCCATCGGCTTTGGATGAACTCATTTTAACGTTCGAAACAGTTTCTGAACGGGATCGGGAAGCCAAAAAATCGTTAACGGATGCACGCGAGAAACACGGACTACTATCAAATCAATTTTCAGAAAAACAATCGAGATTGATAAATTTTCAGGAACAGCGTCAAAGTTTATCAAAATTGGCTGAGTTCTTACCGATATACCGTGAAATATTCGGAGACGCTGAACCGGATACTCTCAATCCTCAGCAGGAGTTGCAGGCGGCAAATAATCTATTGCGGAACACAGATCCTAAACTGACCGAAGCTAAACGCCAGAAATCAGATATTGATGAATTAATGCCAAGACTGGAAACGTTCCAAGAAATATTTGGTGAAGTTGATCCCTCAACGTTAAATCCCTTGAAGGCTTTAATGGATCATAAAAACAAAATTTCCTCCGAACAACAAATCATGGATGGTCACCTACCATATATTGAAGCGTTGAATAAGTTTCGGGAGATAACTCCGGGTCAGACTCCAGATGAATGGTTACAAAAAGTGGCCAAAGATCGCAGTAATCTCGATAACGAAAAAAGAAAGAATACCGAACGAATCGGGGAATTAAATGGCGAACTTGCTGATCTGGACAAATATGCGATGGCTGATGACCGAGTATATGCCAAAGCGCTCACGGCACTACAGGCAGCAGGTATTTCGTTTGAACGTTTACATGAAACCGTGACCAACAGCGCTAATGGCGATCGTTGCCAGAAGCTTCTAACCCTGTTTTCCGCAGCACTCTCGGCTCCCGTAGTTTCGTCAATAGAGGACGCTGAACAGGCTACTAAGGTTTTGGAGGCTGCAAGTCTGACAGTACCCGTGTTTTATAAACTCGCACTAAATCAGTTCGTACAACACGGTGAAGTGAGACTATCCGGTGCAATAGCGCACAATTTTTTTGTGGGTCGTCGTACCAGACAGGTTGAAATCTTGCTAGACCCAGCTTTGATTGAAGCAGAAAAAGAACACATTCGGAATGAAATCAACAAGCTTACTTTGCATATTAGGGATATAAATACTAACTTGTCGTTGATTTCAGAATATAGCGTCTCAGTTAAGTTGGCAGTATCAGCGAATGATGCAATCAAACGAGACTCAGAAAATAAATTTAAGGAAGCGAAAAATAACCTTGATCGAATGAATGTCGAGTTAACTGGTTTTGAGTTTCGGGCTTCCGAAGAAGCTAGAAATTCGATTGAGGCAATGAAACAATATATTAAAGCAGGTGGTGCAACTGGTTACCAAGAGCTATCCGAGGTAATCATTCCAAAGCTGGTTGCCGAAATGAAAATGATAGATGAGCGTATCGCGGTGTTGAATGCTCAGGTGACAGAAGAGGCGAACCGGGTGTTACTTGCCGCTAAGGATTACAAAAGACTCGGTGGCGATACAGAATTGAATCGTCTAACTGAAGAGATTGGAATTCTTGAACCACAGGTAAAGGCGCTTAACGTTCAGATTAGCGACCTAGTTAGGAATATTAGCGACGTACTAGAGGTAACTGAACGACGTTGGACGAAAGAACTCAATGAGCTGAAGACTTCGTATGTTGCGGGTAAACAGCAACTTGAAGTTGCCATCGCCTTTGAAAAAAATGGAAATGATGTGTTCATGCAAAATGCGCCTGCAACACGACAAGGTTTGGAAAATGATGTAGGAATCGCGCAACGACGATTAGAAAAAATCGACTTCGATCGTGCAAATAGTTACATCCAAATGACCAAAGCGGAAGAAAGAAGTCCCGCAGATCAGCTCGTCGATGCGGATGGCAAGCGCATCGAAGCCAAAACCCGCGAAAAGAATGCACAAGAAAAAATAAACATTCTTTCCAATCAGATTGCTGTATTGATTCCTTTTGTTGAAGCGATGCACGAAATGATCGTAGTGATTCGGTCGCAGAGCGCCAAGATTGCCGGTTTTTCTGATGACATTCGCCAGCGTATACATGACGGTGCTATTCACCCGGAAATTCTCCGCTACGCTGAGGCAATACGTCTAGCTTGCATAGGCGATTGTGCCAACACTGGTGAAGAGGCCAGTACAGCAATAGCAAATCTAAAGGGGGCCGTCGAAGAACTGGAGATTGATACCAAGCATCTCCTGACCCTCTCCAGTGTTTGCAAAAAAACAAGAAAGGAATTCGAGCAACGGAGAAGTGAATTTTGTAGTAAGGCAAGAGGTGGCGAGATTAAAGGTCTCCATGTTCTTGAGATAGAGCAGATTGAGAATGCAACCACGTTGGAGGAACTGCTTTCCATCCATGACTTGAAAGGCAAAATTGAAGGGCAAATTAAGGAACGCGAAACTAACCTCCAAAAAATCAGAGATGTTATGGAGTCAAATAAATCCGCGACCGTAAATAATCTTGCTCACTTTGCTAGACAAGCCAAACTAAATCTCGATATTCTCGACCGAGTAATGAAGCGCAAGCCAGAGGCGCGTTTCATCGTCAAAGCAGACATGGCAAGTGAAGAGAGAATTCAGCAAATTATTGAATCGTTGATTGCTGAAATTGAGGATCGTGAGAGTGCTGCGCGTGAACGTTCAGGTGCGTCTCTCAATGAAGATATTGAGCGTAGAAATAAAAGCTATAAGGAAATGATTCACTCAAAGATATACCATAATATCTTTATCGATCCTCAAATATCATTTATTCATACTGCGATTCGTGACGGCGAAACACCTCTGACGGCTCCCGGAACAGGCCTATCGACTGGACAGCACACAGCATTGGCTATGATGTGGCTAGTGCGACAAGCTGAGTATGCTCAGGATCGTGTAGCAATGATGTATGGATCACGAAAGGAACAACGTGCAGCACTGAAAGGTTCGCAGCGAATTATGTTCTTTGACGGCTTATTCTCCAATTTATCAAATGAAAGTTACATCAATACGGCCTTCCATGGACTCAAGGATGTAGGCGACAATTTTCAATTGATCGGCCTGATACATAACCCGCATTACGTGAATAACAAGGATATTTTTCCAGCGCACCTTGTTGGTAAACGAAAACTGGCGAAAAGCGGTAACAAGGAGCGGGTTTTTGTCGCAGTAGAACCATGGCAGGAAGATAACGGAATTATTATGTACACTAGTGCATTCAAACACAATTCTGACGGCGATCAACATGCCGAAACTTGAAGAACGTGTTTACCAGTGGTTTCTTAAAAGGGCTGGTAAGAATGCATCTGGTAAGGTTCGCTCTTCGGGTGTAATGGCTAAACTCTGTGTCGATATAGCAAATGATCCGATTGCTATTCGCAAAGCTTTCAAACATCTCCACTCCGAGGGTCGATTGGCATTTTCAGCAGACCAGCGTGGAGACCCTATTAGTAGTTTCATAACCGTAATTCGCCCAGTAGTGGATATTCCAACTCACGCTGACCATTGGCGAAAGGTGCTTGAGAGTGCCAACTTAACTGGAAATAGCATTGCTGCTCTATACCCACTTTATACGGCCTTGGAAGACTTTAATGTTCATTGCATGGAGGTATTGCTGGCAGGCCTGAGGAGGTTGCGAGATGAGCAGCATCTAGTTGCTGGCCAGCCATCATTTGTAGTGAGCGCGACTTACTTGATGGGGTCGTCTAAGTTGCTTTCTACGCTTGACGGGAAATGTCTCCGATTATTTGGAATAGACATTGACAAATTTATTGCCAGAACGCCGTATGTGATGGCTGGCGGTGGCGGAGAGGCTTCGCAAACTGTAATTCTCGTAGAAAACCCGGTTGCCTTTGAAACGGCAATACAATCAGCGGCATCAATTCAGCATACATTCGTTTGTACGTTTGGTTTTGGTTTGAGCAACTCTGCGAGTGAATATGGAAACCAGTTGGCCGGCGCGGTTGAAACTGGCAAGGCCATATTGCTCAGGCGCACCGAAGGATTGCACACAAGTTTCGAGACGTTGATGCAACATCCGGAAATACACTTTTGGGGAGATTTGGATGTCGCAGGATTACAAATTTTTGAGCGTATAGCATCCAAAATTCCGCATCTAAAGTTATCCGCACTCTATGAGCCAATGATAAAAGCTGCTGTGAATTCTGCGTGTAGCCATCCCTATGTAATGGCTGTTGGCAAATCTGGACAAAAGCCATTCAAGCCCATCAGAAAAGATACAGAAACCATGCTTGAATATTGCGACCGATGGGCCGTCGATCAAGAAATAGTTTGTAACAATGATATTCAAATACTTTCTGGTTTAGTGTTGAAATTCAACTGAATGTAATTGTTACGTGCTAAACGGCGCAGAACTTTTTCCAGAAATTGGCGTTATGTCAAATTCAGTAAAATATTGAAAGGCACTAACTCGTTCAGCCAAATGGAAAAAGTTGGAAGCCCATTTTGATCAAAAATTGAAAAATTTTCCACGCCGGTTAACACAAACTGCCCGATGACGTGGTAATACTGGTTCCACTTTGCGCGGATCGCGGAGTTGACCAAAAAAGTTGTCTGTCGCGACGATATCTCTACTTTAGCCTCGTTTTCGCTTGAAGAGAAGTTCATTCATTGAGTTTAGTTTGCGTGATTTAATTTAACACAATATTTTAGGAGTCCGTCAGATGGGACGACGAAGAAAAAAGTCAGGTTTTGGAAATGCTTTTTTTGCATTATTGCTTGTGATAGTTGCAATTATTACTGCAGTACCGAAGATAATTTGGATTTCAATTGGTTGCCTTGTTGCTATTTTGTTTCCTTTCTACTTGTATGGAAAGTACAAGAAACCAAAATCTGACGCATCACCGACAGATAAAAAAAATACTGCTGAATCGTCATCAAAGAAAGCAGCCCAAGTAATCCAATCTAGCCGTTTTGTAGAGGATGATGCTCCTGTCAGTGTACCAAGTAGCTCTTTTTCTCATTCTTCCGAACCCAATTTTCGTATTCCAACAGCTCCAAAGGGGTTTGGCGTTGCCACTTGGATTCCGCGAGGTCAGTCGATAAATATCTCGGGAGTAACTATTCCTGAGGGAATGGTTTATGTCGGGACCTCGCTAAAAACCCCTTATAGTGGTAACGATCCTTGTCTACTTGACCCTTCCAAATCAGTTAGTTCTCGAGGAAATTATACGCAGAGCGACATGGGATATTGGCCGAGTTACTCCGAAATATCGGCATCGTCTCGTCGCAGTTACTTGGATTGGTTGGCCGACGGCAGGCGTGATCCTAACGCAGACATCGGCTATGTATTCTTATTTTTTTATGGACTTGAGCGCCGGGCTATTGTTGATGTCGCTAACTCTGCTGAGGCAAAAAAGGACTGGCCAATAATCGCTGATGAAATCAGACGATTATTGGAAATTTACGGAGATCAATCGAATTCATTTCGAAACTATGCCAACGATCTTCTTAACTGGATATCTTTAGCAGACTCCCCTGAAAGGTTATATGAAAAACCAGTTCCAGTTTTTCCGAAAACTTACGAATTACCTGGATATTTACGATTAGCGCTTGGACAAGCTGCTGTAGATGCAATACCAGTACCTCAGCATATGGCATTAGCTTGGGCAAAATTGGAGCCCAATATATCGTTACGTACTCCAGCAAAACGTTGTAGCGATCAATTCGACAAGCTCTTCGTATCAAAATATTCAGATACCTTTGGGTCTGGTATCGTGCTACCCCGCAATCGAACAAAACTAAAGTTAGTGTATCGGCCCGCATCATCCGGGTTTCGCGGTTATGGAGACATCAAACTTACTTTTGGTGAGACACCTGATGTAACGGCTTTAACTGCACCACTAAAAAAGCTGCAACAAATTGTGGAGGTAACCACCAAGGAATTGGAACCATACAGTCGATTTATAGGCAAAAATCCTGATTCAGAGACAGCGCTAGAAGGGTTGCTACAACTCCCAACTGCTCTCTGGCCCGAAGAGGCCCAGAAGAATTTCGAAGTTTTGAAAACACGAATTGGCAGCGGTATGGTCGCAATGTCCTTCCAGGAATTATTGTCTGCATTAGGAGCTAATTCCACCCTCAACAGAGATAAGGCGCTTATGCTTGGCCGAGCGTTAGCCGCAATAAATGTTGGTATCGAGCCAGACATACTTAGTGGCGTTAAACTCCCCAAGCCGACAGACAATGTGGTCCTCTTTAACATGCCATCTGAAGAAATGGGTTCACAGACTACACCGGCTTATCAAGTGGCACTATTGACACTTCAGCTGGCGTCGGCAGTAGCAGCTGCTGATGGGCAGTTTTGTGCCACAGAAATAATTCACTTGAGCCATGAAGTAAAATCGTGGTCGCATCTTACGCCCAATGACCGTAGTCGATTACTAGCCCATTTACGCTTGTTAGTCGTAACGCCGGTTTCATTGACGTCCATGAAAAAGAAGCTTGAACCGCTCGATGCTTCGACCAGAGAATCGATTGCTGTCTTTATGGCAACCGTTGCGCAATCTGATGGGACTGTTTCACCCGACGAAGTGAAAATTCTCGAAAAGGTATACAAAGCTCTAGGCGTTGATGCAAATAAGGTTTTCAGTGATATTCACGCCGTTGCAACGGGAATCAAGCCAACCGCAGCAACCACTGCTAATATCGAAGACACCGGCTTCAAGCTTGACTCTTCTCGCATTGCAGCTTTGCAGCAAGACACTGAAAAAGTTTCCATTCTCTTAGCCAATATCTTCAAAGACGAAGAAACAGTTGCCGCACAGCTTCCGGAATTGGAGCTAGAACCCGAGAATGAATTGGTTCCCGATGGAATCTTTGGATTGGACGCGGCTCATACTGCTTTTGCCAGAATGCTGTTATCTCGGCCAGAATGGAGTAGGGAGGAATTAATAGATTTAGCGGCTGATTTGGACCTAATGCTTGATGGTGCGCTTGAGCATATCAACGAAGCATCTTTCGACACACACGACATCCCATTCACCGAAGGCGATGACCCAATCGAAGTCAACGCCGAAATTCTGGAGAAAATTGAAGCATGATCACAACTATTCGCACGAAGGACCGAGACGCAGTTATTCAATCCCTGAGGGCTGGCGTAGTGCCACGAACAGGACAACACTTGATACAAGTTGGTCGTACTGCTGAAATTGAGACGCTTGTCGGGGATATCGATAGAATTTCTGATGATGGATCGGCTTTTCGTGTGGTTATAGGCGAATATGGCGCAGGAAAGACTTTTTTTCTGAACTTAGTTCGTGCCGTTGCAATGGAGAAGAAGCTCGTTGTTGCTAGCGCCGACCTTAATCCTGATCGACGGTTACATGCCAGTGGCGGTCAGGCCAGATCACTGTATGCAGAATTGATGCGTAATTTGTCTACGCGGACAAAGCCGGATGGTGGTGCTTTGGCTGGTATCGTAGAGAAGTTTATCGCAACAGCCAAGTCCGAAGCCAAGGCTGCCGGATTATCTACTGAGGTTATCATCCGGCAGAAGCTCGATAATTTGACTGAGTTAGTCAACGGATATGATTTTGCTGATGTCATAGCTGCTTACTGTCGAGGCTTTGAGGAAGGCAACGAACAGCTCAAATCTGATGCCGTGAGATGGTTGCGCGGGGAGTTTTCGACAAAAACGGATGCTAGACAGGCGCTCGGCGTTCGGACCATCGTTGATGATGCTGCGGTTTATGATCAGTTGAAGCTGTTAGCTCGCTTCGTTCGGCTGGCCGGTTTCTCAGGACTACTGGTCAGTCTGGACGAGCTCGTGAATCTTTATAAATTGGCGAACACTCAAGCCCGCAACGCCAACTATGAGCAGATTTTGCGTATTCTGAACGATTCTTTGCAAGGTACGGCTGTTGGACTCGGATTCGTGTTGGGCGGAACACCTGAGTTTTTGCTGGATACTCGCCGAGGCTTATATAGTTACCCAGCACTGCAAAGTCGTTTGGCTCAGAATACCTTTGCATCCGCTGGACTAGTGGATTTCAGTGGCCCTGTCGTAAGGCTTTCAAGCCTGACACCTGAGGATTTCTATGTTTTGTTACAGAAAATATGCCATGTGTATGCTTCTGGAGACGATACCAAATATCTTTTGCCTGACCAAGGCATTTACAGTTTCATGGAACATTGTTCGAAGCGCATAGGTGATGCTTATTTTCGAACACCTCGCACAACCATTACCTCATTCATTAATTTGTTGGCTGTATTGGAACAAAACGCCGGAGTTTCGTGGCAAGACCTACTTGGTGGAATTGAGGTTGTTGCTGATACCGGTGGCACGGTTGAGCTGATTACCGATGCTGATGCGGACGAAGACTTCGCTTCGTTTAAGATGTAATTTAGCAGCTCGCGCAGCCCTGTAAACAATGTCTGAATCAAGCACCTCTTTTTTTCGGCTTGATGAACGTATCCAGCGCTTTATTTGGGCTGAGGGGTGGGAGTCGTTACGAGATGCTCAAGAAGCAGCTATTCCCCTAATACTTAATGCAGACCGAGATGTCATTGTCGCAGCTGCTACCGCTATGGGTAAAACGGAAGCCGCTTTTTTGCCGGCCCTCACCCATATGTTGCAGCTCAATGAACCAGGTCTTATTGTCTATATAAGCCCTCTGAAAGCGCTTATCAACGATCAGTTCGATAGGTTTGATAGGTTGTGCGAACAATTAGATATACCTGTTTGGCCATGGCACGGGGACGTATCGTCCTCCCTCAAAACTCGGTTTCTCAGTAAGCGAAACGGTATCCTGCTTATCACGCCAGAGTCGCTTGAGGCCATGTTCTGCAATCGAGGGACCTCGGTCGGCACAATATTCGACCGTTTGACCTTCTTGATAGTTGATGAGCTGCATGCATTTATTGGCTCAGAACGTGGAAAGCAACTTCAGTCCTTGATGCATCGTATAGAACAGGCGGTTGAGAGAAAAATTCCACGAATTGGTCTTTCCGCTACGTTGGGAGATATGAATCTTGCAGCTGAATATTTGCGCTCCGGCGAAGGTTCTTTCGTGGCGATTGTTGAATCACGGTCATCCAATTCGGAACTTAAAATATTGGTGAAGGGTTATGAAGAGCCGTTAATTGTTCGCTCAGGTGACGACAATGATGAGGAACAGGAGCCAACGACACCTAGTTTAATTGCTATACACCTGTTTAAATCGCTTCGCGGGTCAAATAACCTAGTGTTTCCAAACTCTAGGCGGGAAGTCGAGCGTTTCACGCATCTTTTAAACAACTTATGTTTTCAACACCAAGTTCCTAACGAGTTTTGGCCCCATCACGGCAGTTTGTCGAAAGAAATTCGCACCGAAACCGAAGCTGCTTTGAAGCAGAAAAATCTACCTGCTACGGCAATTTGTACGAATACGCTTGAACTGGGTATCGATATAGGTGCAGTTAAGAGCGTTGCTCAAATCGATTCTCCCCCGTCAGTCGCAAGTTTGCGTCAACGTCTTGGACGTTCCGGGCGCCGTAAAGGTGAGCCAGCTATATTGCGTTGTTATTGCATTGAAGATGCACTGGGTGCACAAATATCGTTAGCAACCGAATTGCGTCTCGAATTGATCGAAACGACTGCGATGATCTCCTTATTGCTGGAAGGTTGGTTTGAACCCCCAGCTACGAATGGCATTCATCTTTCGACACTTGTTCAACAAATGCTCTCAGTAATTGCCCAATATGGAGGCGCAACCATAGGCCAGCTATATACACTGCTATGTGGAGAAAAGGCTCCGTTTTCTGGACTTTCTAAGGAAGAATTTATGACTTTGGTACGACACCTTGGTCATAGCGAGCTTTTGATGCAGGATTCATCTGGGGTGTTGTTACATGGGCGGGTTGGTGAAAAACTAGTTAATCACTATACCTTCTATGCGGCATTTGTGATTGATGAAGAATTTCGTATTGTTGCCAGTGGCAAAACGCTTGGAACTATCCCGATTTCTCAAATGCTAACCGTCGGACAGCGTATCTTATTCGCAGGCAAAACATGGTTTGTCGAACAAATAGATGAGGCGCAGAAGACCATTTATGTTATTCGGACATCGGGAGGAGTTCCGCCATTATTCTCGGGTAGTACGGGCCGTATTCATACCCGAGTGCGGCAATGCATGAAAGGTTTGCTGGAATCGAATGATGTGCCGTTGTTCCTTGATGAAGTCGCTCGTCGCTTTTTGGTGGAGGCTCGCCAAGGCTACGCTGACCGCAATCTGGGGAGTACGTTTTTTATTGATCAGGGCAAAGTACTTTATATCCTAACTTGGTTGGGCGATGCGGCTAATGAAGCGATTGCTTGCCTTCTTATTAGTCGAGGTTTCATTGCAACAGCAGCGGGCCCCGGCGTTGAGGTTCAGAAAGGCTTGCACACAACTGATGAAGTATTAGACGCGCTGATTGATGCGGCAATTGAGGATCCTCCACCATTAAATATTCTCCTAGCAGATGTCAAAAATCTGCAACGGGAAAAATGGGATTGGGCACTTCCAGATGACCTTTTGCGTATTGCATACGCGAGTTTATATTTGAACTTAGATGAAGCCTTAAAATGGACTAAGAAGATAGCCTCTATGGGATATTCGTAATCTCGCCACTCCATGAGTCACCACGCTGTTGTAAATATATTATGGGGAGAATTAAAATTATTTACCTATTAGGTAAATTAATCTATACTTTGGAGGTTGCTTGGAGATTCACTTCAAGGATAAAAAGATTCGAGAGTTATGTGAAAAGCGGGCCGCTGCCGAGAAAAAACTTGGGGCGGCCTGTGCACGTAAACTACGTACCCGTTTGGATGACCTAGATGCGGCAAGCAAAGTCACCGAACTAGTCGCAGGGAACCCACACCCTTTAAAGGGTGATCGAAAAGGTCAATTTGCGCTTGATTTGACTGGTGGATGGCGGCTCGTATTTTCACCGGATCATGACCCATGCCCTAGACATGATGATCATTCCGTTGACTGGTCTCGAGTCACAATTATCTGTATCGAATTTATTGGAGACTATCATGACTGACTTGGCAGTCCCTTATCAGCCAGACTGGGTTTCTCCGCCTGGTGACACGTTGTTAGATATTATTGAAGAACGTGACTGGACCCAATCAGAATTGGCTCAGCGCCTAGGGTACACAACTAAACATGTCAATCAGCTTATCAAAGGCAAAGTTCCTCTAACCGAAGATGCTGCAATTCGGTTGGAACGTGTCGTTGGCAGTACTGTTGGGTTTTGGTTAGCGCGCGAAGCTAAGTACCGCGAACACTGTGCTCGTCTCCAAGCAGCCGAGCGATTTGCCGGTTGGGCTGACTGGTTAGAGTGTATACCTGTCAAAGAGCTTATGAATGCCGGAGCAATTCATAAGCAGCGCATTGATGCGAAATCTAAACCTTACTTAGTTGAAGTATGTTTACGTTTTTTTGGGGTTGCCTCTCCAGAGGAATGGCAAACGCATTACGGGCAAATGCAAGGCTCATTTCGCCGCAGTCGGGAAGAACAAAGTGACGTCGGAGCCATCTCAGCTTGGTTACGAATGGGCGAACAACAAGCCGAAAAAAAAGATGGTCCTAAATACGATAGAACTAAATTTGAAGCGACACTGAATCAGGTTCGTAAGCTCACTACGCTACCGCCGGAGGAGTTTGAGCCACAACTTCGAACTTTATTTAAATCCGCAGGGGTGGCTTTTATTTTGGTACCGGCTATTCCCAAGGCGCATGTCAGTGGTGTGGCTCGCTGGTTAAATCCTCATCGTCCGTTGATTCAGCTTTCGCTGTACGGCAAAACCAACGATAAATTTTGGTTTACCTTGTTTCATGAAGCGGCGCATATTCTGCTTCATGCTCAGGAAAAGAAATCTGTTTATCTGGATGATCCAAATAAAGCTGGAAACGATTCTCCCCAAGAAAAGGAAGCAAATGATTGGGCGTGTAAGTTTTTAATTCCGGAAAAATTCGATAGTACATTGAGCGAATTAAAAACCAAAGGCGCTGTTCAAGCCTTTGCTGAGAAAATCGGCATTCATCCTGGAATTGTAGTTGGGCGACTTCAACACGATGGGTTGATTGAACCATCTTGGATGAATGATCAGAAGGTGAGTTTTCGGTTTGCCGATGGAAGGTAAATGGCGTAAGAGACGGCTTTTGACCATTATGCACAGCTATGCATAACGGCCATTATGTGAAGTTTCCGTTTATGTATAGCAATATGATGCCGAAGGGTCAAAGGCGCCATCATTGCTTATAATATTTTAAAGCGATGCGATCATGAATCATCAAATGAAAACTCAAATTAATAAATGGGGCAATGATGCCGTTGTACAATTGCCAGCCGATATGCTCGCCCAATTGAAATTGGAAGTTGGTTCATCAGTTGAGCTCACTGCTGACGAAACGGGTATTCGGATCGAATCCGTCACGGTAAAATCAAAGTCCAAATTTGACGATTTGCTGGCTGGAATTACTCCTAATAATCTCCACGATGAGATCGAATGGGGGTCAAGCATTGGCCGCGAAGTTGGCACGTGATGGCTACGGAGTATAAGCACCTAGCAAAAAGTTAACGTGTATTGCGAGCCAAACCCGGGGTCAATTTCGTCAATGGCTTGCTCAAGTTCATCCGGCGTAAATGTTTTGAATGGCAGCCATTCATATTTCATGTTATGTCACAGCTACCTACCATCCACAAAAGGGATCTTTCGATATACGGCCGAATTTCGAACTGACTTTTTACACCGGCGAAGTGTGATATGTAGTTAAACTTCTATCGAAATTACAGTCACGGCGTGTTTTAGAGCCATTACAGGCGGCCTATCAGTCCTTGTTGGATAAGGGTGTTGCAATAGAACAAGAGGCATTGCCCATCGAATGGACTGAAACTTAAATTTACAAGGAGCTTTGCGATGGTTCGAAAAATTTCATTTTATGTGGCACAAAATCCGAAATTTTTCATTAATTGTGTCAAAAGTGGTTATGGTGTGTGACATAAATAATGAAAAATCGCTTTAATATCAATCGATCATTTTTCACTAAATGTGGCACCCGACATCATGTGTCGTTTGTCGGATCTCATAATTAATGAAAAAAATCTCACAATTGTGAAATGAAATCTCAAAATTAATGAAATGATGTGCCGGTTGATTAGCAGTGTCTAGAATGATCAACCGGTAACGACTTGTTGAGGTCTATCGTCTAATCTGATTTGATAACCGCAAGTTGATATTTACCAGCCTATCAGCCGCTTAAACCTATACTGAAAGGCCAAGTAAAAATGGGAGAATAACCACATGGTTAAAAGACACCCTGGAAAAACTACCCACTTGGCCCAACAGTCGCATCGATTAGCTGTTACCGTTGGCTGTCGTCAAGTAAGAGAATTGCAGGCTTTGTCGTGGTTGGGGTAGTCACTTAAATAAGAATTGCACGTATTGACCGAAGAAAGGATCGAATTTTGCCAGTCTTCCTGAACGCATTTCCACTAAAAATCCCCGAAGTGGAGCTTGAAGCTCTCCAAATCCCCTATGACAAGGAGACGCTGGACGAATTTCGCGAGAAGCGCGGATCGACACACTCATTCCGCCGGCAGGGCGACAACATCCTGATCTTTTCGGGGGACGGTACATTTCCCACATCTGGCACACCGCACAAAATCGCGCTCAAGGATAACTTCGGTATCTTCTGCTCGCTGGTCAAGGACGGACTAACACGGCATCTTACTGGACTGGGCCGCAACCCATCCGGCTTCAATCCCATCGAGCTGGTAAGTACCAAGCAGGAAGATAATCTTCTGGTCCCGATTCTCGGAGATGCGTACCCGTTTAAGGTCTGTGCCAAATACTCAATAGACACCCGCACTGTTCAAAGCCATCCCTGCCTCGTCATTGATTGCACAACACGCCGGGTACTCAAAGAGAACGGCCTGTTCTTCCTTAACGCCGGCTTCGATCTTGTGGGCCGCTACGTCGTTATCGAGCAGGACGATGGGTACAAAAAGCTTCTGGGATCAGTAAACGCCCGCAATGATGAAACACTTTATGTCACGCGGCCTGACGGGCATGGCGTGCGGGTCGATGCGAAAGACGTTTACCTTGAAGCTAGCAGGACGAATTTCGACGACTACATTCTGCACACCCACGGCGGAAAGAAAGACACAATCGTCGAGCACATCAGGCAGTCTGTTTCCATATTTAATGGAGGCGAGAACAAAAAGGCGCGCATCGATACCCTTAAGAAGTACATACAGTCGAAGTCTATTCCGCTTATCAACGGAACGCGTATCGAGATCGAGGATTCACCCGACATCGAGAAGGATTGCGTACAGATGCAGAAGCCGGTGTTTATCTTCAACGACAACGGTGAGAAGGATTGGGCCGATAAGGGCTTGACTCAGTATGGCCCTTATACGAAACGAACATTCGACAGGAACGATCCGTCGATCTGCGTGATCTGCGCCCAGCACGACAAGGGACGCGTTGAGCAATTCGTCCGAAAGCTCCTGAAAGGTATTTCGAACAGCAAGTATTTCAGTAACGGCCTTGAAGGAAAGTTCACGCTCGGAACTAGCCGTGTTGAAGTATTCACGACGGCCACCGATAGCGTTGAGAGTTACAAAAACGCTATTGAGGCGGCGATCCGCAAGAAAACTGAGGACGGTGGGCGCTGGGACCTGGCCCTCGTTCAGGTCCGGCAGTCTTTCAAGAAACGTGAGGCCACAGACAATCCGTATTATCTCGGAAAAAGCCTTTTCTTTACACATCAGGTTCCTGTGCAGGACTTCACGATAGAGCTTCTTTTGCAGTCCGACAATTCGCTGGGATACTCGCTCAATAATATGGCACTGGCCTGCTACGCGAAGATGGGTGGTGTCCCTTGGCTTCTCAAATCTTCTCCGACTCTCTCGCACGAACTCGTAATCGGTATCGGCAGCGCGAATATCGGACATGAACGTGGTGTCGACAATCAGCGGATCATGGGCATCACCACCGTCTTCTCCGGAGACGGCAGCTACATTGTCTCGAACACCTCTAAGGCGGTCATGCCGGAAGCCTACTGCGAAGCGTTGATCACTGTGCTTGGAGAGACGATAGAAAAGATTCAGAAGCGAATGAACTGGCAGAAAGGCGACACGATCCGCCTGATTTTTCATGCACAGGTCAAGAAGTTCAACAAGGAAGAGATCGAAGCCGTCCGCACTGTGATCGACAAGTACCGTGAATATCAGATCGAGTTCGCCTTCCTGAAAATCTCGGAGGATCATGGTCTGCATATGTTCGATTCCTCGACGGCCGGCGCACAGAAGGGACGGCTGGCTCCACAGCGCGGGAAGACGTTCAAGCTTTCCAAGTACGAGATGCTAATCTACCTGATCGGTCAGAGAGAATTGCGGCAAGACACAGACGGACATCCGCGCGGTGTAATCCTTGATGTTCACAAGGACTCGACCTTCAAGGACATCACGTATCTGAGCGCCCAACTGTACAGCTTCGCTTCGCATTCCTGGCGCAGCTACTTCCCCAATCCGATGCCGGTGACTATCAGCTATTCCGATCTTATCGCCCGGAATCTCGGATGGCTGAACCAGCTTCCAGGCTGGAACGATTCAGTGATGATCGGGAAGATCGGGCAATCCCAATGGTTTCTGTAGAGAAGGAAAACGCGTACCAGTTGCGCGAGTATCTGCACTGTAAGATAAGCGAGCGCGCGCACGCCGATCCTTTCAAATCATCCTTTCTGCATTTTCTGGGATTGTCGAAGGACGGTATTCCGTCCTTCGATTTTGTGATGATCTCCTTGTATCAGCGGTGTGCGATTGCGGGCCTCGGCATTGTGGAAGAAGCTATTTCTAGTCAGGATGTCTCTCGCCTGCTCGGCCAGGCTGCCAAAATCGACTCCACGCCGCGCCCGTGGGTCTCCGACATGTTCGGCGTCATGGCGGTGAAATGGCTGACCGGGCAGATGAACGATGCACGCATCGTCAAGGAGTTCGAGAATTGGATTTCAGGTTTTCTAGCTCAACAGGTCGGCGGCAACCATCTCAATCTCTTCGAGAAAGATATCGCTGCGTATATCCTCAGCAGCGACTCCGCCGTCTATACCAGTGCTTCCGTGCCGCTCTTTCTTCACTATCGGAAGATACAGCTAATCGACGATCATCAGATTCGCCTTTCCCTGATCAGCCGCTTCATGGCTGAGTTCCGGGCGCAAGCGCAAGAAGACGCTTCGACGGCACTGTTGAGCCTGATGGTTTACGTCTTCGATCAGGTCAATCAGGACGTGGCCGTGGTGCCGCCAAAAGGCTGGAACCTCGACGACCTTCTGGGATTTCTGGAGCATATCACCGTCGGCCTCAAACGGTGGACATGGGAAGACGCGGGGCGCACGCGAGGTGCGGAACCTGTCAAGTGGCAGATAGAAAACGAATACCACGTCCAGAACATTCTCTATGTCCTACTCGCGCCGATCTTCAACGACATCGCGGACGAAGTGAACCTACAGCCCGTTGGGCAGAAGAATCCACGCATTGATCTCTACCTGCCGTCGCTGCATACGATCATTGAGGTTAAGTACCGGAAAGACGTGAAGAAGTCCTTCCAGACACTCATTGGCGAGATCGCCGAAGACGCGTCTCTCTATCGCGCCGACACGAAATACAAGGATGCGCAGATCGTCAGCTTCCTATGGGATTGCACGCGTTCGACGCAGGAGCACGCAAAGTTTAAGGAAGGTATCTTGAAGATTAATGGGATCAATGGGTGTGTGGTGGTCAGCGCGCCCTCGACATTTGGATAAAAGCTATCCATATTGATCAACTGATTCGCAATAGATAACTCTTGAAATTTATGTCATCGCCTTCTGAAAATGGCACATACAATCGCATCAACGAAGAACGTTCAGTTCTACGTGTTGCCGTTCTTCATCGAGAACACTCTCCTGACCCGCGTGACGCCACGGAATGAACGTCCAGTGAATACATTTATCGCCTTCCACGTGCTTGATCACCTTGATTGGGATACCCTGATGGTTTAATGCATCGTTGTTTTCGACCAAATTTTTAGCCGCTAAAATTTTTTACGCCAATGCCAAAGCAGAAAAAGACCATTACCTTTATCCGCCACGGCCAGAGTTTGGCGAATGCCGGCGGTATTACCATGGATCATCATGCCATTCCGCTCACAGAGCTTGGCGTTAATCAAGCTAAGCATTTAGCGGATTCCCTGGCGTTTGAGCCCTCTGCCTTTTTCGTTTCCGAGCTAGTCCGGACGCATCAAACAGCTAAGCCGTTTTGCGACAAATATTCCATTCAGCCGACCGTCCACCCGCTGCTTAATGAATTATCGTGCATCGATCCGCAGTTGATCCAAGGCATGGACGGCAAACAGCGGCGTCCTATCGCAGATGCCTATTGGCAAGAAGCCGATCCGCACAAACGTTTGGGTACAAATGCCGATACGTTCGCCGAGTTTGCTCAGCGTGTCGATCAGTTTTTGCTTGAGCTTGAGACTCTTTCTGATCGAAGTGTTTTGTTCGGTCATGGCATTTGGTTTGGCATGCTGGTCTGGAAAGTGTTCGGGTTTTCTACTAACACAAACCAGGATATGAAAGCGTTTCGACGTTTCCAACTGGGTTTTCCAGTGCCCAATTGCGCGGTGTATTGCCTGGAATCCCCAAATCTTGGATTTTGGAACGTCAGGGCAAAAGCGCTTTAGTTTTGTCGCTTTTGAATATTGAAAACTTGCTGTTTTATAAATAACAATAGCTTAAATTAATTTACACTGGTTCCCAAGCTCCGGCTTGGGAAACCGATACGCGAAGCTCTCGCTTCGCAACACCAGAAGCTGAGCTTCCGAAGCCAGGGTACCAGCGTGAGCTTGGGTACCAGAGATGATTGATATACACTAGTCATCCGTATATCAAACTGGAGGTATTCGTATGCAAGTCGCAAAATGGGGTAATAGTTTGGCCGTGCGTTTACCGGCTGCCGTCGTCGAGGCACTCGCCTTAAAGGAAGGTGACGACATTGAAATTCATGTGGTGGGCGAACGCAGCTTTGAACTGGAAAAAAAGCCCAGTTCGGAAGCGTTGTTGATGCAGTTACGTAAATATCGAGGACGCTTGCCGGCCGATTTTAAATTCGACCGTCTGGAAGCCCATGAAGGCCGTTAACCGGTTTTTCGACACCAATGTGTTGCTGTATCTGTTATCCGACGATAGCCGTAAAGCCGATCAGGCCGAGGCGATTATCGCTACCGGCGGCGTGATTAGCGTGCAGGTATTAAACGAGTTTGCCTCGGTGGCGTCCCGCAAGCTGAAGATGTCTTATGCCGAAATCCGCGAATTTTTAAGCGTGGTCCGTGCCGTATGCCAAGTTCAAGATTTAACGTTGGCTGTTCACGAACAAGGTTTAGCCGTTGCCGAACAATACGGGTTTTCGCTTTACGACAGCATGATCGTCAGTGCCGCGTTAGCCGCCGATTGCTCCATGCTGTATTCGGAAGACATGCAGCACGGTCAAGCGGTGGGATCGTTGGTGATTACTAATCCGTTTTTATAAAGTCGTGAGTGAGCTGGTGCCCAAGCTCCGGCTTGGATACCCTATGTGGGAAGCTCTTGCTTCCCGAATTGCGAAGCTGGAGCTTCGCGGGCGGAGTTCCCAAGCAGGAGCTTGGGAACCAGAGAATAGTGAGATAAGCTGCTATGCCTAGAAGCCGTTATCGCGTTACCAATCCGGTTTGCCCACATTTTATGACTGCGACTGTCGTTCGCTGGCAGCCGCTGTTCACCAATACTGAAACAGTGGAAATCGTATTGAATTGCTGGCGATTTTTGCAACGTGAGGCCGGATTTAAAATATATGGCTATGTGATTTTGGAAAACCATTTGCACTTGGTTGCATCTTCAACGGATTTAAGCCGTGATATGCAACGTTTCAAGTCTTATACGGCCAGGCAGATTATTGACTACCTGGAGTGCCAAAACTCTATTGCGGTTTTGGAATTGCTTGCGTTGTTTAAGCGTCGTCATAAAACCGAGAGCACCTACCAAGTGTGGGAGGAAGGTAATCATCCGCAGTTGATCGAATCGGAAACGGTCATGCGGCAGAAATTGGATTACATCCATCAAAATCCGGTCAAGCGCGGTTATGTAGATTTGCCGGAGCATTGGCGTTATTCCAGTGCGCGTGATTACGCGGGGCAGAAGGGTTTGATCGAAGTGGAGAAGGCGTGGTGATTATTGGTTTTGGGAAGCAGAGCTTCTGGATGGTGAAGGGGGGTTCCCAAGCTGGAGCTTCGGAACTAGCGGGCTGGAAGCTTGGGGACCAGTTCAGCCAGCAAACGATGGGATGCAACTATGGCCGCACATGATTATTTAGAAGATTTGTCCTCGCTGCTGCCAGCGGTCGGCTTGCTTAGCCGGTTAGGCTATCAATACCTGACGCCGTCGGAAAACCTAGCCTTACGCGGTGGCAAGACTTCCAAATTGATCTTGGAAAGCGTGCTGCGTGAGCAACTGCGGAAATTCAATTCGATTACCTTCAAAGGCCGGCAATACGCGTTCAGCGACAGTAACATCCAAAAGGCGGTACAGGCCTTAACCGACATCCCCTTCGATAGCCTGATGAATACCAGTGAGCAAGTGTATGACTTGCTGACCTTGGGTAAAAGCTTGGAGCAAACCATAGACGGTTATACCAAGAGCTTTTCCCTGCATTACATCGATTGGAAAAATCCGACCAACAACGTGTATCACGTCTGCGATGAATTCGTTTTGGAACGCCGCAACAGCAAACAAACCCGCCGGCCGGACATTGTATTGTTCGTAAACGGCATTCCGCTGGCGGTGATCGAATGCAAGCGGCCCGATTTGAAAGACGCGACGGAAGAAGGCATCAGCCAGCATTTGCGGAATCAGCGTACCGACGAAATCCCCGAACTTTTTACCTATGCACAGGTTTTATTGTCGGTTAGCCAAAACAAAGCCCTGTACGGTACGACCGGCACGCCCACCAAGTTTTGGGCCACCTGGAAGGAAGAAGATCAAAACACCCAGGAAAAATGGCTGCATGCTGTCGTCAATCAAGCCTTGGGAGAAGAACTCAAAACCCGGCTGTTTGCAGAACGTGACGACCGGCAGCGGCGTGCGATGGAATCGTTGTGGCATGCCGGCGAACGCTTGCCTTCTCCACAAGATAAAGCCATTCATAGTTTGTTGCGGCCGGAGCGGTTGCTGGAGTTGATTTACCAGTACATCGTCTTCGACAACAAGGAAAAGAAAATTTGCCGCTACCAACAGTATTTCGCCGTCGGAGCAACCCTGCATCGAGTCACCCAACGCAAAGGCGATACCCAACGGCCTGGCGGCGTGATTTGGCACACCACCGGTTCCGGGAAGTCGTTGACCATGGTGATGTTAGCCAAAGCCTTGGTGTTGGCACCGGACATCCCGAATCCCAAGATCGTATTGGTCACCGACCGTATCGATTTGGATGACCAGATTTATAAAACCTTTCACGCCTGTGGCAAGCCGGTGGTGCAAGCCAAAACCGGCGAGCATTTGATCGACCTGATCGCCCATAACAAGGCCAGTATCATCACTACCATTATCGACAAGTTCGAGTCGGCCAGCCGCAAACGCAAGATCAGCGATGCCGGCAGCAATATCTTTGTGCTGGTCGATGAGTCGCATCGTTCGCAATACGGCGTGTCGCATGCCAAGATGCAGAATGTGTTTCCCAATGCCTGCTATATCGGCTTTACCGGCACGCCGCTACTGAAAAAGGAAAAGACCACGGCAGCCAAGTTTGGCGGCTTCATCCACAAATACACCATGAATCAGGCCGTGGCAGACGGTGCCGTGACGCCGTTGCTGTATGAAGGCCGCATGAGCGAGTTACACGGCGAGCAGGCTCAAATCGATAAATGGTTTGAACGCATCACCAAAGACCTGACGCTGGAACAAAAAGCCGACTTAAAACGGAAATTCCGCCGCGAAGAAGAACTGAGCAAATCCGACCAGCGTTTGGCCGAGATCGCCTATGACATCGGTCAGCATTTTAAAGACAACTTCCGTGGCACCGGCAAGAAAGGCCAGTTTGCCGTCTCCAGCAAAGCCATGGCTTTACGCTATAAGAAATACTTCGATGAGTTTGGCGACGTAACGGCGGAAGTGGTGATTTCGCCGCCGGACACCCGCGAAGGTAATAAAACCGTCGATGAAGATGCGCTGGAAGAAGTGCAAGTCTTCTGGAAAGCCATGATGGCTAAATACGGCAATGATGAAAAATACCAAGACAGCATCATCAATGCCTTCAAACATTCCGACGATCCGGAAATCCTGATCGTGGTGGACAAGCTGCTGACGGGCTTCGATGCACCGCGAAACTCCGTGCTGTATCTGGACAAACGCCTGAAGGAACACAATATTCTGCAAGCCATTGCCCGCGTGAATCGCTTGTTTGAAGGCAAGGATTACGGCTTGATTCTTGACTATCGGGGTATTTTCGGCGAACTGAACGAAGCCATCGATACTTATGCCGCGTTGGAAAACGAAGGCTTTGATCCGGAAGACGTGGAAGGCACGCTGACCGATGTCGGCGAAGAAATCAAACTGCTTCCGCAACGCCATACCAATGTCTGGGAAGTGTTTAAGGAAGTCGAAAACCAAAAAGACTTGGAAGCCATGCAACGGCATTTGGAGCCGGAAGATCGACGGCAACGCTTTTACGAGGTGCTGTCTTTGTTCGCCAAAACCCTGCAATTGGCGTTGGCGAATGCCAAGTTCCAAGATGAAACGCCGGCAAAGAAAATCGCCCGCTACAAAGACGATTTGAAATATTTTCTGAACTTGCGTCAGGCCGTAAAACAACGTTTCGGCGAAGCGGTGGATTATTCGGCTTATGAGACGCAAATTCGCAATATGGTGAATAAATACATCGGAGCCGATGCGGTGAAACAGTTGATTGCTCCGGTCAATGTGTTCGCCATCGATGAATTTGAGCATGAGATCGATACTATCGAAGGCGACGCTGCCAAAGCAGATGCCATCGCTTCGCGGGTGAAGAAGACCATCGTCGAAAAAATGGAAGAAGACCCGGCTTTGTATAAACGCCTGTCCGAGCTGATTGACGAAGCCATTGCGGAACATAGGGCCAAACGGCTTTCCGACCTGGAATATCTTAAACGCATTCGAGAAACCTTAGATGAATTACGCGGCAAAACCGGTTCCGACTTGCCGGACATATTGTCGCAACGCGATGAAGCCAAAGCCTACTACGGCGTCATTCAAGAGCCTATGGCGGTGTATTCAGTACCCGGTGTGACGGCCGAAGTATTTGCGGCGGAAACCGCCGTCAAGCTGGAAGATATTATCCGCGAACACAAGATTCGTGACTGGACGCGTAATCAAGACGTGAAAAACGGGATGATGAACGAGATCGAAGACTACCTGTACAGTTTGAAAGGCCGCTACGACCTTGCCATGGATTTGGAATTGATCGAACGAATCACCAATCAGGTATTGGCTATTGCCGAACGCCGGGATGGTTAGCTTGCACAGCAGGAGCCGGTGATGGCGAGTCGGCGTCAGCAATCCGTGTTATTCGGTCAGACCGAAATCAGCTATAGCGTGAATGCTTGCGACCGCAAGACATTGGCGATTCATGTCTACCCCGATGGACAAGTGGTGGTCGATGCTCCAATGGATGCCAGCAATGAAGCCATCGCTGAAAAGGTCAAGAAACGGGCGTCATGGATTTTTAAGCAGCGGTGCCAGTTTGAAGCCTACCCTCCGGCCTTACCGGAAAGGCAATATCTATCCGGCGAGACACATCGCTATTTAGGCAGACAATACCGACTGATGGTTATTCAAGGGAGTGAAAATAAAGTCAAACTGATGCAAGGACGATTGCTGGTTGAGACGGTTGATCCGACTAACCCGGTGAAAGTGAAAAAGCTTGTGCAAGGTTGGTATCACGTCAGAGCGAAAGCCATTTTTGCGGAACGTTATGAGCATTGTGTTGGATTGGTCGCCAAGTTAGCCATCACACATCATGCCGGATTTCAGCTTCGCTTCATGCCCAAACGTTGGGGAAGTTGTACCAACCAGGGCAATATCATCCTAAACCCCGAATTGATCGCCGCTCCAAAAGACTGCATCGATTACGTGATTACCCATGAGCTTTGCCATCTAAGAGAACGCAATCACAGTACCGCGTTTTACCGCTTGCTTGGTTCCGCTATGAAGGATTGGGAAATAAGGAAGAATAGGCTGAATGAGATGGTTGAGGTTAGGTTTTTCTAGCCGGACCACCATCCTTACGATAACAATCAAATAGTTTGGTTGTCATGAAACCTAAGTATCTCCGCCGGCGAGACCGATAACGCATCCGCCAATTTGCAGATATTCAGCAAGGCGATGTTTCGTTTTCCGCGCTATTCTCCGCTCAAATAGCTTCGAGCAATGCCGATTGTTCCTGAGACCAGTCACGCTGTTTCCTCAGTTGAACAAGGCGTTGTCCAAACAAAACGAGGGATCAGATCGGGCGCGGGTATCAGTTGGAAAGCCAGGACGTTACTAAGCGGTGCTCTATGAGCGACCATTTCCCTTCCGGCTTATATTTGGCATTTTGTAGCCGTTTTCTTAGTCAGAATTTTCTGCAACCCGGAGAAGATGGGTTCGATCCGGCTTTGGGGGAGTTCCCTATCAAAAGCATGACTTTTTGAGTTGTTTACTTAACCGATAAGCGTGTTTTTTTAAAATTACGCTTGGGTAGGTAAGTTAGATTCGTCAAAATGCGGCGGGGCATAATGCGGCAATGATCAAGGTCGGCGCCGCATGCGATGACGGATTGAAAGCGTATCAACCGGACAAATCATCGTAGTAGCGCGCTTCGATGACATTCGCTTCCGGATCGCGAAAATAAATAGATGTGCCGCTACCCTGCGCCCCCCAACGAACGACCGGTCCTTCGTCTATAACAAGATTATTCGATTCGAGCCTCTGAACCAGTTCCAGCCAATCGGCTTTATCCAAAGTTAGGCAAAAATGATTTAAGTTCGGTTGAATTGCCTGCTTATCGCCTGCCGACGGCGCCTTAGGGAATAGATCGATCACGGTGTTGGAATTCAGCCTCACAGACGGAAAAGACACCTTTCCGGCCTTATATTCTTCGACTCGTTCGGGTTCCAACATTAGAACTTCCAGATAAAACGCCAACATTTTTTTGTCGTCTTCAACATTTAGCACGATATGGTCGAGTAGGCATTGCATATGCAGGATTCCTTATCGTTGAAAGATATGGGCAACCATCAATAGGGCGGCGGCCCGCCGTTTAGCTCGGGGAATGGGCAAGTCCGGACCGGCTGCGAGTGTCAGGCAACACGGTTCGGAAAGGAGATCTCCAAAACCACGCAACCGACATCGGTCGCGAATGGTCCATGCACCTCGCCCGGCGGACGGCTGGCATAGTGGCCCGTTTCCAACCAAAGATCAAATGCGTGATCGTAAAGGCGGCCGGTCACGATAAAGACTTCCTCAGGATAAGGATGCGATTTTCCGCCAAACTTTGCCGTGTCTGCGCCGGGGTAAAATCGAGTCAACCTTGTGTACTCACCGGTGACAGGGTCAAGACTGAGGGTCAGCTGTTCGGCAAATCCTTCCAGCCCCTCTATGGGAGACCATTCAGACAGGTTGGCGCCGCTGAGCGTATTCCAGTAAGTCACGGTCGACTTCGGCATAATCTACTCCTGAAGATCAATTTATATGTGGTCCTGTAACGATTGCTCACGGCCTTTCCAACGGAATGTGATTTATGTTATTGATGCATAAAGGATATTTTGTCAGGCCTGAGTAATTGCTCGATAAAAAGATAACATTTTCCCATCTCAACCGGGAATTGACTTTGGGGCTACAGTCAAAGCCGGCTCGCTCATCCGACAGGGAATTCGCCCTGGCGACCGTGCCGTCGCCGGCTCCTTTTTAGGGATGGTTAAGTTTTTATCGCCTTTTTCGGCCTAAGCAATCAACGGCGTTACCGCACTGTCACCGACAATTCAGATGCCCCGCCGCCTGCTGCTGCAGGGTATTAGCGGTTCTTAGGCATTTTACTAAATGATGCAAGACGGTTTTCCCCTTGTTGCTGCGGAATCGATCTCGGGTGGCAATATCTGTAATACCGGGTGCCCGACCGCTTGGCTAGTACCCAATCCATATCCTCCCAAAAATCAACGGAATGGATGACGGTATCGTGCAACAAGCAAGTTGCCACTGAGCGGCCTCCAGTTCGGCCCCCATTCTCATCCCGTTCACCAAAGATACATGCTGGATTTTTTATTTAAAATGGTCAGCTCGAAAGCTTTTGAACAAGGACTGTGGGCAAGGCCGTAACAAACGTGCAACGGTAATAAATGTTCCTCTCTCGGGTGGCAATAGCGGGCGTAAGGCGCTTGAGCCCAGTCGACCAGTCTTTGCGTTCTTTCCTGTTCGCCGATATTCGAGTCGGAAAGGGTTTGCAGCAGCCAGCTCTCGAAAGCTTGGTTCATCGATTTCGATTCGTCCGTTTCCGGCGCATAAAAAGCCTTCATGTTGTGGAAAGAAAAGCCGGAGCCAAGGATTAATAGATCCCCGTCATTCAAATCTTGCAAAGCCCGGCCCATGTTTATGTGCGAAGCGGGATCCAAACTATCGAGCAGTGAAAGCTGCACGCACGGAATATCCGCATCCGGATACATTATTTTTAACGGCACGAATAAACCGTGATCGAAACCGCGCTGCGGGTTCAGGCTGGCTTCCATGCCGCAATCTTCCAGCAAGCCCTGAATGCGTCCGGCTAGAGCCGGCAGCCCGGGACAAGGGTATTGAACGCTGTAAGCGGCTTGCGGAAATCCGTAGTAGTCGTAGATTAGCGGCGGATGCGCGGCGGACGTCAAGGTGGGCAGCCGTTCCTCCCAATGCGCGCTAATCACGACAATAGCCTTAGGTTTTTTAATGTCGGCCGCGATCGATTTCAAACAGGCGACCATTTCATCATGCCCTTCGTCGCCGAAAAGCGGCAAAGGCCCCCCGCCGTGGGACAAGAATAAAATGCAAGGCTTGTGTTTCATTTAAGTCTCCTCGATGAGCATATTCGAAGGCCCAACCACTGTATTTCGACCAAGCGATGACAATGTTTTTTGCCCATCGCAACAAAGCCGCTCCCGCACAATCAGCCAATTCGTTGATTTCGAACAATCTGAAACCGAGCTGAATTTTTATATGACTACATGCCGGGCCCGCCTTATTGCCCACAAACACGTACGGCTTACTCGCGATTTTCGATAGTCTCGATGTCCGGTCTTTTCGTCAGGCATTGCAACACGGCCTTAGCCGAACCCGCCGCGCAACATGAGGCAAGAGTCCGCATTTCGGCATCGCTAACGGTAACCTCGCCTCCCGCAGCGCTCTTGGCTACCGCTTTGCTCAGCCATTGGTGGTACACAATATGGTCGTCGACCAGCGACAACTTGGCGGCACAATACTGTCGGTCGTTTTCATCCAGATTCAACGGCTGTTGCAAAAGCGCGTTCCTAGCCTGTTTTAAGGCCTGCTGCATGGATGTTTTGCGGACGGTTGCATCCAGAATGGGCTTTACCAGAGCAATCGTCTGTGCCGTATCGGGTTTGCGTAATTTCAACTTAAGCCGGTCGAGATGCTTGGCCAGTGATTCGACCCTTTCCCCGTATAATTCGGCCTGGTTCGGGATCACCTTGCCGGTACCCTTGTTATCTACATAAAACAATTTTCCTACCGAGCCGTAGTCGGGTATGTTGGAGAAAAGCGGGATTTTGTTAACCGTGTCCCTGAAGACATAGGCCGCTTCGATCAGTTTGCCGGGGTCGGTTTCGGGGCTCGCCGCTAAAGGCACGTGAGTGACGACATCGTCGCCGAGTTCGAAGCGCCAGGTGTTATTGAAACAAGCCTTGTCCGCATCGGCTTTGTCGGCGGTCAGGCTACGGGCGGGCGCGAATGCGTATGTCGCTTTCGGCATCGGCAAACCCGCCGGGTTATCCTTGGTGCAAATCTTATCCGTCCCCAATAAGGTAATCGCCCCGCCCTTGCTGTGCCCCGCAATATAAAACGCCTTGTGTTGTTCGGCTTTTTTTATCCATCCGGTCAACTTAGGCTGCCGAGCCAAGTCGGCGGCAATGTTGTTCCACGAATCTAAAAAGCCCGCATGATAGCCGTCTTTTTCGAACGCCGGCGGCACTAACGGGCCCAACAAGATATCGTTCAGCCAGTCCAAGGCTATGCTCTTAGCCGTGCTGTTTTGATCGGTGGGGGGCTGCGTGCCCCTGATGGCCAGAATCAAATCCGGCTTTGCCGAATGGATCAAAAGATATCCGTCGCGCTTTTCCGGGCCGAGATCGGCCTTCAATATGATTTGCGCCTCGGTAATGGTTTTGAATTGCGTCGTGGCGTTCAAGCACTTCAACGCATCGGCGGTCGAATGTTCGTAAGAGCAGTCCGCAGCAATGGCCAAGCGATAAGCCAGCGGGTACGACCAATCCGCCGCTGCCGCGGAACCGGCGAACATGACGCCGGCGGCGGCATATAAAACACGATGAGAATTTCGCATGGTGCACCTCTTGGCTTGTAATGATTCGGAGAGCGGGCACGCCAAGACCGGCGTTTCTGATCGACTCGGATGCCGGCGAAAAACGGTTTAAGCAGGCGCGGCAAGTATAGGCTAAACCAAAAACGATCCTCAGTTCCAGTCGCCATTAACTTCCCGAATCTTCCGAGCTGATTTACCGGGCTAGCGAGGCTAAACGCAATGCGCTTAATACACGAAGGGAATGAATCGCTTGGTCTTTTTCATGTATTCGCCATAGGCCGAACCGAAGTAGTGCAAGTTTTCCGTTTCCTCGGCTTTTGCCGCCAATATCAAAAACAGCGTTGCCGATAAAGCCAAGCCGCCGCCCAACCAGGACGGCGATTTGCAAAACGCGCCCCAAGCCAGAAACAGCAGTGAGGCGTACATCGGATGCCGAATGCGGCGGAATATCCCCGATGTGACCAAGACCGTGGTTTTCTCCAGTCCGATCAAACCATCGTCTGCCCGAATGCCCTTGGATTTGCCTACGAAATGCAGCAATCTGACGGCGTCGATCACCAAGTAGAGCGACAGAAACAAACACAGTCTGGAAATTATCTGTAACGGACTTAGCGGATCGCCACTGAACCACGCGTCGAGGTGCAGCAATATCAGAATTAGGATGGCTTCCCAGGCAAAGAAGCGGTAAAAACCGTGAGAACCCCGGCGGCGCAATGAAACGCGCGAGACGTAGAACAGTCCTGCGCTAGCGGCAATAAAAATGCTGAGTTTAATCGCCACGCATCGCCCGATTTGCTCAAATTTGGGGCAATGCTTTCTTGTTTGCCATAAAGCTACCCTCACTGCCGGGCTGGGGAGAAAGACCAAATCGCGGGTATGTGCTCGATCGACGGTGCCGATTTTCGCTCATGCAAACCGGCCGCGGATAAATAGCTTAGGCCTGGAATGCGATTGCGTCTATAGTTTGGTATCGCTTGTTTATGAAGGCGGCCGACGGTTCCTTGCTTACCCGCTTTGCGATCCTGCCGGCCGGATTCGTTATTTTTTGGTCATGAAGAAATAAACCGAGCGGCACTGTAATACCATTTTGTTGCCTTCCTTTTCCACGGCGGCGCAAGTTTCCATTTTCGAGCGCCCGGGTGCTGCCTGCTTGATCAATTTGCCGTTTTCGACCGAGTAATTCAGTACCGCCCTCAGACTATCGACCCGCGCATGCGCATCGGATTCCTGGCTGACACCTTCCATGGTCCCGTCTTGTCTGAAAGTCCATTGGGTATTCAAACCACGCGCATCGCTACCATCGCGATTGACCGATTCCTTGTCGATCTGCCAGGTTCCCAACAGATCGGCTTGGCTTAATTGAATTTCCTCGGAGAAAGCAGGAAAAGAAAAAGCCAATAACGTAGCGACGGTAAGTATTTTGAATTGCATGGAGAAGCCTTGTTTACGATTAAAAGGCTAGGGATTGTAACAAGAAAAGCAGGGGAATAGAGTTATCGTACACAACAGATTGTCGATAGACCGGAATCCCTTTCGAGGCGCTACCGTTATCGCCGCGTCAACGTGGTGGGCAATGCTTTTTTGCCCCGCGTAAAAACGCTGCCATCCGATTTTGCGTAGGCGCGATATTTCGTGCCCACTCTATCGGGCTAGTAATGTAAGTAGTGGTTAGACTTCAGCCGGCGTAGCTCCAATTAGCGGAAGCGTAATCGGAGCAACGAAAGTCGAAACATTCGTGCGATTACGCAAGGCTAATCGCACCTACGCGGGCTACAGCCTGACCCAGTATCCGTCTCAACTGAGGAAAATCGAAGCGCATATCCGGCGACGGTTACGAGCGAGATTGGTGAGCCAACAGAAAAGAAAGCAGCATCTGTATCGACACTTGGTCAAGCGGGGCGTTCCGCGCAAACAAGTTGCTCAGACGGTATTTTCCAACCAGAAACGATGGGCGCTCTCGGCGACTCGCGCTGTGACGAGAGCCTACCCGAACAGTTGGTTTATCAACCTGATGGGACAGGAAATACGATTCGACCGGCAGTTAGCGCATTGGTTTGATGTTTCTCAGTGGATTCGTCTTGCGTGAGGAGCCGTGTACGGACCAGTACGCACGGTTCGGTGGGCAGACGGGAGCTGCGGCTCCCTCTGACCCGATAGTTCCGATGCTGGCGCTTGTTATGAGCCGGCAATTCGCATACCTGGTACTTGTTTAACCATTTCTTCCGCAGCAACTTTGGGTATTAAGAGAGTTGTTCGAATAAACTCACAGTCTTCAATTGTGCAATCTTTTAGAGCAACTACCCCCGTTAAAAATGTATTTTCAGGGATTGGTACAACATCACCACAATCAATAAAATTTGTATTTCGAAATGTAGAACCCAAAAAGGTCATTGCTGCGGGACCTATAAATTTACACCGTTTAAAATGCTTATTTTCATGCAACTGAACTTGAGGTAGCCTTAGCGCCTCAATTGGAATGACTAAGTCTTTGAATGATTCTTCCAGTGGATTAACAATAAGCTCTTTTGTGTGCTCAAGTACAGCGTCTTCTTTCTTTTTTAATCCCCATAGAGAGTAAAACAAAGCAGCAATTGCAACTGCACTTTCAATTAAGAAAGTATTAATAAGTAATTGCCGTTCATCATCTCTTACTGCTCCGATGCCAAAAAATAGCATGCTTAATGTTCCCAAAGCAGTCAGAACGTATATTGTTAGAAACACATAGAGAAGGAGATTTTTTGCTTTCGTATTTTGATCCATTTTAATTTTTCCTTCTTAGGCCTCATAACACCAAGTATAACTTGCCCCAAAAAGCGGAGCGGCGATAGCCGCGGAGCTTTTTGGGGTCAAGTTGATACGCTCGTTATGTTTCATATCCCCGAGATTCTCAGTTGAATTTCTCGCTCGTGACTTGAAGGGGCTATCTTCAGATCGCAATTACCATGCGATGCCCTTACAGGCCAAGCCATGTCATCCCCAATAACTTGAATTGACAACAATTCGTTCGGGAATGTTATGGGAAAGACTAGAGGAAGCTTTTCGACCCCAGGAGCTATGAGAAGTTTGATATTCTGAACAAGCAGACCGTTCGAGTAGAGCTTGTAATAGGCTGTTTCGTTCTTTATGGCGAGCGATGCTGTATTTGCTTTTGGCCCTTCTCCTTCCTTTACCAGTTTGACCTGAAGTTTGACTCCCAACATCTCAATGGCAAATTCGGCGAGCTTGTTTCTGTAATAGAAAAGCAGTGCAAGAATCAGAACTGGCCAAGCCAGCGTCTGAGTCATGCCGTTGATGAATTCGAGAGTGGTCATGGAGCATTTCCTAAAACATAACGTTTGGGTAACTTGCGCAATGAAACGTAGCGGAATTGCATCAAGTTGACCCACTAGTTAGCATTAATTGATCATATAATTTCTTTTCAGCGCCTATATATAAACGACGTACATTACGGAAAGTTTGTTCGTCAATTTTTCCATACTTGATAACGGGATTAACAAACCCCTTACCTTTAAAAAATTCTATTTTATGGGATATGGTATCAGGCACAACATTATTAAACTTAAAAACTTGCTCACTTCCTTTTTCGGCAACAATATATTCCTTTGCTTTCCATAAGTCTTTTTCACTAACCTCAAGATATTCGGATGCTTGTGATCTATTAAGTATTTTAAATACACGAATATATCCACCTAGATATAACACCCCTCCAAATACAGAAACAATAAAAACAGTTGAGTTTTCGGTTACTCCATTTTTGGAGAATTTATCACTAGCTGCATATGTTAGTAGGTGGGAATTATGGATTGTTGATTCTACTTTATGATTCCATTGTTCGTTTTTCCATAGATAGGTGAAGTTTTCGGTCAAAGTTTTACTCCATATAAAAATGCTAACGCCAAGCTCACCCGACTAAAACCGCGTAGCGGTTTTTGGTCGGGTGAAGCGGCTGGTTAGGTTTTTTCAATAACATTCCACTCGATGTCATCATGGAACGAATCGATGATAAGTGTTACTTTAGCTTCATTCATTCGTTTCTCGATTTCTGAGCCTTTCGTCTTGAAAGTATTAAAAGGCTGAAATTCCTTGTTGGCCGGAAAAATAGCTTGCCAATTGCCAAGATAGAGCCACTTTTCGAGCTGTCCGTAATTGTATGGGGGGCGAACTAAAGTTATGAATTCGCCAACTTTTTCATGAAGAACTCCCTCTCCCAATTCCTCTTCGTAGAAGAACATCAGGGATACATTCCGATCGGACAAGTATTCTATAAATGCCTGTTTTTCTGAATCCTTTGCTAATATCCTGGCTTTCATCCACGAAACCTAACTATTGAATAGCAGGCAAATTTGCCCTGTTAACCTGATATTAACCGGGTTTTCAGGCACTTTTGCCTTGATATTTTCGATAACAGGCATATTTTCCCTGATAACTTGATATTAGCCGGAAAAACAGGCAAAGCTGCCCGCACTTTTGCTCTGCAACTGAGTATGGCTGGTAATTATGTCATATTAAGCCCAAAATCACCGATTCTTCCGAATGATTTGCGCCGTTTGATACGTTAAAGCATTATTCGTTACATACGGATTGCGGCGCATAGAGCTTACTAAGTTTTTACGCAAATTAAGCTACCCAGCGTTACCTTGGGTTTTCTGCGTTTCAATCGAAACCGGCAAAAAACGCTGAATTGCTCCGACAAAGGTGTGAGCTCGTTTCCCGATTGATTTTATTATCCTGGAAGCCGCTATAAGCCTAGCCGGGCTTTTTAAACGGCAAATAGTCAGCCGCACTGTCTCGATATTGCTGCACGTGGGATTTTTCCCGTTCGACGAAATCGGCGATGACCCTCGCGAAACGCGGGTCTTTGATCCAATGGGCCGAATGAGTCAAGACCGGCTCGAAGCCGCGCGCGATTTTATGTTCGCCCTGCGCGCCGGAATCGAAATGCTGCAAGCCTTGGGATATGCAGTATTCCAGCCCTTGGTAATAACAGGCTTCGAAATGGAGGGCGTTGTATTCTTCGAAGCAGCCCCAGTAGCGGCCGTACAGGCTCCGGCTGCCGACGAAACTCAGGGCCGCGCCGACGTATGTTCCGTCTTTGACCGCCAATACCAACAGGCAGCGTTCCGGCATGTCGGCCGCGATTTGCCGGAAAAACGCCTCGGTCAAATACGGCTGGCTGCGCCGTTTTAAATAGGTCATCGCATAAAAGCGGTAAAACGCTTGCCATTGTTCTTGACTGATATCATTACCGGCAACGCGTCGCATCTCTATGCCTTGCTCGGTGACCCTGCGTCGTTCGCGCTTGACCATTTTGCGTTTGGACGCGCTTAATGTTTGCAAGTAATCGTCGAAATCCCGGTAGCCGCGGTTGAACCACTGAAACTGTACGTCGCTGCGGATCAGCAAGCCCGAGTCGCGCAACTCGGATAACAACGCGGGTTCCGGAAACAAACAGTGCCATGAGGAAATATCGGTTCGGGCGCGAATGAAATCCAACAGCAGTGCCAGGATTGCGGGACGGTCGGCGCCCGGCGCCATCAACAAGCGCGGGCCTTGGCACGGCGTAAACGGCACGGCCGTCAGCCATTTGGGGTAATAGTTCAAACCGTGGTATTGGTAAGCTTGGGCCCATTGTTGGTCGAACACGTATTCGCCCCAGGAATGCTGCTTTTGGTATAGCGGCATCGCGGCGATCAAGCGGCCCTTGTCATTTACCTGCAAATGCCCGGGCTGCCAGCCCGTGGCCTCGCAGACCGAGCCGCTGTGCTCCAAGGCCGCCAGGAACTCGTGGCGCAAAAAGGGGTAATCGGAACCGGCCAGGCGGTTCCAGTCGGCGGCGTTTATTTGGCCGATGCGATGGACGGCTTTCAATTCCATGGCGAATCACGTTAAAGTTAAAACGTCGAAATAGCAACCGGCGTACCTGAATGACGATACAAAAACCTTTTTCCCAAGCCTGCGAAAATAACAAGGCGCCGATCCTGGCGATTCTGAAGGAGGTGTTTCGTGCGCCGCAAACCGTGTTCGAGATAGGCAGCGGCACCGGCCAGCACGCTTGTTATTTTGCCGGGCAAATGCCGCATCTGCAATGGCAGCCCAGCGACCGCGCGGAAAACATCGCAGGGATCCGAACCTGGGTGGAAGACGCGGGCTTGCCCAATCTGAAGCTGCCGTTGGCGCTGGACGTCAACGATCGGGATTGGCCGTGCCGCTGCATCGAGGCCGTGTTTACCGCCAATACCCTGCACATGATGAGTCGGGACGAGGTGGCGACCTTGTTCGACAAGCTGGCCGATGTTTTGAACGCCGACGCGTCGGTTTGCATCTACGGCCCGTTCAATTACGCCGGCCATTACACCAGCGACAGCAATGCCCGTTTCGATGATTGGTTGAAAGCGCGCGATCCTTTGAGTGGCATCAAGCACTTCGAAGATGTGGCGGCCTTGGCCGAAGAAATCGGCTTGATCTTGCAGGCGGATCATGCGATGCCGGCCAATAACCGTTTGCTGGTGTTCAAGCGCCGGATAGACCCAGCCAATTCGGTTACCTAACCGACAAGAAAATGGATTTGTCGCATTCGCGACAAGCGATGGCTGAATATTGATTCGGGCTTCGCGGTTGCAGCCGAAGCGTCCAATATCAACTTCCGCCGCTGAAACCGTTGATATTGAAATACTTTATCACCGCTTCAGTGTGAACCGGTTGGTGCGTAACGAATAGGTGAGCGACTCCAGGCAAATTTGGCCCCGATATTGAATAATGTTCCGAGTTTGTAACGACGGAACCCGTCATGCCGGCAGCGCAAACCAACAACGACAGTCTAGAGCAGTTCCAGGCCTATCTCGCCGAATCTAAATCCTTGATGAGAAGCCGTTACCAGCAATGCCTGGCTCGGGATTTGTCGCAGCAGCAATGGGACGGCTGCTTTCAGCGCAACGTCGTGGCGGTATTGTCCGAAACCTACGAAGCGGCGCTCGAATATCTGAAAAATCTGACTTTCACGGAAGGATCCGTCGGCGCCGAACGCGGCATGTCGGCCCTGACCCGGCAAACCTTGCCGATTTTCGACGGTTTCATCGACGAATTCTTGCTATTTGCCGTCGACAAGCACCGCACTTCCTGCGCCTTGTCCAACTTTCCGGACGAACACAAACCCAGCGACGACTACATCGATGCCGTGAAGCGCGACATCGCCGGCCTATGGCGCGAGTTCGCGCTGGCCGCCAACGACTATTTTATGGAATGCCGATGAAATTTTATATGACGCCCGGTTCCTGCTCGACCGGCATACACATCCTATTGGAAGAACTGGAACTGGTATTCGAAGCCCATATCGTCAACCTGCTGGCCGGCGACCAGCACCGCGCGGACTATCTGGCCGTCAACCCGAAAGGCACGATTCCGGTGCTGCAGCTGGACGACGGCAGCGCGCTGACCGAGTTTTCGGCGATAGCCTGGTGGCTGGCGCGGCGTTATCCCAAAGCCGGTTTACTGCCCGATAACGCCGGCGGCGAGGCCAGGGCGATCGAACTGATCGCTTACGTGACGGCCACGGTGCACGGGCAAGGCTACGCCCGTATTTTTACCACGGATAAATTCACGCCTAACCCGGCGGATTACGATGCGGTCAAAGCCCGAGGGCAAGAAATCGTTCGCGAGAGCTTCGAGGTCTTGAACAAACAATTGCCGGCTCAAGGCTATGCCTTGGGCGCCTTCGGCATCGCCGACGCGGCCTTGTTTTACGTCGAGTTTTGGGCCGATAAATCGGGCATCGTTTTGCCGGAAAACTGCCTGGCGCACTACCGCCTGATGTGTTCGCGGCCCGTGGTCAAGCGAGTACTGATGGAAGAAGGATACCGGCTGGATTAAAATCCGCATTTCTTGAGTGTTTTATTAGGTGCAATGCGCATGGCATTAATAGATGCAGCCTCTTTAAACTTGGTGGGTTATCCGGCGATCGATAGCGACCACCAAGAGTTCGTTTCATTACTCAACCAACTGGACGGCGCCGACAATGCCGATTTTCCGGCCTTGTTCCGGCAATTGTTCGAGCATACCGAACATCATTTCGCGATGGAAAACCAGTTGATGGCGGATTATCAATTTCCGGCGGAGACCGAGCACAAAGGCGAGCACGTGCGGGTACTAGGCGAGTTCAAGCAGTTTAAGACCCGAGTCGACAAAGGCATGATCGATTTTGGCCGGGCTTTCGTGCGCGAGCGTTTGCCGCAATGGTTTCTGTTGCACACGACAACCATGGATAGCGCGCTGGCGGCGCATTTGCGCGCCCTTGGCCGGACCGCTTGATGCACTGCGCCGAGCTGGAACTGATCGAAGGGTTTTACGATACCGATCAGTCCGAGCGTTTGTTGCAGTATTTTTTGCAGCAGCATGATTGGCCGGACAATCGCTACGAGTACGGCGGCCGCCTGTTCGTACTGCCGCGTTTGCAAACCTGGCATGCCGACGCCGGCATTCGATACAGTTACAGCAATAATTTACTGGTCACCCGGCCTTGGACGAAGGTTCTGTCGGAAATAAGGCTTAAGGTCGAAGACGCATTGAATCAGCCCTTTAATTCGGTGTTGGTCAACTATTACCGAAACGGGGAGGATTATGTAGGCTGGCATGCCGATGACGAACCCGAGTTAGGCTCATCGCCTTGCATTGCTTCGGTGAGCTTCGGGGCGGCGCGAACCTTCCGGATTCGAAGCAAACACGGCAACGAAAGCGAAAGCTTGGTTCTACCGGCCGGCAGCTTGCTGCTGATGCGGCCCGGTTTTCAACGGCATTGGCAGCACAGCGTGCCCGCCGACAATACGACTACGGCGGCCAGGATTAATTTGACCTTTCGTGAAGTCATCGATCCGGCGGGAGGCAAAATCGAGGGCGCGGCCACCGCTGCGCATCATTGAATGCATAGCGTTCGAATAATTTGCTTAGCACGACGGCTTCCAGGTACTCCAACCGATTTTTTAAGATAAGCGCGATCTGAAGCCGATTTACATTTTCGATCTTTTGCAGACCTCGGGTTTATTGGTCTTGGCGCAAGCGACCCAAAATATTGCGACAAAATGTCGCAGTTTTTGTAGACAAACGAATTTTTATCTTTTAGAATGCCCCCACCTTAAGCGAGGTAGATCAGAGTTCGAAAGGATGATGATCATTAAAAAGAGGAGGAAGGAAAGCGGCCAGTTAACTGGTAAAACAACTATAAAAAACGCGCTGCATTAAACTGTCGTTCCGCTACGGCAAGCGTCCAACAAAGAACAATAAAAAACAAAACACAGGACGGAGCCCACTTTATGTGGGCTTTTTTATGCCGCTTCGAAAAGCGGCCTAGCCCTATTAGAGCCCCTTCTAATTATCCTGCCATCCTACACCAAAATCCGGTATCTACAATACCGTTTTTGTTTCAGATAAGGAAATAAAAAATACGTTATTTGGGTTATTGTTAATTGAATGGCAAAGGACTACAGTTAAATCGACTTCAAAATTTACCGATCTCGATGGATAAGGAGCTAACGATGAAGCCTTGCACACTAACAAACTGCCTAGTCACCAATTTATTCCTTACCGCAGGCGTTTTGAATTTCGTAACGGGCGAATTCATTTATTCGGCGACCTTAGCAGGCGTTGCTTACTTGACGAGTAAAACGCTGGCGCTCAAGCCTAAGCCCATGCGAGTCTGATTTTCTGTGCCTCCTCGTTGTTAAGACGACACTCTACGGCCCCCACCTTTGCTCGGGTGGGGGCTTTTTTTGTTTGTAAGCTTATCGGGCCAAACTTTATCGTCCGCCGATAAGCAAAAATTAAAGGCGGTTCGAGCTTTAAACCCGGCAGTCTTCATTTACTCCCATTTGCTTGGGTTTGGATGCATGTTATTCCTCATCCCACAAAACCGGGAACGCCTTTCGGACTCGATCTATATCCTCTTGGCCGACGTTCTTACCCCGCAAAGTTAGCAACAGCGAGTACAAATCCGCGCTGTTTACTTTAAAAGTTTGCGATGGTGAATCTTTCATCGAAACCGACAGGCGCTTGAGGGTTTTTTGAAACGGCAACGGCTTTGACACGGGACGAGCGGGTTTGGCCAACTCGTCTTCTATAATCCGCTTCTCGTTTCCCGGAGGACCCTGCAAGGCCTTGCGAAGTATTTCCTTGGCTTTGTTCCACGACAACTCGCCGTTGGTCAATTTTTCGCGCATGCGTTCAGAAGTCAGCGGCGCATAGCGAACGATGTCGTCTATCCAGCTTACGCTTTTGTCGAAGAATTCCGCGATGCGCTCCTTATCCCAGTTCGCATTGTTTAGATAAATCACCGTTTGAAAATAATCCGTGATGCGGGTATCGACCCGGTCCGAGTTCAATTTCAGATTCAGCGCCTTGATTTCATCCGGGTCGCCGGCCACGATCCTAACGTCTACCCGGTCAAAATAGCCCGGATTGTATTGACGAATGCCCTGAATGGCTTCCATCCGATGAAAACCGCCCACCAAATAATATTCTCCGTTGTTGCGTTCCCACACGACGAGCGGTTCGAATAAGCCATTGGTCAGAATATCCTTTTCGAGATGGGCGACTTTGCCGCGATCCAACTCTCTGTGATTGGTCAGAGTATGATGGAACTCTATCTGTTCAATGGGTAAATATTCGTACCGTTTGGTTGCCAGCATGGAACGTCCTCGTTCGGATGATTAATATTCATAATTCATTATGATAACCAAATAAACCGGCGCTATTGAACTGAATATAGGCAACAGTCTGAAAACCAATTCGAACAGTACTATTCAAAGCGTGAAAAATTCGGATCTCCAATACGCCCCCTGCTAGCGGAGGGATCGCGAGCTATCCGCAATTTGGCCCCTTAGGGATTTACGGTTTTAAAAGCCATCGCAACCGCCGCGGAGCGGGTCGATACGCCGAGCTTTTCGAACACGTGCTCCAAGTGCTTGTTGACCGTTCTAGGGCTGGTATTCAGGATCAAGCCGATTTCCTTGTTGGTCTTACCGCGGGCGATCCACATCAGAATTTCGGCTTCGCGGTTGGTGAGTTTGAGTTTTTCCCGTATATATTGATGACTGTCGGCTTCTTCCGCGTCCTTCCTTTGTAACTGCAGAATGAATTGATCGGGCTGTTCGCAAGGACTGATGACGAAGCCGAACCCTTGCGCCAAATCGTGTTCGTTTGCCTTGTCGTCGGCAAGGCAATTCCGACGATCCTGCCACAGCCGGAACCAATCCAAGATGGCTGTCGGCAGCAAATCGCCGACACCGTATCGGCTTTCCGATGCTTGCAACAAGCCGAATTCGTGTAACCAGCAAGCACCGGCCGGCGTCAACCAGACGATGCGTCCCGCGGCATCCGCTGCAAGCGCGGCGAATTCGCTATCGGCCAGCAGCCGCTCGGCCCTGAGCAAAGTGCGGGTTTGACCGAGGTGCACCTCGACCCGCGCCAATACTTCGGGCGGCCGTATCGGTTTGACGATGTAATCCAACGCGCCTTCGCCGAAGCCGCGCAGCAAATCGTCGAGTTCGCCCAAGCCTGTCATGAACAGAACCGGAATAGATTGGGTGTCTGGATTTGTTTTCAACCGTCTGCAAGTCTCGAAGCCGTCTATTCCGGGCATCATGACGTCCAGCAGGATGATATCGGGTTTGACGTATTGAATCTGCTCCAGCGCCGACTGGCCGTCGGTAGCGACCAGCACCCGATAGTTGGCTTCGGATAAGGTATCCGACAGCAATGCCAGATTGCCCGGCGTATCGTCTACGATCAGTACTGTGCCATTGGTCGACATATCCATCATGCTTTCCCCTTCGGTCCGTTCATCCTTAATAGCGCCCTGATTTCACCTATCCGAAATTGCTCCGCCAGGTGTGCCAGCTTGGCGAAATAAGCATTGTATTGCGGTTGAGCGGCGCTTAATCGGGTCAACTCTTTTTTCAGACCCAATAAATCCCCGATGCGGACGTGATCTATACATTGCCGTAACAGCTCCTGTGGTGGACGATCCGGTTGTTGTTCCGCCGCCTCGGCCGAAACCAAATCCCGGTGTTGCCAGTTTAACGCTAAATAGAGTTTCAGTTTCTGCATCAGTTCCGTCACGTTGATCGGCTTGGCCAGAAAATCGTCGCAACCGGCGCTCAATGCGGCGTTCTGATCCTCGGTATAGGCGTTCGCGCTCAGGACCAGTACAGGCGCGTCGAAGCCGCTTTCCCTGAGCCGCATCGCGGTTTCGATGCCGTTGATGCCGGTCATCGTAATGTCCAGCAAGATCAGATCCGGATTCAGTTCCGTTACCTTGTGCAAACAATCCTCGCCGGAATCCGCTTCGCTCAGATGAAAACCCAAAGGCTCCAACAGCGACAGCAACAACTCGCGGTGCTCGCGCTGGTCGTCCACCACTAAAATGCGGCGGCGGCGCCCGTCGTAGCCTATGATGGGGGCTTGCGGCTCGATCTCGCTATCCGCGCTGAGACTGGGCAGCAGCAAGCGCACGCCGAAGGTGGAGCCTTGGCCCGGCATGCTTTGCAGCGTCAGCTCGCCGCCCATCATTTCGGTCAGGATTTTACTGATCGTCAAACCCAGCCCGCAGCCGGTCGCGGCGTTTCCGCTCGGGTTTTCCAGTCGGGTAAACGGCTGGAATATGTTGTGCTGCTCCTGCTGGTCGACGCCGCTGCCGGTATCGATGATTTGAAAATTGGCGACGCCGGAGGCATAGGCTACCCGGAACACGATGCCGCCCTCGCCGGTGAACTTGACCGCATTGCCCAGCAAATTCATCAATATCTGGCCGACGCGCTTTTCGTCGCCGCGCACCCGCTTCGGCAGCGAACTGCTGATCTGGCAACTGAAACTCAAGCCTTTGTCTTCGGCTTCCGCCTTATACAAATGCGCCAAATGCTGAATGAATTCGGGAAACTCAATCGGTTGCTGCTTGAACTCGAATTTGCGCGCCTCGATACGGGCGATATCGAGGATGTCTTCGATCAGCGAACATAAATGCTCGCCGCTGCGTTTCAACGTATCGACCGCTTGCCTGCGGTGCGCCGGAATGTCGGAGTCTTGCTGCAAGATATGCGCGTAGCCGAGAATGCTGTTCAGCGGCGAACGGATTTCGTGGCTCATATTGCTCAGGAAGCGGCTCTTGGCCTGATTGGCCGCGTCCGCCATTTTTCTGGCCTCCTGCAGTTTCAAGTCGGTTTTTTTGTGGTCGTCGATTTCCTGAAGCAACAGCTGCGTTTGTTTGGCGGTTTCCTCATGCGCGACCTTGCGCGTCTCCGAATTCAAGGTCAGCCACCAGGTGCATAGACCGATGAATACCAGCAGCGACGCATAGATTTTCAGAAAATTATTGACCAACAGCGAGAAAGCCAGCGAGTTCTGCTTGGCGTTCAGAAGGTCCTGGTAATAAATGATGCTGATGAAAATGCCGGTTAGCGAGGCCAAAAACACAAAGGTCAAGCCGAAGCGTATCAGGCGCAGGCGCGCCGAGATACCGGAAAAATACGGAATGAAGCGCTCGGCCAGGCGCCCCAGATAATCGTCCAATCTGAATCCGACCTTGCATGAATCCAGGCAGCGCGCGTCCAGCGTGCAGCACAACGAACAAATGCTGCCGCCGTATGCCGGACAGTACGCGATATCCTCGTGTTCGAAGGCATTTTCGCAAATCGAACAGGTTTCGCCGGCGCTATGGTTATGCAAGCTGCGGTCGCGCGCCAAATAATGCTCGCCGCAGCACAGCCAGGCCAGCAGCGGAACCAGCAGAAACGACAGGCCGAGCGCGATAAACGCCGAGAATGCCTGCAAATAGTCGCCGAACAGCCCCACGTATGCCAGTATCGAAACCAGCGAGGCCGCGAAGGTGGCGATGATGCCGACCGGATTCAAATCGGACAGGTAGGCCCGTTTGAATTCGATTTCCTTGGGACTCAATCCCAAGGGTTTGTTGATCATCAATTCCGCCGCCACCGCGCTGATCCAGGCGATAGACATGTTGGAAAAAAGCCCGAGCACCTTTTCCAACGCACCGAACACGCCGAACTCCATCAACAGCAATGCGATCAATACGTTGAACAACAGCCAGACCACCCGGCCGGGATGGCTATGAGTCAGCCTGGAAAAAAAATTGGACCAGGCCAGCGAGCCGGCATAGGCATTGGTCACGTTGATCTTGAGCTGGCTCAACACCACGAACAGCGTCGTGGCGGCCAGCGCCCAGCGCGGATCGTCGAACAGCTCGTTATAGGCCACGAGGTACATCTGGGTCGGCTCGTGGGCATGGCCGGGATCGATGCCGTGGCGTATCGCCAAATGCGCCAACAATGCCCCGGCCAACTGGCGCAGGATGCCGAAACCTATCCAGCCGGGGCCCGCCGTCAGCATGGCTATCCACCAGCGTTTTTTGTTTGTGTGGTCTTTGTCCGGCAAGAACCGCAGAAAATCGACTTGCTCTCCGATCTGCGCCACCATGGAAAATGCCACGGTGGTAGCGCTGCCGAACAACAGCCAATCGAAGTCCTGCCCGCTGCCGGCAATCCAGAAATAGGTGCTGACCGTCATCATCGCTTCGGGTTCGGCATTGGCCACGGCGATATAGGGCGCGATCAACAGAACCAGCCAAACCGGCTGGGTCCATAACTGCATCCGGCTGATCGTGGTGATGCCGAAGGTCACCAGCGGAATCACCGTGATCGCGCTAATCACGTGGGCATAGGCAATGGGTATCTGAAAATACAGCTCCAGTGCCAGCGACATGATGGACGCTTCCAGCGCGAACAGCGTGAAGGTAAAGGAGGCGTAGATCAGCGAGGTTACCGTGGAACCGATATAACCGAAACCGGCGGCGCGGGTCAGTAAATCGATGTCGATATGATAAGTGGCGGCGTAATAGGTAATCGGAAAACTGGTGACGAAAATCACCAGGCCGACGATCAAAATTGCCCAACAGGCATTGGTAAACCCGTAATTGATGGCCAGAAAACCGCCTATGGCCTCCAACACCAGAAACGAGGTCGAGCCGAATGCGGTGTTCGCCACCCGAAATTCGCTCCATTTGCGGAAACTGCGCGGCGCGTAACGCAGCGCGTAATCTTCCATGGTCTCGTTGGCGACCAGAGCGTTGTAATCCCGGCGGATTTTGGTAATACGTTGGCGGATGGTGTTCACATGGTTTCTATGGTTGTGTCGGTTCGCGGACCGACAGTTGTAGGGTGGGCACGATTCATCGTGCCCACGCGGAATAAATCATTCGCCGGCATTAACATTCGCATCAATTCCGTCATAGCCCCAATTCACCGGATAAACACCTAGTTGCACATATCGGTGAAAGGTCGAATACGGCCACTCTTCAACACGCCGGCAATGACCGTGTTTAACCGGGTTGTAATGAATGTAATCCATATGCCGGGTAAAATCGCCTTCATCGCGGATTTGATGCTCCCAATAACGGCGTTGCCAGAGGGTCGATTCGCGGTGTTTTTGTTTCGACGGCGTGAGCAATGCTTCCTTCCTATGGCTATCCCGACAGGCGACGCTAACCTGCCGCTTAATAATTCCCCAGCGCATCGCAAAATCCGCGTCGCCCTGCGGCAATGTCCAAATGCAATGCAAATGATCCGGTAGCAGCACCCAAGCGTCGATCGTAAAAGGGTGTTTCGCCCGTACTTTTTCAATCGCAGAGCGCAAGGCTTCGCGTACCGACTCGTCGCACAAGATTGTTTGACGCCGGTAGCTGATTAACGTGAAAAAATAACTTGCTCCGGCGGTTTGTGAGCGGCGGTATCGAGACATTTTTTCGTAGTTTTACATCAAACAATTATCCGCGTGGGCACGATAGATCGTGCCCACCCTACAACTGTCTGCATCGGCGGTTCCTTAATTCAATTCGACATTTACCAACATAAAATTATAGGTCAGATAATATCCAGACTTTCACGTCGTTCCTGCGGCAATGTGAATTTATACCCTTATGCCGCGCCGAGCACCCGTGGGGCGAAACACATGGATGTGTTTCGTGAATCCGACTCCCAAATAACCCGTCGCGCCAGCGACACCATCTCACAACCTGTCATGCCCGAATTTAAAAATCAACGGCGTGCCCTGGTTATGAATAATGATCTCTTTCGTCACTTCACCGCCGGTTTCGGTCTTCGATTCGGTTTTGTCCGTTCCCTGTACCGGTGTCCCCGGCACAGCCGGCGTTTCTTTTACAACCGGTGTCTCTTTCACTTCCACCCGTACGTCCGGCATCCATTTCGGTTCGAAGGTTGTGGTGCTCGTTTGCGGATTTGGCTGGTGCTTGGGCAATTCTTCCAGCAAATTGAAACAGGTGGTGCTGATCAGATCGATCAGCTTATCCGTCATCTCGGCGCTGCCATGGCCTTTGGCAAACGGGCGGGCGCTGTAAGTCGATTTGCTTTCGGCGATTACATCTTCGCCGCCTTGTTTCCCGAACACGCATTCAATCGGCAATACGTCGGCTTTCTGAAAGTCCAGCGCCCTCGGATTGGAGTTGCCGCTGGAGAAGGAAAAGCCAACCGGCGTCTCGCTGTGCACGATTTCACCGATATTGACTTGCAGTTGATGGCTGTATGGGCCTTTGTCCGGCAGCGGGTAATTCCATTCGGCCAGGTTCAGGCGGACTCGGTCGGCCAGGTCGATCGCGGACAAATCGAAGCCGAACTGCTCCAGATTATCGGGCTCTATCCGGACTTCAATCGCACTGACCTCGCCCGGGTCGGGAACGGTGCCGGCGTAAATTACGGGAACCCATATGGCCCATAACAAGGGCCAGTATCTCGCTAATGGTTTTAATGCATACATGTCGATTTTCCTCTTGCCGTTTGGATAGAAACTGTACGTAAGCCGTTGATTTTCAGCCATACGTCAAATGACTGATCAGTCATTCACCCGATTGTGGACGGCACCCGGTCCTTGAAAAAATCTTCCCCGAAGTAAAAACAATCGCCTCCCGCGATTGCCGTTTCAATTCTATTGGGGGAATGTTCCGATGAGTGGGCTCAATTACATCAGAAGCAATAAACATAGCCGAATTTGGGCAAGCACGACCATGGCGGCATTGATGCTTGGGTACGCAAGCAATTCCGAAGCCGGTGCGACTTTTAAAATCGACGATACCAAATGGATCAGCATAGGCGCCGGTTTGCGCACGAGCTTTCGAGCCACGGAAAGCGGGGCCGGTACCGACGGCAGCACCTGGAGCAATGATTTTAGTCTGGACAACATGCGTTTGTACGTAAACGGCCAGATACACAAATACTTAAAAATCGAATTCAACACCGATTGCCAGACTTGTAACAACGGCGGCGAAGTCAGGGTTCTGGACGCGATAGGCAAATTCGAATTCAACCCCTACGTCAACTTGTGGGTGGGCCGCATGCTGGTGCCTGCCGAGCGCCGGGAGATGAACGGCCCTTTCTACAGCTCCGTCTACAACATTTTTTCCGGCACGCCTTTCGAGCCGTCCGATTACAACCTCGTGATCAAATCGGACGGTACCTCAGCCGGTTCTTTCGGCCGCGACGACGGCGCCACGTTCTGGGGCGCGGCGTTCGACGGCCGCTTCCAATATGCGGTCGGCTTCTTCCGCGGTTTGCGCAACGGCGCCAACTACGACGACAACATTCTTTACGCCCAACGTATCTCTTACAACTTTTGGGAAGTGGAGAAAAATCCGGGCTACTACACCTCGGGCACCTATTACGGCAAGGGCGGCGATATTCTGACCGTGGCGGTTGCCAACCAATACCAGGAAGACGGCGCCGGCACCGTGGAAGATCCCGGAAACTTTCGCGGCACCTCGGTCGACGTTCTGTTGGAAAAAGTATTGTCGAATTCCGGCGTCGTCACCTTTAACGGCGAATACAAAAACTACGGCGTTTCCGATGGCTACAGCCAAGCCTCGCGCGATGCCGGCGGCGGCTTCGATGTGTTCGAAGGCAATGCCTTCGATGTCAGCGGCATGTATCTGTTTCCGGACAAAGTCTGGATAGGCCAATTTCAACCCTATCTACGCTACGTCAACGTCGATCCCACCACCAGCAGTACCCGCGATCTATACGAAGCCGGAGTCAACTACGTCATCGACGGCCACAACGCCAGAATTTCTTTGAGCTACCAATACGGAGACCATATCACCAAAGGCCTTAATTACAAATCGGACGCAACCGGAGCGGACGTCAGTCAGTTCTTGGTCGGCTTTCAATGGCAAATCTAATGTTCTATCCACAACGAGGAATCATGATGAATTTATTGCAAAATCCCCTACGTAAACTGGCGCTGGGCGCGGCCCTGACCTCCATGCTGTTCGCTTCGACGGCCAGAGCCGAGGAAGGCACCATCAAGGTCGGCGTGCTGCACTCCTTGTCCGGCACCATGGCGATCAGCGAAACCACGCTGAAAGACACCATGCTGATGCTGATCGACGAACAGAACAAAAAAGGCGGCCTGCTCGGCAAGAAACTGGAAGCCGTCGTAGTGGACCCGGCCTCCAACTGGCCGCTGTTTGCCGAAAAGGCCCGCGAACTCTTGACCAAAGACAAAGTCGCGGCCATCTTCGGCTGCTGGACTTCCGTGTCGCGCAAATCGGTGCTGCCGGTGGTCGAGGAATTGAACGGCATCCTGTTTTACCCGGTGCAATACGAGGGCGAAGAATCCTCTAAAAACGTGTTTTACACCGGCGCCGCGCCCAACCAGCAGGCGATTCCGGCGGTCGATTATCTGATGAACGACCTGAAAACCGAGCGCTGGGTACTGGCCGGCACCGACTACGTCTATCCGCGCACCACCAACAAAATCCTGGAAGCGTACCTGAAATCCAAGGGCGTCAAGGACGAAGACATCATGATCAACTACACCCCGTTCGGCCATTCCGACTGGCAAAGCATCGTGGCCGAAATCAAGAAATTCGGTTCTTCCGGCAAGAAAACCGCGGTGGTATCCACCATCAACGGCGACGCCAACGTGCCTTTCTATAAAGAATTGGGCAACCAGGGCCTATCGGCGGAGGATATTCCGGTCGTGGCCTTTTCGGTCGGCGAGGAAGAACTGTCCGGCATGGACACCAAACCTTTGGTCGGCCACTTGGCGGCATGGAACTATTTCATGAGCGTCGACACGACTAAAAATGCCGCTTTCATCAAGGAATGGCACGATTTCATCAAGAATCCGAAACGAGTCACCAACGACCCGATGGAAGCGCATTACATCGGCTTCAACATGTGGGTGAAAGCCGTCGAGAAAGCCGGCACCACCGATCCAGAAGCGGTGCAAAAAGCCTTGATCGGCGTGGAGTTCCCCAACCTGACCGGCGGTACCGCCAAGATGCTGCCTAATCACCACATCACCAAACCGGTGTTGATCGGCGAAATTCAGGACGACGGCCAGTTCGCCACGGTTTGGCAAACCAATAAAGTGGTGCCGGGCGACGCCTGGTCGGATTATCTGCCGGAAAGCCAACCCATCATCGCCGACTGGACCGCGCCCATCAATTGCGGCAACTACAACACCGCGACCAAGAAGTGTTCGGGACAAAACTACTAAGTCACACCATTTAGAAAAACCAATATTGCGGCAGGGACGCCGCAACCTTTCACAATCATTGCGGGATTATTTATGTCAAGCAAATCGAACAGAGATGAGTTTAAAACGCCGTCGTCCCAGCATCGCTTGGGGCCGGCGAACGCGCGCGGCCATTCGAAATCTGCCGGCGTTTTAACTTCGTTTTTGCGGATATTGATACTGACTTTGTTCAGCGTCTCGGCCTTGGCCCAAGCGGAAGACCCTTTCGCCGCCGCGATGGAAAGCCTGCGCACCGGCAGCCTAGCGGAGCGCGAACAAGCCATCGCTCAATTGTCGACCGATAAACGCAGCTTGAAAGCGCTGCTGGCGCTGCAGGACGGCAGGTTATTCGATTGGAAATCCCAAGCGCGTTTGGTCATAGGCACCGAAACGTCCGGCGGCTATCGCATCGCCGATTCGATCAGCGCTAAAGCCATCGGCACGGCGGACGGCGAGGCGCTGAAAAAAATTACTCTGACCAACAAACTGCGCCGGGTTTTACGTAAAACCATAGGCGAATTGCAACTGAGCGACGACGATGCCGACACCCGTTTGGCCGCGGTCAAAGCCATCGGCAAGGAAATCGACGACAGATCGCTACAACTTCTGCGCAACCGCCTGCAAAGCGAGAGCGATACCGACGTATTGGCGGCCATACAAGAGATACTCTGGCTGCAGGATTTGGACAGCGCCGACAAGACCACTCGTTTGGCCGCTATCGACGCCCTGAAAGACCGCAACAGTCAAGACGCCTACAACCGTCTGCGCCGCATGCTGGAACAGGATGCCGGCGGCGAAGCAGATCCTCAAATACGCGAAGCGGCCCAAAGCGCCGTGAAGAAATTCGAAAGCCGGCTGCAAAATTACGCCGCCGTCGAAACCGTGTTTTTCGGCCTCAGCCTGGGCGCGGTGCTGGTGTTGGCCGCCATCGGTCTGGCCATCACTTTCGGCGTGATGGGCGTGATCAACATGGCCCACGGCGAACTGATGATGCTGGGTGCCTACACCACTTACGTCATGCAACAGCTGTTGCCGGACTATCTGGGCACGGCCTTGATCTTGTCGATTCCGATGGCGTTTTTGGTGGCGGCCTTGGCCGGCATCGCCATCGAACGTGGCATCATCCGTTTTCTGTACGGCAGGCCCTTGGAAACCCTGCTGGCGACCTTCGGCGTCAGCCTGTTTCTGCAACAAAGCGTGCGCTCGATCTTCTCGCCCTTGAACCGCAGCGTGTCCACCCCGGACTGGATGAGCGGCTCTTTGCAAATCAACGACTTTCTGTCGCTGACTTGGAACCGCTTCTACATCTTGATTTTCTGCCTGCTGGTGTTCACGGCCTTGCTGCAAATCCTGAAGCGTACCAAATTGGGCCTGGAAGTGCGGGCCGTCGCGCAAAACCGCGGCATGGCCAAGGCCATGGGCATACCGACGGATAGGGTTGATGCGATGACCTTCGGCTTGGGTTCCGGCATCGCCGGCGTGGCCGGGGTGGCTTTGAGCCAGATCACCAACGTCGGACCGAACCTGGGCCAATCCTATATCGTTGACTCCTTCATGGTGGTGGTGTTCGGCGGCGTCGGCAATCTGTTCGGCACGCTGGTCGCCGGCTTTTCGCTAGGCATCGCCAACAAGGTGTTGGAACCCTATGCCGGGGCGGTATTGGCCAAGATTTTGGTGCTGGTGTTCATTATCTTGTTTATCCAGAAGAAGCCGCGCGGATTGTTTCCGCAAAAAGGCCGGGCGGCGGATGGTTAAGGTAGGGTGGGCACGATTAGTGCCCACGCGGACGATAAAAACGGTGGGCAAATTGCCCGCCCTACGAATCAACGGATCACTTATGAAACTATTAAGCCAAGACAAAACCTACGCCTCGGTGCTAATCACCCTGGCCGCGGTTACCTTCATCATCCCCCTGTGTAACCTGATTTTCCCGGAAGACTCGGCCTTGCATTTTTCCGCCTACAGTGTGTCGCTGATCGGAAAATACTTGTGCTTTGCGCTGCTGGGATTGTCGCTGGACATGGTTTGGGGTTACGCCGGCATTCTGATGCTGGGCCAGGGCGCCTTCTTTGCGTTGGGCGGCTATGCGATGGGCATGTATCTGATGCGGCAGATCGGCACGCGCGGCGTGTACGGCAATCCGGAATTGCCGGATTTCATGGTGTTTTTGAATTGGCAGGAATTGCCTTGGTATTGGTACGGCTTCGGTAACTTCGGCTTTGCGATGCTGATGGTGTTCCTGGCGCCGGGCATCCTGGCCTTCGTGTTCGGCTGGCTGGCTTTCCGCTCCCGGGTGACCGGCGTGTATTTGTCCATCATCACCCAGGCTTTGACCTATGCGCTGCTGCTGGCTTTTTTCCGCAACGAAATGGGCTTCGGCGGCAATAACGGCTTGACCGACTTCAAGGATATTCTGGGCTTCAACATACAATCCGACGGCGTGCGCGCCGTGCTGCTGTTCGCAACCGGCCTGAGTTTGATCGGCGCCTTGCTGCTGTGCCGCTGGATCGTCGGCAGCAAACTGGGCCGCGTAGTCACCGCGATTCGCGACCAGGAATCGCGGGTGCGCTTTCTCGGCTATCGGGTGGAACTGTTCAAGCTTTGGATGTTCGTGTTCTCGGCCATGCTGGCCGGCCTGGCCGGCGCGCTGTACGTGCCGCAGGTCGGCATCATCAACCCCAGCGAATTTTCGCCGTTGAATTCGCTGGAAATCGTGATCTGGGTAGCGGTCGGCGGCCGCGGCACGTTGTACGGCGCAATCATCGGCGCGGTCCTGGTCAACTACGCCAAAACCGTATTGACCGGCCTGATGCCGGACGCCTGGCTGTTCTGCTTGGGCGGGGCTTTTATTCTGGTGACCTTGTTGTTGCCGGACGGCATCGTCGGCCTGCTGAAGCGCCTGGTTAAACCGAGACAATACTCCGCAGCCCTAGGAGAAGCGCTATGATCGAACCAGCCATTACGCCTAAAGGCAGCGCCAGCCCTCAGTTTCCGGATTTCGTCGACACCCGGCACGGCCATCCTATTCTGTACCTGGAAGACGTCAACGTCAGTTTCGACGGTTTCAAGGCGCTGAACCATCTGTCGCTGTATATCGACGAAGGCGAGCTGCGCTGTCTGATCGGCCCGAACGGCGCCGGCAAAACCACGCTGATGGACGTGATTACCGGCAAGACCAAGCCCGACAGCGGCGAGGTGTTTTTCGGCCAGACCATTAATCTGTTGCAAATGGACGAGCCTGCCATCGCCCAGGCCGGCATCTGCCGCAAATTTCAAAAGCCCAGCGTGTTCGATGCCTTGTCGGTGTTCGAGAATCTGGAACTGGCCCTGAAAACCGACAAGCGCACTTGGCCGACTCTGTTTCATAAACTGAGCGGCGAGCAGCGCGACCGTATCGCCGAAGTGTTGCACATCATCGGCTTGCCGGAACTGATACACCGCCCCGCCGGCGCGCTGTCGCACGGCCAGAAGCAATGGCTGGAGATCGGCATGCTGCTGATGCAGGACCCGAAGGTGATGCTGGTGGACGAACCCATCGCCGGCATGACCCATCAGGAGATCGAACGCACCGCCGAACTGTTGCTGTCGCTGCAAGGCAAACATTCCATCGTCGTGGTCGAGCACGATATGGAATTCGTCCGCAGCATCGCCCGCAAGGTCACCGTGCTGCACGAAGGCACGGTACTGACCGAAGGCAGCATGGACGAAGTGCAAAACGATACTCGCGTGATTCAAGTCTATTTGGGGGGATGATGTTAAGCATAAACGCACTGCAACAATATTACGGCGCCAGCCATACCCTGTGGGACGTGGATATCGATGTGCCGCAAGGCGCCTGCCTGTGCCTGATGGGCCGCAACGGGGTCGGCAAGACCACGCTGCTGAAAGCGATCATGGGCCTGATTCCGATCCGGGACGGCAGCATCAGCTTCGACGGCATCGAGCTCGGCAAGGCCAAAGCCGAATCCCGCGCCGAACTCGGCATAGGCTACGTGCCGCAAGGCCGGGAAATCTTTCCGCTGCTGACGGTGGAGGAAAACTTGAAAACCGGTTTGCGCGCCGCCAATAAGCAAGGCATCAAGAAAATTCCGGACGCTATTTTCGAAATCTTTCCGGTATTGAAGCAAATGCTGAAACGGCGCGGCGGCGATTTGTCCGGCGGGCAGCAACAGCAATTGGCCATAGGCCGCGCCCTGGTGTTGAATCCGCGCTTATTGATACTGGACGAACCGACCGAGGGCATACAACCCAACATCGTCAGCGAAATCGGCGACGTCATCATCCGCCTGAACCGCTCGCGCGGCAAAGCGGTGCAGCCGCCGGCACCAGCGGAAATCGGCGAAGTGCATCAAGCCATCAAGCGCATACACGACGAATTGGGCGTCACGGTGCTGCTGGTCGAACAAAAACTGCCGTTTGCCCGCAAAGTGGCTGACCGTTTCTGTATCATGGATAGGGGACGCCATGTCGCTGCCGGCGCGATGGAAGATTTGAGCGACGATATGGTAAGACGTTATTTAACCGTTTGACGATTGGAGTCACTATGAAAAAGCAATTTGTTAGCCGTTTATCGATGTTACTGCTGTTGGGCGCGCCTTTGAATAGCCTGGCGCACGACAGCCTGGAAGCCATGCAACACGGCGGCAGCTTGATGAAATTGACCGCCGCGTTATTGCATCCGCTATTGGAAACGCCCTATTGGCCGGTTTTATTGCTGGCGGTTTTAGTAGCAATGGCCTTAGCAGGCGCAATCAGGCAAAGACTGAGGCCGGCAAATCATGCCGGGTTTGACATGCGGGCGCAGCCGGTACGCGTTGACGATCATCGTCACCCAAATTAATCCGACCATGCGCCCGGATTTTGCAGCCGAACATTCCGCAGCCCCAGCCGGCATTCCCGGCGCCTCCTGGGAAGCCGAGTTAAAGCTGGGTTTCGCTCATCGCGGCGATAAAACAGTGTTGGCCCGCCGGGAACATCGCGGCCCGCTGACCGTACAACGGCCTTTTTATCCGGAAGGCGGCGTATGCCACGTTTACCTGTTGCATCCGCCCGGCGGCGTGGTCGCCGGCGATCGCTTGAGTATCGCGGCGACCGCTGAAACCGGCGCGCAAGCCTTGATCACCACGCCCGCCGCCGGCAAATTTTACCGTAGCGGCGGCGGCGAGGCCCGGCAAAACCTGCATCTGACTATCGCCGGGAATGCCAGCCTGGAATGGCTGCCGCAGGAAACCATCGTCTACGACGGCGCCCGGGTGCGAAGCGATACCCGAATCGAACTGTCCGCAGACTCCGGCTTCGTCGGCTGGGAAGTGCTGGCGCTGGGCCGGCCGGCCGCCGGAGAAGGCTTCGACAGCGGCAGCGCGACGTTGAATTGGCGCATCAGCCGGGCGGGACGCTTGTTTTATATCGAGCGTCTGCAACTGAACGCCGATGCCTTTCAGGCCCGCTGGGGTTTGCAAGGCCATTCGGCTTGCGGCACCTTGTTCGCCTGTCCGACCGCGCCGCAACATTTGCACGCGGTGCAACAATTGATCGGCGATCAGGCGGATAAAGGCGTGACCCAAATCGAAGACTTACTGGTTTGCCGAGCCTTGGACCAGCGCGCCGACAGGCTCAGGCAATTTTTCGAGCAGGTTTGGGCCTTGTTGCGTGAAGATATCGTCGGGCATAAGATTTGCGCGCCGAGGATTTGGGCGACCTGACGTTATTTCGCGTGGGCACTGTCGTGCCCACCCTACGACTTGAAGAGATTGCCATGCAACTGACACCCAGAGAGAAAGACAAGCTTTTACTGTTCACCGCCGCGCTGCTGGCCGAGCGCCGCAAGGACAGGGGCGTAAAACTGAATTATCCCGAAGCTGTGGCCTATATTTCGGCCGCGATCATGGAAGGCGCCCGCGACGGCAGGACCGTGGCCGAATTGATGGCATACGGGCGCACCTTGCTGAGCCGCGACGACGTCATGGACGGCATCGCCGAAATGTTGACCGAGGTGCAGGTGGAGGCGACGTTCCCGGACGGCACCAAGTTGGTCACCGTCCACGAACCCATCATCTAATGTAGGGTGGGCACATGGTGCCCACGCGGAACATCAAAGGAGCCAAACATGATCCCCGGAGAAATCTTCCCCGCCGACGGCGACATCGAACTGAATGCCGGCCGCACGACGATCAAAATCGTCGTTGCCAACAGCGGCGACCGGCCGATACAAGTCGGCTCGCATTACCATTTTTACGAAACCAATCCGGCCCTGAATTTCGATCGCAGCCTGGCCATGGGTTTTCGGCTGGACATTCCGGCCGGCACCGCGGTGCGCTTCGAGCCGGGCCAGCGGCGCGAAGTGCAATTGGTCGCCTTTTCCGGCAAGTGGGAGGTCTATGGCTTTAGAGGCGACGTCATGGGCGCATTGGGTGGGTCGCAATGAGCAAGATATCCAGACAGGCCTACGCCGACATGTTCGGCCCCACCACCGGCGACAGGCTGCGTTTGGCCGACACCGATTTGATACTGGAAGTGGAAGCCGACTACACGGTTTACGGCGACGAAGTGAAATTCGGCGGCGGCAAAGTGATCCGCGACGGCATGGGCCAAAGCCAGTTCGGCTCGGACCGGGCCGTCGACTTGGTCATCACCAATGCGTTGATCGTCGATTATTGGGGCATCGTCAAGGCCGATGTCGGCGTCAAGGACGGCCGCATCGCCAAGATCGGCAAGGCCGGAAATCCCGACATCCAGCCCGGTGTGGATATCGTCGTCGGACCGGGCACCGAGGTCATCGCCGGCGAAGGCCAGATTCTGACCGCCGGCGGCATAGACGCCCATATCCATTTCATTTGCCCGCAGCAGGTCGAAGAAGCCCTGTGCTCCGGCATCACCACGATGATAGGCGGCGGCACCGGCCCGGCCACCGGCACCAATGCCACCACCTGCACGCCCGGACCTTGGCATATCGGGCAAATGCTGAAGGCGCTGGACGGCATGCCGATGAATTTCGGCTTGCTGGGCAAAGGCAACGCCAGTTTGCCGGGCGCGCTGGCGGAGCAGGTCGAAGCAGGCGCCATGGGCCTGAAGCTGCACGAAGATTGGGGCACCACGCCGGCGGCCATCGATTGCTGCCTGGGCGTCGCCGAATGCTACGACGTGCAGGTGGCGATACACACCGATACCCTGAACGAATCCGGCTTCGTCGAAGACACCATCGCCGCCTTCAAGGGCCGCACGATACACACTTACCACACCGAAGGCGCCGGCGGCGGCCACGCGCCCGACATCATCAAGGCCTGCGGCTTCGGCAACGTGCTGCCGTCTTCCACCAATCCCACCCGGCCATACACCGTCAACACGGTGGACGAACATCTGGACATGCTGATGGTCTGCCACCATCTCGATCCGGCGATTCCGGAAGACGTGGCTTTCGCCGAGTCGCGCATTCGCCGCGAAACCATCGCCGCCGAAGACATATTGCACGACCTGGGCGCGTTCTCGATGATCTCGTCCGACTCGCAAGCCATGGGCCGGGTCGGCGAAGTCGTCATCCGCACCTGGCAAACCGCGCATAAGATGAAAGTGCAACGCGGCAGCTTGGGCAACGATCCGACCGGCAGCGATAATTTCAGGATTAAGCGCTACATCGCCAAATACACCATCAACCCGGCCATCAGCCACGGCATCGCCCACGAAGTGGGTTCGGTCGAAGCCGGCAAACTGGCCGACTTGGTGCTGTGGCAACCGGCTTTCTTCGGGGTCAAACCCAGCCTGGTGATCAAAGGCGGCTTCATCGCCGCCGCACCGATGGGCGACGCCAACGCCTCGATCCCGACCCCGCAACCGGTGCATTACCGTCCCATGTTCGGCAGCTTCGGCGCCGCGGCAGCCGCCCATTCCATCGCGTTTTTATCGCAAGCCGCGGTTTCGGCCGGCGTGCCGGAACAATTGGGCCTGCAAAAGCGGATAGCCGCCGTCAAAAACACCCGCAACATCGGCAAGGCGGACATGAAATTGAACGCTTATCAGCCGGTCATGGAGGTCGATGCGCAGACTTACCAAGTTCGGGCCGATGGGGTGTTGCTGACTTGCGAGCCGGCGGTGGTGCTGCCGATGGCGCAGCGGTATTTTTTGTTTTGATTGTTTTTGCTGCGCGACCTTGCTATTCCCTCTCCTGCTGGAGAGGGTTAGGGAGAGGAGAATCAAATAGGGGGTGTCGCTATCGCGGCGATGTATTTTAAGTCGGGTCTCGGCCCGACAGCCGAGGTACTTTCTTTTGCTTGCCCAAAAGAAAGTACCCAAAGAAAACGGCACCCCATGCCGCTTAGCTCACTCGGCACATCCTTGTGCCTCGCCCTGCGGGTGCAATGCATGCAAATCGGCTATCCTGCCGATTTGTCCTGCGCTCCGAAGCGTTTGAACGGGGTTTTCCGAAGGGGCATCCAGCCCCTACGTAAAACGCGCGGCGTCCGTGCCGCGCCCCTAAAGGGCTAATCCGTCCAAACCCTTCGGTGCTCGGCGCGGCATCAGGGGATTACCCGACTGCAGTAGATAAGGTATTGTATGAATTTAAAAGTTAACGTGAGGCGTAGGGTGGGCAATTTTGCCCACCGTTGGCCTTATATTTCGTATGTGCATTAAATCGGAACCATCTTACAAAACTTATGAAAAATCAAGTTATTCAAGGAGATTTAATAAATGGAATCTTTTCAAATTCGAACATGTGAAGCAATTGTTAAAAACGAAGCCGGATTTAATTTCAAACCTCTAATAGAAAATCGATATGAACCATTTCTAGTTCAGGATCCTTGGGGATTAAGAAAAGCGATTGTTCCAATTTTTAGAAGAGATGCAAATGGAGAACTCTATGGAATGGGAACGGCATTTCATGTGGATGGTTGGGGAACATTTTTGACAGCCGATCATGTAATTGATTTTTTAAGGAACCAACAACATTCTGAAATCGACAATTTGGTGCTTTTTCTGGGTCTCGGCTTGATATTTGGAACAGTCCCCGTTCCTCCTGAAGCATTCTTGTCAGGAGTTAAAGTTATTTCCGCTCTATATCAGAAAGATGATCCGATGTCCCTACTTAGAGGGGAAAGTTCTTTGGATATACTGGCCGATTTGGCGGTTATCACAGCACCAATTCAGTCGAGGTCCATTACGCCACATACTGTACCGGTTAAGGCTGCTGGCTGGAACCCTACCATTGGCGAGACTGTACTAGCAGTTGGTTTCCCTGAATTAGATTGTCAGCAGAATGGACATAATCGCCCTGTTACCTTAAGCGAAGGTATGTATGGAGCTTACGGAAAGATAATAAAAATCTACCGTAATGGAGTGAACCAATCCAGACCAAATCCTGTATTTGAAGTTGAATGTAATTGGCCATCAGGAATGAGCGGAGGTCCTGTATTTAATTCACGTGGTGAGGTAATTGGACTTGTAAGCAGGTCATTACTTAGCGATGATGGTTCTCCCGGGGTTGGTTGGGCTACCAGTTTTGGATTTATACCTTACTTTAAAACTTTGGCGCCTACGTTCGACTGTTTAAATCCAATGTGGCGACAAGGTTGGGCTGTGCGGAGGAATAATCCTTGGCATCTAGCTGGTTTTTTTAAAACAGAACTAGAGGCTAGAGAACTTGCACAAGTTATGGATTCCACATATCAAGTTAAATTTGGTTCAAGTCGCTTTGGTACTGATGACTTTATTAGTGATGATCGCTAACTCTTTAAGCCCGCGTAGGTCCGATTAGCGGAGCGTAATCGGACGCATGTTTAAATCCTAACGACAGCCGATATTCATAACCGCGACAAACTATGCCCAATTACCGACGAGCATTTATTCTAGGCGGAACGTGGTTTTTTACGGTGAATTTGCTGGAACGTAAAAACAACGATTTACTGGTTCGGGAAATCGATCTGTTACGTGAAACGGTGCGGGCGGTGCGAAAACGCCATCCGTTTCAAATCGATGCTTGGGTGGTATTGCCGGAACACATGCATGCGGTTTGGACTTTGCCGCCGGGCGATGCCGATTTTAGTAAACGCTGGCGTTTGATCAAAAGCGCGTTTTCGCGCGCGTTACCGAAAACGGAGTATCGGTCGAATGTACGAAAAGTCGCCAACGAGCGGGGAATTTGGCAGCGGCATTTTTGGGAACATTGTATACGCGACGAGCGAGATTTCGAACGGCATGTCGATTATGTGCATGTTAATCCGGTTAAACACGGTTTGGTTAATCGAGTTATCGATTGGCCGTATTCCAGTTTTCATCGGTATGTTGAAAGAGGCATTTATCCCGAAGATTGGGGCAGCGATTTGGAGATTTCGATCGCCGGGAATGATTAACATGCGTCCGATTACGCTTTGCTAATCGGACCTACGGATTTGTCCTTTAATTTTGGGGAGGGTTTTGCTCCCGTTATTCCGCCCCGAGCATCGCAGCTTTTGGCGAATCAGGCCCGATAGGGGAGCGGCATGGATGCCGCTCGTTTTCGTAGGGCCAGGGATGGCCCTTCGAAAACCCTCGCCAAAAGCGAGAAGCGCAGGACAAATCGGCAGGAAAGCCGATTTGCATGCTTCGCACCCGGAGGGCGAGGCACATGGATGTGCCGAGTGATTAAGGCGGAATCCGGGTGTCGTTTCTTTTGGATACTTTTCTTTCGACTGCATGGATGCAGGAGGTAGAGCAACGCATGGAGCAGTTGCCGAAGACAAGCAAAGAAAAGTATCTCGGCTGTCGGGCCGAGACCCGACTTCAAAAAACCGTCGCAACAGCGACACAAAAACAAACAGCAAAATAAAATGCTAAAACTCACCGAAACCACCAATTCAAAAGAAACCCCGGACGACACCCTAACCCTCCCCTTCGACGCCCGCCAAAAATCCCGCCAACCCGCAACCACAAAGAGCGGCCTGCAAGTCGGGGTGTTTTTACCCAGGGGACAAACGCTAAAACACGGCGCGGTACTCACCAACAGCCAAGGCTTCAAAGTCAGAGTCGAAGCAGCCCCGGAAGCGTTGTCCGTGGTCAAATGCAACGATCCCTTGTTGTTCGCCCGTGCCTGCTACCACCTCGGTAACCGGCATGTGGCGCTGCAAATCCTGCCGGGCGAATTGCGCTTTCTGACCGACCATGTGCTGGATCAAATGCTGACTGGGTTGGGATTAGCCGTGGAACATTTGACTTTACCGTTCGAGCCGGAAGCCGGCGCCTACCACAGCCATGGCCACTGATTTAGCCTTGCTGCGCCTGCTGCAACTGGTCAGCCCCAGCCTGCCGATCGGCATGTACAGCTATTCCCAGGGGCTGGAGCGGGCGGTGCACGACGGCTGGATCACGACCGCCGACGAAACCGGCGATTGGCTGCGCGGCCTGCTGCACAACGCTTTGGCCCGGGTGGATGCGCCTATCCTGGCCCGTCTGCATGGCGCCTGGCTGCGAGGCGATGAAGCCGAAATTGAACATTGGAATCAAACGCTGGCGGCCTGTCGGGAAACCGCCGAGCTGCGGGCGGAAGACCGGCACACCGCCCAAGCCCTAGCCCGCTTGTTGGCCGACCTCGATTTGACCGAGGCCAAGATATGGCGGCGTCGGCGGGATGCGACGCTGGCCGCAATGTTCGCGCTGGCGGCGGCCCGTTGGCAAATCGCTACAGCCGATGCCGTTTGCGGCTATCTGTATAGCTGGCTGGAAAACCAAGTGCTGTGCGCGGTGAAGCTGGTGCCCTTGGGCCAAGTGGCGGGCCAACGCTTGCTGCGGGAATTGGCGGCCGATATACCGGAGCTGACCGCAAAGGCTTTGGCTATAAGCGACGACGAAATCGGCGGCAGCTGTTTCGGCCTGGCCTTGGCTAGCAGCCGGCACGAGCAGCAGTATTCGCGCTTGTTTCGGTCGTAAGGCGCATGATTTCCGTTGTTCGTTACGAGGGGAGATTTCAATTCGAATTTTTTTGGAGAAAGAACGTGAACGACAAACCAGTATTGAGAATCGGCATAGGCGGTCCGGTGGGTTCCGGCAAGACCGCATTGGTCGACGCTTTGTGCAAGCGCATGCGCGACGACTACGAAATCGGCGTGGTGACCAACGACATTTATACCCGCGAGGACCAGCAGTTTCTGATCCGCAGCCAGGCCTTACCGGAAGAGCGGATCTTGGGCGTGGAAACCGGAGGCTGCCCGCATACGGCGATACGCGAGGACGCCTCGATGAATCTGGCCGCGGTGGACGAATTATGCGAACGCTGGCCGGAGCTGGATTTCGTGCTGGTCGAAAGCGGCGGCGATAACCTCAGCGCCACCTTCAGCCCGGAATTGGCGGATCTGACCATTTACGTGATCGACGTGTCCGCCGGCGACAAGATTCCGCGCAAGGGCGGCCCGGGCATCACCCGCTCCGACCTGCTGGTCATCAACAAAATCGATCTGGCGCCTTATGTCGGCGCGTCGTTGGACGTGATGGACCGGGACGCCAAAAAAATGCGCGGCGACAAGCCCTTCGTATTCACCAACATTAAGACCGGACAAGGACTGGAGCGGGTGGCGGAATTCATCGTCAAGCAAGGCATGCTGGATGTTGCGGCCTAACGGCGGCTAGGCCTTAGCCTTGCAGCGCCCTCGCATTGGTGAGCCGGCATAACATCGAAAACAGGCCGTCGGCCATTTCGGCGAAGGGCACGTAACAGAGCTTATCCGCCGTGTCCTCGGCCGTATGGTAATAAGGGTAACGGTAAAAAGCCGTATCGGTGATCATAAAAGCCTTGTAGCCGTGGCGCCAGAAGGCGAGCTGGTCGCTCAAGGAAACGCCGGGCACGAAGGCCGGCGCGGCCAGCGATTGGGCCGGGAAAGCCGTCGCGGCGGTGAACGCCTTGAAACAGTCGCGCATGACGCGCCGCGAGCGCAAGTTCGAAACGAAGGCGATGAAATCGCCGGTGTCGGGATAGAAATATTTCAGCAAGGGCGGATAGCTTTGGCTGCCCCTTTGGTTTCGGTAATAGCCTATCGTTTCCAGCGAAATCATGTACCGGATCGGATCGCCGCGCCGCTTGGCGGCTTTTGCGTATACCATGCTGCCCATGCCGGGCCAGAAAAAGAAGGGCGGCTCTTCGTTGACGAATGCGACGAAACGTAGCGCGGTATCGGGCGTGATGTCTTTGCACAACCGGGAGAGTTCCAGCAAAGCCGCCACCCCGCTGCCGTTGTCGTTGGCGCCGGGACTGCCCAACACCGAATCGTAGTGAGCGCCTAGCAGTATGACGTCGTCGTTCTCGCCGTTGCCGGGACGGGTGATTTCCAGGTTGGCGCATTCGACGCCGCGTGCCGTATAAACTTGCTTGTTCACCGAATAACCTTGGCGCCGCCATTCTGCCGTGATGTAGGCTTCGGCGGCATGCAATGCCTCGGGATGAAACACATTGTGTTGGCCGAGCTTACCGGCAAGCTGGTAAACATGGGCACGTAATTGCCGGGGTGAAACTTCGTTCATGTTATGAATAAAACAAAGTTAACTGTTAATTGGATCCGTATACCATGAATCAGGTAGGTATGGATATCTTTTGCGACATCCGGCGTGATCTATCGACTTGCCCCCAATAATCACGTCTTCGCCACTCGGACCGTAACGTTTCTCAGGTTTGTTTTTGCCGCGGACAATACGAGGACTTACAGTTAACCCCGATTTGAATCAACGCGGCTGATAATCTCCACCGGCCAAACAAAAAATTGATAACTCTTATTGCACACATAAGATCATGATTCAATGCCTAGGTAAGAATCCAACTTATCTAGTACGTCCGCGTCAAAATGCATATCGAATTTTCGCGCAAAAGGCATTGAAGATTCAATTAGTAAGTCCATATCTTCGGATTCAAAATTTTTGGGGCTAGCGTCGTTCTTGCCGAACCATTTTATAAAACGATAAGATTCGTTTTCGAATTTTAGGCTATCGTTGTTGATTAAAATAGTATGAATCATAGATTCACTCGGGAGTATCGAATTCTTGTAAAAATATTTGATTTCGGGATTCAGGGCAACGAAATCCAGCAATTCGGTTACCGCTTTTTTGCTCAAATTAAGCCAATCCCAACCAGCATAACATTTGAAATTTTGACTAAATGGAGTATGCAGTTTGCGTAAACCTATCGCAGTATTTAACGACCTATATTTAGGTTTGATTTTGAATAAGCCTTGTTTGTTAATGTTAGTTACGAAAACCGAAATAACTTTTCTAATGGACTCCGGAACACGATGATACGGAATATCCGGTAATGAAAAGTAATTATAGAGGTAGCGCTTTTTTCCTTGGCCAGGCGGCCAACCGGGATGGCTAAAGGCTTCGAAATACCGAAATGCCCCGTCGGTTTTTTGCGATATCAAATGGTTTTCGAAATCCCTCAACCGGCTGATCGGGTAATCCGCACCTGAGATAGTAATTACCCAAGTATAATCAAGATTGTCGGTCACCCATTTAAGCGACGACAGGATCGCATCGACAAACGAGATATCTCCCCAGCGTACGCGAACTCGGTCTTCGATTATATATAAATTATTAATATTGCCGAATAAAATACTATCTAAGGGTTCGCTCGATTTGTCGTGATGAATAACGATTGCACTATCCGGGCTAAGCGACCTGATAGCCCTAACCAGTCTGACAACTTGGGTTGGTTCTCCGTGAGAAAAGATAAGGTATACGAAACCTTCCATTTTGTTCTCCCGTTATTCAACACGTAAATGAGTCATTACTAAAAAGTAATCTGTTATAGGTCTCTAGATTACCGGATCAAAAAATTCCGCAACATATCGTGGCCGTGCTCGGTCAGTATCGATTCCGGATGAAATTGCACGCCTTCTATATCCAGGGTTTTATGGCGCACGCCCATGATTTCGTCGATGTTGCCGGCTTGGTCTTGGGTCCAGGCGGTGATTTCCAGGCAATCGGGCAGCGTCGCCTGTTCGATGACCAGAGAGTGGTAGCGGGTGGCGGTAAAGGGGTTGCTCAGGCCTTTGAATACGCCTAAATCCTTGTGATACACCGGCGACACCTTGCCGTGCATGATTTCTTTGGCGTGCACGATGTTGCCGCCGAAGGTGTAGCCTATGCTTTGGTGGCCCAGGCAAACGCCTAAAATCGGATATTTGCCGCCGTAACGGCGGATGGTTTCGACCGATATGCCGGCTTCCTTCGGCGTGCAGGGGCCGGGGGAGATGACGATCTTGTCCGGGCGCAAGGCTTCGATCTCCTCGACCGTGACTTCGTCGTTACGCACGACGGTGACGTCCGCGCCGAGTTCGCCGAAATATTGCACCAGGTTATAGGTGAACGAGTCGTAGTTATCGACCATGACCAGTCTGACGGCGCTCATGCTTTTCCTCCGAGGCCGGCTTCGGCCATGCTGACGGCGCGGAACACCGCGCGGCCTTTGTTCATCGTTTCCTCCCATTCGCTGCGCGGCACCGAATCGTAGACGATGCCGGCGCCGGCCTGGATATGCAGGGTTTGGTCCTTGATGACCGCGGTGCGGATCGCGATCGCGGTATCGAGGTTGCCGGACCAGGAAATGTAACCGACCGCGCCGGAATAGATGCCGCGCTTGACCGGCTCCAATTCGTCTATGATTTCCATCGCCCGAATCTTGGGCGCGCCGCTGACGGTGCCGGCCGGGAAGGTCGCCGCCAGCACGTCGAAGGCGTTCTTGCCGTCCTGCAATTGGCCGGTTACGTTCGAAACGATGTGCATCACGTGCGAATAGCGTTCGATGATCATCTTGTCGGTCAGTTTGACGCTGCCGATTTTCGCAACGCGGCCGGTGTCGTTGCGGCCCAGGTCGATCAGCATCAGATGTTCGGCGATTTCCTTGGGATCGGCCAACAGTTCTTTTTCCAGTTCCATATCCCGCTCGTGCGTGGCGCCGCGCGGCCGGGTGCCGGCGATCGGCCGCACTGTGACTTCGCCGTCTTCGAGTCTGACCAGGATTTCCGGCGACGAGCCGACGATGTGGAAATCGTCCAGATTCAGGAAGTACATATAAGGCGACGGATTCAGGCAGCGCAGGGCGCGGTACAAGTCCAGCGGCCAGGCGCTGAAGGGGATGGACATGCGTTGCGACAACACCACCTGCATGCAGTCGCCGTCGGTGATGTATTGCTTGGCCTTGCGCACCGCGTCTTCGAAGCCCTGCTGGGTGAAACCGGACACGAAGTCGTCTTCGTGCACGTGCTTGCTGGCCGGATGCGGCTTGGGGTGGGCCTTGAGCTGATGCAGCTTGTCCACCAATTCGGCCAGGCGGGCTTGGGCTTGTTGGTAGGCGTCGGCTTGGGCAGGATCGGCATGGGTCAACAGCAGCATCTTGCCCGATAGGTTATCGAACACCAACAGGTCTTGAGACACCATCAACAGAATATCCGGCGTACCGATCGGATCGGGCTTGCCGGTCGATTGCAGGCGCGGCTCGATATAGCCTATGGTTTCGTAGCCGAAATAACCGACCAAACCGCCGTTGAAGCGCGGTAATCCTTCGATATCGGGCACCCGATATTGCCGGCGAAATTCTTCTATCCACTCCAGCGGTTGCGGGTGCTCGAAGCGTTCTACCGCCGTATCCTGGTTTTCCACGGTAATGGAAAAACCGCTGATCTTGACCCGGGTTTGGCAAGGTAGGCCGATGATGGAATAACGCCCCCACTGCTCGCCGCCGTGCACCGATTCGAACAAATAGGAGTAAGCGCCGTCGGCCAACTTCAAATAGGCGCTAAGCGGCGTATCCAGGTCGGCCAATACTTCGCGGCAGACGGGGATGCGGTTATAGCCCTGGCGGGCGTATTCGGTAAATTCGGCGGGCGTCATGCTAATTCTCTAGGCGTGGTCTCATGCAAGCGGTTGTGCAGCGTCGAATTGTAACGCACTACGCCGCCGGCAGCGACCGCTAATAGCGGTTTCGTGATGCCAGCTTAATGGGCTTTCTTTTCGACTCGAGACATTTCGACGCCGATAACACGAGGAAAGATTTTTAGGTGGCTCGATAGGGTTTATACCTTTTCGCAAGCAATATTTTGCGCCAGAAAATCATCGATAGTCCGGCTATCGCCGAAGTTGCCGTAAGCGATCGCCAGTTTGGCATAAGCCGTTTCTATAGAGGTATTCCAGATCATGCCCGCACCGTGTTCCAGTAGTTGCCGGGTAGAACTATATGCTGATTCGGATTGGATTGCCGGCGCTAAATAGAGTGGGATACCCGATTTTCGGCAGCGCCGGCTGAACGCGACCAAGCTGTGTGATTTCCCCCATTGTTGCGAGGCGCAGGCCGTGCCGGAGTGATAGAGGTCGTGCAGGACGATGTCGACATTGTCCGGATTGAAATGGGCATAATTTAGCCCGGGGTAGGGTCTGATCAATAAAATCGTCGCAAATTTCGGCCGCAGTTTGTACGCGGCGCCGGTTCTTGCCGCCAAGCTGTGGTGTTGGTTGAATTCGCCATGCTCGTAGGTCAGATACGGTTTATTCTGCACGCTGATAAAATCGCCGCTCAGCGGGAGACAAGAGGCTAAACGAGTGGCAATGTGCACCTGCATCGCTTGAGCGGAATTCTGATAGGGTACGAATACGCCGGCGGAACGGCGTTGACGGATATATTCCACCGCGCACAGGAAATTGTTAAGGCCGTTGGCTTGAGGGTTGTCCAGCGGCAGGTCGCTGGAAACCAGCAGAACCGGTATATTTAGCGCGTTAAAATAAATTCCGAAAGCAGCGGCGGAAAAAGCTAATGTGTCGGTGCCGTGGGTGATGATGATGCCGTCGAAATCGGATAAATCTTGGGCTTCTATTGCTGTTATGACGGTTTGCCAGGCTCGTGGATGCAGGTTTTCGCTGAGGATTTGCAAGGGTTGCAAGGTTTTGAATTCAACGTGCGCCTGATCCGGATCGTGCTGGCGAAACAGCCGAATCAATTTAAATCCGGCGGTTTGATCGGTATCGATGGTACCGTTTTCGAGTTGCGAGCCTATGGTGCCGCCAGTAAAAACCAACAATATGTTTGTCATAAAATAGTAAGATGCGCGCCTAAGTTCAACGAGTTCAGCATCTTAAACATAAGCGATGAAAATTTCATTGATCGTCGCGATGGCGAATAATCGGGTTATCGGTCTCAACGGCCGGATGCCCTGGCATTTGTCGGCCGATTTAAAACGTTTCAAGCAGATTACCATGGGCTCTCCGATCATGATGGGCCGGAAAACCTTCGATGCTATCGGCAGGCCCTTGCCCGGGCGGGAAAATCTGATTATCAGCCGTAACGAAAACTACCGGCAGCCGGGTTGCCGCGTATTTACCAGCATCGAAACCGGTCTCGACTACGCGTCTGCTTGCGGCGAACTGTTTGTGATCGGCGGCGCCACGCTATACGAAGCATTGCTGCCGACGGCGGATTACCTCTATCTGACACTGATTAATCGAAGGTTTGATGGAGATACCTATTTTCCCGAGATCGATTACAACGAGTGGCGAGTGTTAAGCCGAGAAGATGTCGAAGATGACCCGCTTGTCGATTTTTCTTATAGTTTCTTAAAATTGGAAAACCTTAAAAATTAAGGATTTCGATCTAAATTAACACGGATGTCACAAAACCGTCATATTTGCTTCATACTATTGTCAACCTCTAACGGCACTATAAATTCTAACCTTTAAAGTTGATTGAGAGATAATATGAAAAAAACATTTCAGTTGAAGTCGCTCATTATGGGCGTGGGCTTTGCTTCTGCAGCATTCATGACAGTTGACGCGGCAGCGGCTCCTACCGAAATAGACGCTGCGTTGCCCGACTATGCATCCGCCGCCGGCGTATCCGGTAACATTTCCAGTGTAGGCTCGGACACCCTGGCAAACCTGATGACCTTGTGGGCGGAAGAGTTCGGTAAACTGTATCCTAACGTCAATATTCAAATTCAAGCGGCAGGTTCTTCAACCGCGCCACCGGCGCTGACCGAAGGTACATCTAACCTCGGCCCCATGAGCCGGAAAATGAAAGACAACGAAATCGACGATTTCGAAAGCAAATATGGCTACAAGCCGACTGCAGTTCCGGTTGCAATCGACGCATTGGCCGTGTTCGTCAACAAGGACAATCCGGTTAAAGGTTTGAGCATTCCTCAAGTTGATGCGATTTTCTCTTCAACCCGTAAATGCGGTCATGCATCGGACATCGAAAACTGGGGCGACGCAGGTCTGACCGGCGGTTGGGCGGGTAAGCCGATTCAACTATACGGCCGTAACTCCGTATCCGGTACCTATGGTTTCTTCAAAGAAGAAGCGCTATGCAAAGGCGATTACAAAAGCAACGTAAACGAGCAACCGGGTTCCGCTTCCGTGGTTCAAGCCGTTACTACTTCTGCTAACGGTATCGGCTATTCAGGTATTGGTTACAAGACTTCCGGCGTCAGGGCAATCCCGCTTTCAGGCAAAGAAGGCGCTCCGCTGGTCGAACCCACACCTGAAAATGCAGTATCGGGCGCATATCCGCTATCCCGCTTCCTATATATCTATGTAAACAAAAAGCCAAACGAGCCTTTGGCGCCTTTGGAAAAAGAATTTCTGAAAATGGTGCTGTCGAAAACCGGTCAGCAAGTTGTTGTGAAAGACGGTTATATTCCTCTGCCGGCCAGCGCAGCCGAAAAAGCGCTGGGCTTCATTCAATAATCGTCATTTAGGGATGAATGATATAAGGAAAAAACAGGCAGGGATGCTTAAAGATTAAGGTAAAATCTACGGATTCATGTTGGTTTTACACCTCGCTTCAAAGCCGGTGAATTGCTTAGGTAATTTATCGGCTTTTTTATACAGAAAATCCATGTTAAGTGATGCCAAGGCGTCACCTGTTGATACCTATGTTTATTTATGTCTAATACTCAATCATCTTCAGCGAAGTCGACATTATTAGAATTGTCGGCCAGTGCCGCTTATCAGCGATGGCGGCATTTAAAAGACAAAATCGTGGCACAAGCCGTCACCGTTGGAGGATTGGGCATCATCTTCGCTGTCGTTTTGATCTTCTTCTATTTGCTCTACGTTGTTTTTCCTCTATTGCTGTCAGCCCATGTGACTCCGGTCAGTAGTTATCAAGTGCCGGAAACGGCATTGGGCGGCACTCGGTTTTTGTCCGTGGAGGAACAAAACGAAGTGGGGGTGCGTTTCACCGATGCGGGTAAAGCGGTCTTTTTTTCGGTTGCCGATGGATCGGTGATGCGGGTTGACGATTTGCCGATTCCCGAAGGTGTGCAAATCACCAGTTTTGCGCATGGTCGTATTGATAAAGGCGTGGTTGCCTACGGTTTATCGGACGGCCGTGCCGTTTTGGTTAAACACGAATATAAGCTGTCCTATCCGGACGGCAAGCGCGTTATTACACCCGCTATTGCTTATCCGATGGGTAGAGAGCCGATTGTGCTTGATAATCAAGGACAAGCGCTAACTGAAATCGCGCTTAAGGTAGACGACGATAGCACTACTTTTATAGCTAAGGTTATCGATGGCCGTCTGTTGTTGACGTCGTTCTCAAAAAAACAATCGCTGTTTGATGACGATGCTAGCTGGGAACGCACGGAAGCCGATTTAGAGATAGCAAACGCTGAAGTGGACTTCATGTTGATGGACAAGGACCAGCGTAATTTGTATTTGGCCGGCAAATCAGGCGATTTACTGGTGGTTGACATTACCGATAAAAGTCAGCCGGCAATCAAATATAAAATAAATGCGGTAAGCCAAGGCGTGCAAATTACCAGCGTGGAATTCCTGAACGGCGATATTTCCGTGCTGGTTGGTGATAGCTCAGGGGAACTTGGTCAATGGAGCATCGTTAGGGACAAACAAAATCGATACAGTCTACAAAAACTGCGTTCGTTCAAAGTCGGTAACGCTCCTGTCCGTACCATCAATTCCGAGCAACGCCGCAAAGGCTTATTAGTGAGCGACGCCAATGGCGAAGTCGGTATTTACTATACGACTTCAGAACGGGAGTTAGTCAAAAAACAAATACTCAAAGGCCAGGCGGTTGCTGTTGCCTTGTCGCCAAAAGCGAATGCGATGCTATTGCAGGATCAAGACAGCAAAATCCATTTCTGGACGATCCAGAACGAGCATCCCGAAGTTTCTTGGTCTTCCTTATGGCAAAAAGTCTGGTACGAAAGTTATCCGGAGCCGCAATATGTTTGGCAGTCATCGGCTGCCAGCAACGACTTTGAGCCGAAAATGAGCTTGGTGCCACTGGTATTCGGAACGTTGAAAGCCGCGATTTATTCTATGCTGATCGCCATTCCGTTAGCCCTATGCGGCGCGATTTATACCGGCTATTTCATGGCACCCGGCATGCGCCAATACGTCAAGCCCGGTATTGAAATTATGGGTGCCCTGCCCACTGTGATTCTTGGTTTTTTGGCGGGTTTATGGCTGGCGCCGTTTGTCGAAAAACACTTGACCGGCATTTTCACGTTGTTGATCGTCGTGCCCTTGGGCGTGATGATTTTTGCGTATTTTTGGCAGTTCCTACCCAAAAGATATCGCAATAAAATTCCGGATGGCTGGGATGCCATTGTATTGATTCCGGTCATTATATTCAGCAGCTGGCTGGCGTTTGCCGTGGGTCCTTACGTAGATCTGTGGTTTTTCGGAGGGGATTTGCGCACTTGGATGCGGACCGAGTACGGTATCGGCTACGACCAGCGAAATACCCTCGTGGTTGGCTTCGCGATGGGATTTGCGGTGATTCCGATGGTGTTTTCTATTGCCGAAGACGCCATTTTCAGTGTGCCCAAACATTTGACTAACGGCTCTTTGGCGCTTGGTGCGACGGCTTGGCAGACTTTATCCAAAGTCGTGATTTTGACTGCCAGCCCCGGCATTTTCTCGGCGGTAATGATCGGTCTGGGCCGGGCTGTCGGCGAAACCATGATCGTGTTGATGGCTACCGGAAACACGCCCGTCATGGACATTAGCATTTTTCAGGGTCTACGCACCTTGGCTGCGAATATCGCTGTTGAAATGCCGGAGTCTGAAGTGGGCAGTACACACTATCGCGTATTGTTTTTAGCCGCTTTAGTATTGTTTATGTTTACTTTCATCGTCAATTCGTTCGCGGAATTGATTCGTCAGAATCTGAGACAAAAATACAGTTCGTTATGATTAAAACTTGGTTTAAGAGCGGTTTGCCATGGATCTGGATGACTGCCGGCGCGGTCAGCATCAATCTGATATTGGTACTCGGTTTGTTACTATTGATTGCGGTCCGTGGCTTAGGCCATTTTTGGCCGTCCGATATTGTCGAATATCATTACCAAGACAACAATGGTCAAAAGAGTGTGATTATCGGCGAAGAAGTTGATGAATCTTTGTTGCCCGAAGCGCAAGCGCATGCGGCCGGATACGAAGTATTGAATAATGCGGAGTATTTAGTTCAATTTCTGGTCAAAACCGGCAACCGCGACGTGCTGGGCGGCGATTTTCGTTGGATTCAGGATCAATACATTCAGCAAAAAAGCATGCCGGAAGATTTGATTGTCGTCGAGCGCCGGGAATGGGGCAACTTTTACGGACGCTTGAGCGCGGTTAAAGAGAATGGGCAAATCATTGCCGAAGGCGAGCAAGCCTGGGCAGTGGCGCAGGAAAAGCTGGCGAAAGTATTGGAGTTGTTTGATGAAATCGAGCGGCTACAAGACAAAGATATCGGCGCCATCAACTATCAGTTGGAACGTTTACGCCTGAAACAAAGGGCTTTGGAGCTGAAAAACCAATGGAACGATACCAAGGCGCAGGAATTTGCCGTACAAAAAGCGGATTACGAACAACAATATAAAGGCATTCAGGAACAACTGGCCAAACTCAACAGAGAAATGAAGCGCTTCAGTATTGTCGTTTCGGAATCCAGCGGCAAACAAATTACGCTGCCATTGGGTCGGGTTGTAAAACTGACTCGCCCGAACGCGATGAACGTGTTCGAAAAATCGATAGACTACGTTAAAAATTTCGCATCTTTTGTTAGCGACGAGCCGCGTGAAGCCAATACCGAGGGAGGCATTTTTCCGGCGATTTTCGGAACGGTGTTAATGGTGATCTTGATGGCGATCGTAGTCACCCCGTTTGGAGTGATCGCGGCCGTGTATTTGCGCGAATATGCTCACCAAGGTTTATTGGTGCGTATCATTCGGATCGCGGTCAACAATTTGGCCGGCGTGCCGTCGATTGTTTATGGCGTATTTGGCTTGGGGTTCTTTGTTTATATCATCGGAAGCAACATCGATAAGATGTTTTTCCCGGAGGCGGCTCCGGCGCCTGTGTTTGGTACTCCGGGATTATTGTGGGCTTCCTTGACCCTGGCTTTACTAACGCTGCCGGTCGTTATCGTGGCCACCGAAGAGGGCTTGTCGCGTATTCCCAAATCGATTCGCGAGGGCAGTCTGGCCTTAGGTGCCACCAAGGCGGAAACCTTGTGGCGCACGGTATTGCCGATGGCCAGCCCCGCCATCATGACCGGCCTGATTCTAGCGATAGCCCGTGCGGCCGGCGAAGTGGCGCCGCTAATGTTAGTGGGCGTCGTAAAGCTGGCGCCAACTTTGCCATTGGACGGGAACTTTCCCTATTTGCATTTGGACAGAAAATTCATGCATCTTGGCTTTCATATATACGATGTGGGTTTTCAAAGCCCGAACGTCGAAGCGGCACGGCCTTTGGTTTATGCTACTGCATTGTTGTTAGTATTAGTTATTGTCGGCTTAAATATGTTCGCCATCGCTATTCGCAACAACCTAAGAGAAAAATACCGCGCATTGGAAAATTAACGTCGCCTTTAATATGACATGTTTGGATTTACATAATGACAACAGACGAACGAAAAACTCACGCCATTGACATTAGCGCGCTAACTCGAGCGGAAAAGGCAAGCACTGAAAACTTTGATACTTGTATTACCGTCAAGAATCTAAATCTGTTTTACAGCACTAAGCAGGCCTTATTCGATGTGACGATGGAAATGCCCCGTAAAAAGGTGACGGCTTACATCGGTCCTAGCGGTTGCGGGAAATCAACCTTGTTACGCTGCATCAATCGAATGAACGATTTAGTCGATAACGTGACCATCGAAGGCAAAATATTGTTAGGTAACGACGATATTTACGACAAGGGTGTCGATGTCGCCGCCTTGCGTCGCCGGGTGGGTATGGTGTTTCAAAAACCCAATCCTTTCCCGAAAAGCATATACGAAAACGTCGCCTACGGCTTGCGCATACAAGGCATTAACGATAGACGGATTTTGGACGAAATCGTCGAAAAGTCCCTACGCGGTTCGGCGTTGTGGGACGAGGTAAAAGATCGCTTGGATGATAACGCGCTTGGGTTGTCGGGCGGCCAGCAGCAACGGCTGGTAATCGCCAGAGCCGTGGCGATCGAACCGGAAGTGATTTTATTGGATGAACCGGCATCCGCATTAGATCCGATTTCCACCTTGAAGATCGAAGAATTGATAGACGAACTAAAAGAAAAATATACCATCGTTATCGTTACGCACAACATGCAGCAGGCGGCCAGGGTATCCGACTATACCGCCTTTATGTACATGGGTGAATTGATCGAATTTGGTGAAACCAGCGAATTGTTCACCAACCCAGCAAAAAAACAGACCGAAGATTATATTACCGGCCGCTACGGTTAGGAGAGCAGTCATGGACAAAGCAGGTATTACTCAACATATTTCGCGCCAATTCAACATTGAATTGGAAGACATCCGCAACAAGGTGCTGACCATGGGCGGCTTAGTCGAACAACAACTGGATCTGGCCACCAACGCCTTTATGAGTTGCGACATGGAGATCGCCGAAAAAGTCGTCCAGCAAGATCATCTGATCAATAGTTTGGAAAAGGACATCGATCAGGAATGCACGGAAATCATGGCCAAGCGCCAACCTGCGGCGTTCGACTTGAGGATGCTGATCGCGACCATCAAGATCATCACCGATTTGGAACGAATCGGCGACGAGGCTGCGCGCATCGCCAAAATGACCATGCGTTTGGAAGGCACCGATTTCTATCAGGACAAATATTATGAAATCGAGCATTTATTGGAATTGGTGAAAGACATGCTGAACGGGGCTTTAGATGCCTATGCGCGCACCGACACCGAAGAAGTGGTTTCGATCACCGCTCAAGATAATAAAGTTGACCGCGAATACACCAGTATCACCCGGCAGTTAATCACGCAGATGATGGAAGATCCGCGCAATATCTCTCGCGCCCTGGATATGCTCTGGACCGCTCGCGCGCTTGAACGCATAGGCGATCACTCTTGCAATGTCTGTGAACACGTCATTTACATGGTCAAAGGAAAAGACGTGAGGCATATGAGCCACGAAGAACTCGAACAGACAGTTAACGAACCCCGATAGTTGGTCGTCTCCAAGCGAACACCGGCTTGAGCCGGTGTTCTTTTATAACCGTAAGCTTAGGATATCGTCCAAAATAACTTCCCGATATGGCAATAGTCGCTGGGGACGTACCGAGTGAGGATGTCGGCAGCAAGGACGCTGCCGTCAAGCTCTCATGGAAGGGTTCACGGCGTTTCTCATTCGGTATGCCCCAGGGTTCGCACCGGCAAAACGGGAAGTGGTTTTTGGCCAAATTCTTAGTATCGGAATCCGTTGCGTAACGCGAAGAACGAGTAAGGCATTTACATCCGACCGAAGCCGCCGCCGTTGAAGTCCAACACCGCCTGATCGATTTCCTGGCGGCTGTTCATCACGAACGGACCGTGACCGACGATAGGCTCGGCAATTGGCTCGCCACTCAATAACAGCACCTTCGCGGCGGTTTCGGCCTCGATGGACAGGGTTTTTCCGTTGCGGTCCAGCACCGCCAGTTCCGCATCTCGCGCCAATGCGGTGCCATTGATCCGGACCGACCCGTGCAATACGGCTAAGGCGACGCTCCAGCCCTCAGGCAGCGCAAATTCACTGATACCGTCTTGGTTTAATTGCAGATCCCATACATGCATCGGGGTGAAGGTCTTGGCTGGTCCGGCGCGGCCTTGATATTCGCCCGCAATGACTCTTAGGGTTCCGGCATGGCCGGCCAGCGCCACGTTTGGAATCGCCCGATCGGATATGGCTTGATAGCCGGGAGGCGTCATCTTGTCCTTGGCCGGCAGATTTACCCATAATTGCACCATTTCCAAGGTGCCGCCCGACTCGCTAAACTTTTTGGAATGCAGTTCCTCATGCAGAATTCCGGCTCCCGCCGTCATCCATTGCACATCGCCCGGGCCGATCACGCCGCCTTTGCCGGTCGAATCGCGATGCGCCACTTCGCCCTTATAGACGATGGTAACGGTCTCGAAGCCGCGATGCGGATGCGGTCCGACGCCGCGCGGCTCGGCGCTTGGCGCGAAATCGCGCGGACCGGCGTAGTCCAGCAGCAAAAACGGGCTGAGTTGTTTGCCGTGGCTTTGATAGGAGAAGAGCGAACGTACCGGAAATCCGTCGCCCACCCAATGGCCGTCAGGCGCATTGTAGATACCGAGAATAGTTTTCGTCATGTCAAATTCCTACTAGTTGTCATAAACAGGTCGCATAGATAATAGAATCGAAACAAAAATTCTTGTAGATGACAAAATCAGCTATCAGAGTTCCATTTACTGAACGGTAAATACAGGGCTTCCATGCAGGATTTGAACGATCTCTACTACTATGTCCAAGTGGTCGATCAGGGCGGTTTTGCACCGGCCGGGCCTTATGCATTCCAAAGTCCAAACTAAGCCGCCGCATCGCGCTATTGGAAGACCGTTTAGGCGTGCGTTTAATTCAAAGATCCACCCGCCATTTCCGCGTAACCGAAGTCGGACGGACTTATTACGGGCACTGTAAAGCCATGCTAGTGGAAGCGGAAGCCGCCCAAGCAGCGATCGACACCCTGCAGAGCGAGCCTAGCGGAACCATACGCATGGCCTGTCCCACCACCTTACTCCATGCACATGCCGGGAGCATGTTAGGATTTGGCCAAAAACAACTTCCCGTTTTGCCGGTGCGAACCCTGAGGCATACCGAAGAGGAACGCCGTGAACCCTTCCATGGGGGCTTGACGGCAGCGTCCTTGCCGCCGACATCCTCACTCGGTACGTCACCAGTGACTATTGCCATCTCGGGAGGTTATTTTGGACGATATCCTTAGCCAATTTCATGCTGCGCTATTCGAGGGTGAAAATTCATTTGGAAGCCACCAACCGGCGCGTGGATTTATTGAACGAAGGCTTCGATGTTGCGATACACGTGCGTCCTCCGCCCATACAGGACAGCGATCTGGTGATGCGTGTACCTGTCCGACCGCGGACAATGTTTGGTGGCGAGTCCCGATTTAATCCGCCGTTTCGACTATCCCGTTACGCCGGCGGAGTTAAATGACTGGCTCAGCTTGGGTTTGGGAGATCGCCCCCAGCAGAATTTTACCTGGGAATTGTACGGCGCTAAGGGCGAGAAAACGGCGGTGCATCATCGGCCGCGCTTTATCACGACCGATATGATGGCCTTACGCGCAGCGGCTTTAGCCGGAACCGGCGTGGCCCAACTGCCGCTATTGGTGGTGCGGGAGCAATTGGCCGATCGCAGCTTGATGCAATTATTGTCCGGTTGGACACCGCGAAGGGAAATCATTCATGCGGTATTTCCGTCACGACGAGGCTTATTGCCTTCCGTCAGAACGTTGATCGATTATCGGGCCGAATGTTATGCGGGGTTCGACGAACCATGAATAAGTCAACTATACGATGCGGGCGTATCCGATCTGCGAGGCAAATCCTGCATGGATTATATGGTAATTTTTCCTTAAATATTAAAGGGTTAATATGGTATCCGGTTTGCTTGTATCAGGATTAGAGCTCGCGAATTACGGATTTCGGCCGGTATTTGTGTCGCTTTCAACACATCAACCGATACGAATTGTTGGATTATCGACTAATGAACAAGGCGCCGGCTGTCCGTTGAGCGAGCCCTTCACCTGCATTCAACAAATAGAGAGGTATATGTCATGGCCGAGTTTTACGTCGAAATCAACGCTCAGGATAATGGAGAACATGTCGTTCACCGCGCAGATTGTTCTTCATTGCCAGCTAAAGAAACCATACGCTATCTGGGCTCTATCGCCAGTTGCGCCAGCGCCTTAAAAAAAGCAGCCCAAAGTTTCAGACTGGTAAACGGTTGCCCGCATTGCGCCACGACCTGCCACACAGCCTAATCCGCCGCGCAGCAATGGCTGCATCAAGCGGCCGTTGCTGCGCTAAGCGTCATCAACCGAATTTATCGAACATGATGTTCTTGGCGTCGACTCCTAGATCGTAAAGCATCTTTTCAACCGCCTCTATCATAGGCGGCGGCCCGCACAAATAATATTCGCAATCTTCGGGTGCCGGATGTTCTTTCAAATAAAGGTCGTAAAGGATCTGGTGGATAAAACCGGTCGGCCCTTGCCAATGATCCTCGGCTTGAGGGTCCGATAGCCCTATCGTCCAGCTGAAGTTGTCGCATTCTTCGGCCAGCCGGTCGAATTCGTCTTGGTAAAACACTTCGCCCAGGCTTCTCGCTCCATACCAGAAAGTGATCTTGCGCTTGGAATGCAGGCGCTTGAGCTGGTCGAAGATATGGGAGCGCATCGGCGCCATGCCTGAACCGCCGCCGACAAACACCATTTCATTGTCGGTGTCTTTCGCGAAAAATTGGCCGTATGGGCCTGACACGGTGACTTTATCCCCCGGTTTCAGATTGAAAATATACGACGAAACCCTGCCGGGCCGGACGTTTGGAAGCCGCGGCGGCGGCGAATTGATCCGTACGTTCAGCATAATGATGCCCTTTTCGTCCGGATAATTCGCCATGGAATAAGCCGAAGAGACAGGCTCCGTGACGATCGATTGGTATCGCCATAAATCGAAATGGTCCCAGGCCGGACGGAAGCGTTCTTCGATATCGAAATCCGTATATTTCAGTTTGTAAGGCGGCGCTTCCAACAGGATATAACCGCCGGCGCGAAAATCGAGCCGAGCGCCTTCGGGCAAGGCCAAAACCAATTCCTTGATAAAGGTCGCCACGCCGCGATTAGACTTGACCGTGCATTGCCATTTTTCCACCTTGGTCAGTTCGGGAGGCAATTCGATTTCCAAGTCGCGCTTGACCACTAGCTGGCACGACAAACGATAGCCGTCATGGATTTGCCTGCGCGAAAGCTTGGCGCGCTCGGTCTCCAAGATATTGCCGCCGCCGCTTTTGACCACGACTCGGCATTCCCCGCAAGTGCCGCTGCCGCCGCAAGCCGAAGGAAGAAAAATATTCCGCTCGGCTAAGGTATTCAGCAATTTTCCGCCGGTGTTGAGCTGTAAGGGATTTTCGCTGTCGCCGTTGACGGTGAGCAGTGCCCGGCCGCTGGCTACCAGTTTGCTGCGGGCAAATTCGACGACCAAGACCAATAGAACGACGATGACGGTGAATAAGCCCATGCCGATCAAAATTAATTTCAAATCAGCCATCGATCACCTGCACTTGATGGGCCGGATTCTTCGTTCTCATAATTCGATGCCCGAAAAAATCATAAACGCCATTGCCATCAGTCCGGCGGTGATAAAGGTGATGCCCAAACCCTGCAAGGCCGGAGGCACGTTGCTATATTTCATGCGTTCACGTATCCCGGCCAATCCGACGATGGCCAGCGCCCAGCCGCTGCCGGAACCGAAGCCGAATACGACGCTTTCCAGGAAATTGTAATTGCGCTGCACCATAAACAGACTGCCGCCCAATATCGCGCAATTCACCGTGATCAAGGGCAAGAAAATACCCAAGGCGTTATAAAGGGCCGGTACATATTTATCCAATACCATTTCGACGATCTGTACCGTCGCGGCAATGACGCCGATGTAGGCCAAAAGTCCCAGAAACGTCATGTCCATGCCGCCCAGACCGGCCCAAGCCAAGGCATCTTTTTTGAGTATGTGCTGGTAGATCAGGTTGTTCAAAGGTACCGTCAGCGTTTGCACGGCAATCACCGCAAAACCCAAACCGACCGCGGTAGTAAGCTGTTTGGAGACCGCTATAAAGGTGCACATGCCGAGAAAAAAAGACAATGCCAGGTTCTCGACGAAGATAGACCGTATCAACATGCCTAGATAATGCTCGAACATCTGCTACCTACCCGCCTTGCGTCTCGGAAGCGGCTTGCCATTCACGCCGCAACCTGTTCAATAAAGGACCGAAGCCGTCGTTGCCTAACCAATAATGCAATAAGTTCTCGACGCCTTTGCTGGTCAACGTCGCTCCGGCCAGGCCGTCGACTTGGCGATAGGCATCGATTGCCGCAGGATCGACCTCGCCTCTGATGACGTCGATAATAACCCGCCCGTCGGCATCGATCGCTTTTTTACCGTGCCATTTGCCTTGCCAATCGGGATTATCGATTTCACCGCCCAAGCCCGGTGTTTCGCCCTGTTGGTAAAACGTGATGCCCGCTACCGTGCGCAAATCTCGTTCCAGCGCCAACAAACCGTACATCGTCGACCATAAGCCCTTGCCGTATACCGGCAGAATCAGCCTATCGGGATGACCTTGGGCGTTCGCGACATAGACCACCATGTATTTCGGCCTACGGCTGATTTTGGCGACGTCAAGGTCGGGCCGAACCGGAACGCTCAAAGCCGGGTCATCGACGAACGATTTGATATCGAAGTCTTCCAGGGAAAAACCCGGGCCGACCACGGAAGGATCGACTTTTTCGCCGGTGCTTAATTCAACCAGCATGGGTTGTATACGCCGTTCGAAAATAACATCGCTGGACATCCCGGCTTGGAGCAAATCGGCCGCAATCAGAATGTTCCGGATCATGTATCGGTGAAGATTGGCCTGTTGCAGCGGATTCAATAAGATTGCCGCGGCCGACACCAGCAGCGAGCAAAACAGGCTGACGATCAGCACAATCTTTAGAGAGCGCAGCAAACCGGGATTGATCATATCCCTAATCTCCTCTGCCGTTTACGCATATGCAGGCTAATGACGACCCGGTCTATGGCAGGCGCAAATATGTTGGCGAATAATATGGCCAGCATAATGCCTTCGGGGAAAGCCGGATTAATCACCCTGACCAGCACGGTCAAGGCGCCGATCAAGAGACCGTAGACCCATTGGCCGGCTTGAGAATGAGTCGACGTAACGGGATCGGTAGCCATATACACGGCGCCGAAAGCAAATCCGCCCAAGACCAAATGCCATTGCGGCGTCAGCGCGAACATGGGGTTGGTCTGGCTGCCTATTGAATTAAACGCCAGCGCCGTGCCGACCATACCGAGCGCAACCGCCGCCATGATGCGCCATGATGCAACCTGGCTGATGATCAATATCGCGGCGCCGATAAGACAAGCGAATGTCGACGTTTCGCCCATTGAGCCGGGAATAAAGCCCCAAAAAGCATCATGCCAACCGGTTACTTCCGGTAACTCGGGATTAGCCATGCGCGCCAACGGCGTCGCCATGCTGTAGCCGTCCGCTGCCACCCATACCCGGTCGCCGGTCATGTCTTGCGGATAGGAAAAGAACACGAAACAACGCGCGACCAGCGCCGGATTCAAGATGTTCATCCCCGTCCCGCCGAACACTTCCTTACCGATGACGATCCCGAACGAGATTCCCAAGGCTACCTGCCATAACGGAATCAACGGCGGCAATATCAAAGCGTATAGCAGGCTGGTCACCAAAAAGCCTTCGTTGACCTCTAGCTTTCGGACGCAGGCAAACAGAACTTCCCAAAAGCCGCCGACCAACAGCGCCACCAAATAAACCGGAAAGAAATACAAGGCGCCGTGCAGCACGTTGTCAAAAATGCTGCCGGGATTTAAGCCCGTTCCGAGCCAGGTCAGCACTTGTCCTCGCCAGCCGGAGAAATGAGACGCCGCCTGCGCCTGCAAGGCCAAATTGGTCTGCAATCCGGTGTTGTAGAGCGCCATGCCCACGGGCGGTAATAGCGCAAAAACCACCGTGATCATCATCCGTTTGAGATCCATCGCGTCCCGGACATGCGGCGCGGCGCGGGTTACTTCGCCCGGCGTAAACCAAAACCGTTCAACCGCCTCGTACAGAGGCTGCAGCCGATCTAGGCGCCGGTCTTTACCACTGTCTTTGCGATGCGGCGATTCAGCCATGTATCTCTTCCTCTATCAAATCCAGGGTCCGGCGCAGCATGGGGCCGAACGCTTGTTTAGACGGGCAGACATAGGCGCATAAGGCCAGGTCTTCTTCGGCCAGTTCCAGGCAGCCGAGGCTTTCCGCTTCCTCTATATCCTGCACAGCCAAAGCCCTGATCAAAAATAGCGGCATGATGTCCAGCGGCATGACGCGCTCGTAATTGCCGCATGGAATGATGGGTCTGGTTTCGCCGTTGGTGGCGGTGGTAAATTCGAAAGTCCGCCAGGGCAGGAAGCGAGATAAAACGGTGCGTTTCAGCGAAAATTTATTCAGTCCGGGCTTAAGCCAATTCAGGAATTCGCGACGGCGGTCTTCCGGCAACACCGAAACCTGCTGATGATATCGGCCTAAATAAGCGGTCTGCTCACGCGCGTGAAACCCCGATAATACCGAACCGGAAATGACGCGATGCTCGCCGAGCGCCAGTTCGCCGGCGACTAATTCGTTCAGATTCGCTCCCAGGCGGGTTTTCAGCAAGCGCGGCTTCATTACCGATGGGCCGGCCAGCGAGACGACGCGATCGACCGGATAGCGGCCGGTCGTGAATAACTTACCCATCGCGATCACGTCCTGCAGACCGATATGCCAAACCGTTTTGCCGCGACTTACCGGATCGAGAAAATGAATATGCGTACCCGGATTGCCGGCCGGATGAGGACCGATAAAATTAACAATCTTCAGATTGGAGATCGCTACATGGGATGGCAAGGTGGTCGCCGGCGACTTGCATAGATACAAACTGCCCGCGGTCAACTTGGTCAACAGGCGAAGGCCCTGCTCCAACGCCTGTTCCTGGCCGCTGAGTATCGGAGCCATGGCCGGCGCCAGCGGATTGCTGTCCATCGCCGTAATAAAAATCGAATTCGGACTAGCACCCGGATCGGCGACTTTATTGAAAGGCCTGGCCCTGAGCGCCGTCCATAGGCCGGATTTCAACAATTGGCCTTTGATTTGATCCGGTGTCAGTTCCGCTAATCGTTCGTTGGAGTAGGCATCGAAAGCCGTTTCTTCGTCACCGTCAAGTTCGATGACCACCGAAAGCAATTTGCGCCGCTCGCCGCGATGAATGGCCTTGATCCGGCCCGCCCCGGGCGCGGTGAAACAGACGTCCGGCAGGTTTTTATCGCTAAACAGCAACTGGCCTTTGACGACCGTATCCGATTCCTTGACCGCCATGGCCGGTCTCAATCCCGGATAATCGGCGCCGTGCAGAGCGACTTCGCCGGTAGCTTTAGCGGGGCTGATAAGCTGTTCCGGCCCGCCGGTTATTGGTAAATCCAGACCTTTTTTAATCATGATCATATGATTGCCTAATCCAAAGTTACCGAACAATCAATCCGTCGGCAAATTAGTGTAGCAGTGATGGCGATAAGTTCATCCGATCGCTCAAATCAAATTGAGTGCTGTAAATGTCGCTCAAAGTAGCGACGGGGAAGTCCGTTGACGAAGGCCTTAGAACCGCCAACCGCGTGCAGCCTATCGGCGTCCGATTGACTGGATTCGTCGGGCTGCCGACACACGACCGAAAAGATCGGTTAACATGGCGAAACTGGATCAATGAGGTAAGCACCGATGACGCGTCGGTTGAAATTGAAGTTGGGTGATGCGCTGTTAGTTGTCGACCTACAGAACGATTTTCTGCCGGGCGGTTCGTTGGCCGTCCCCGGCGCCGACCGGGTAATTCCGGTGATCAATGCTTACATAGCAAAATTCCGGTGCCGCAAACTTCCCGTTTACGCTTCCCGAGACTGGCACCCGACCGATCATTGCTCTTTCCTTAGTCAAGGCGGGCCATGGCCTGAACACTGCGTTGCCGGTTCCTCCGGCGCTCAGTTTTCGGCTGCGTTACAGCTGCCGGAGGGTTGTCGTATCGTTTCAAAAGGCGTCGAAGCGGCTGACAACGGTTATTCGGTATTTGCCGGGACGGGTTTGCACGCCGATCTGAAACATGCCGGCGTGAACCGTTTGTTCGTTTGCGGTATCGCAACCGATTACTGTGTGTTACAAACGGTGCTTTCCGCGCTGCATTTGCAGTATCGGGTGTTTTTATTGGAGGACGCAGTGCGCGCAGTCAACCTAAATCCAACAGACGGCGAAAATGCCGTGCGTACGATGCTGGCCCATGGCGCGGAACCGTTGAACCTGGATAGCATACTATGATTTCAAATGAAGTCCTGTTAACCGATTTATATCAGTTGACCATGCTGCAAGCAGGCTTCGAAACCGGCATGCAAGACACGGCCGTATTTGAATTCTTCGTGCGGAAACTCCCTGAGAACCGTAGCTTTTTGCTGGCGGCAGGCCTTGAACAGGTGCTGAATTTTCTCGAACACGTTCAATTGACAAAATCGGAACTGGATTGGCTCAAGGCCGGCGGCCGATTCAAGCCCGATTTTCTGGAATATCTCGCGGCATTGAAATTCACGGGCGAGGTACATGCCATGCCGGAAGGAACTGTTTTTTTTCCCGATGAGCCGATACTCCGCGTTACCGCACCGATGCCCGAAGCTCAATTAGTCGAAAGCCGGATCATCAATCTGTTGCATTTTCAGACCATGATTGCTTCCAAAGCCGTCCGTTCGGTATTGATCGCGCCGGATAAGGCCTTAGTCGACTTCGGCATGCGTCGCGCCCACGGCGGCGAAGCGGGACTGCTGGCAGCACGGGCCAGTTATCTGGCCGGCTTCGCCGGTTCGGCGACAGTCAGCGCCGGCCGCTATTTCGATATTCCCCTATTCGGCACGATGGCGCATTCCTACATTCAGGCGCATACCAGCGAAAGCCTGGCTTTCGAGGATTTCGCGCTGGCGAACCCCGACAATGTGGTGTTGCTGATCGATACCTACGATACCGAGGCCGGTGCCCGCAAGGTCGTCGATCTGGCGCCGTCGTTAAAGGCGCGGGGCATCAAGATAAAGGCCGTGCGCCTGGACAGCGGCGATTTGGCGGAACACGCCCGCCGCGTCAGAAAAATTCTGGACGCCGGCGGCCTGAGCGATACCGCGATTTTTGCCAGCGGCGATATCGATGAATACAAGCTGCAGGCACTGTTGGAACTGAACGCACCGATCGACGCGTTCGGCATCGGCACGCGCATGACCACTTCCGCCGACCGTCCCTATCTGGATTGTGTTTATAAACTGCAGGAATACGCCGGCACCGCCCGCCGGAAGCGCTCGGAAGGCAAAGCCACCTGGCCGGGACGCAAACGAGTTTATCGGCATTACGATAAGGACGGTTTCATGTCGGGCGATACCCTGACCTTGGCAGATGCCGCCTGCGGCGGACGGCCTTTACTCGAGACGGTCATGCAGGGCGGCCGGATTTGCGCGCCGCACCCGTCGCTAGAAACGATCAGGCAATATACAAAAACGCAACTGCAAAGCTTGGCGCCGCCGTTCAAAACGCTCGACAAGGCTCCGGTTTATCCGGTGCGGGTTTCCGACGAACTCGTCGAACTGGTCGGAAGCGTAGATCGTGCCATTGATGGCGCTTAATACGCGGAACTAAATCGCGCCGCGGTTAATCCAGCTGTTTGTGCCGCGAATCCGGTAAGGATATCGTCCAAAAAACTTCCCGATACGGCAATAGTCACTGGGGACGTACCGAGTGAGGATGTCGGCGGCAAGGACGCTGCCGTCAAGCCCCCATGGAAGGGTTCACGGCGTTCCTCATTCGGTATGCCCCAGGGTTCGCACCGGCAAAACGGGAAGTGGTTTTTGGCCAAATCCTAAGGAATTGCACAAACGCTTTTTTCGCATATCATCAAGGCGGCGTAAGCCGGCGCGACGTTTTTTTCTATCAATACTATCCGGAGGATACCGTCATGAACGAAGACACTTTCAACATGGAAATCCGCAAATACCTGAAAACGGTAGGGCTAAGCTCCCAACGCGAGATCGAACACGCGGTTTATAAGGCCATCGAATCCGGCAAGCTGAAGGGTTCCGAGACGCTGAATGTTAAAATGACGTTGGAGCTTTCGGACGCCGACGTCAACCACACCATTTCCGGCACCATCGCGCTGGAATGAGGATACGGGCCTAAGAGTGGGTCAGGCCGAAGGCTTCAATAATTTTTTCAGCACGTGACGCAATATGCCGCCGTCCCGATAATATTCGATTTCGACCGGCGTTTCGATGCGGCATAGCGTCTTAAATGTAATCGATGCCTTTTCCGAGCTCGCTACGACCTCGATTTGCTGACGGGGGCGCAGCGAGTCGGTCAGCGTGATCGAGTAGGTTTCGGTGCCGGTTAAATTCAGGCTAAGCGCCGATTCGCCGGCCATGAACTGTAACGGCAGTATGCCCATGCCTATCAGATTGCTGCGGTGGATGCGTTCGTAACTTTGGGCGATAACGACTTTAACTCCGAGCAAGTAAGGCCCTTTTGCCGCCCAATCGCGCGACGACCCGGAACCGTAATCCCGGCCGGCCAGTATGCATAACGGAATACCGGCCTGTTCGTAACGCATCGCCGCATCGAAAAAACTCATCCTGTCGCCGCTTGGATGATGGACGGTCATATTGCCCTCGGTGTCCGGCACTAAGCTATTCCGGATGCTGATATTGCCGAAAGTGCCGCGGCTCATCACCTCATCGTTGCCGCGCCGGGAACCGTAACTATTCCAATCCTTGCGTTCTATGCCGTGCTGTAACAAATAAGCGGCGGCCGGCGATTGCTCGTCGATTTGCCCGGCCGGCGAAATATGATCCGTCGTTATCGAGTCGCCGAACATCCCCAATACCCTAAGTCCCGTAATCGGACCGATCGTTTGGTTTGCGAGGCTCAATCCGGCGAAAAACGGCGGTTTACGAATATAGGTGGATTCCGGATTCCACGGATAAAGCGGCGAGGGACTCACGTCGATTTTTTGCCAATCCTCGCTACCGGCAAACACATCGGCGTAACGCTGTTCGAATATCTCGGGCGTCAAGCACCGTCTGATCGTGTCGGTAATTTCCTGATTCGTCGGCCAGATCTCTTTTAAGTAAACGGCTTGGCCATCAGAACCGGTACCGATGGGCTGGCGCGTCATGTCCAATGCCATGCTGCCGGCCAATGCATAGGCGACGACCAGCGGCGGTGAAGCCAGATAATTGATTTTGGTCAAAGGATGTACCCGGCCTTCGAAGTTCCGGTTGCCCGAAAGTACCGCCGCGGCTACCAGTTGCTTGTCCACGATGGCTTTTTCAACGGCCTCGTCCAACGGTCCCGAGTTGCCGATACAGGTCGTGCAACCGTAGCCGACCAGATTGAATCCCAGCTGTTCCAAGTAGGCCAGCAAACCGGATGCTTTCAAGTACTCGGTGACCACGGTCGAACCGGGAGCCAGCGAGGTTTTGACATAGTTTTTGACTTTAAGACCTTTACGCACGGCGTTTCTAGCCAATAAACCGGCCGCCAGCATGACCTGCGGATTGCTGGTGTTGGTACAGGACGTGATCGCGGCAATCACGACCGCGCCATGGCCTAGCGTTTCCGTGCTGCCCTTCTGGCTGACGACGCCTTGGCGGTCGAGTTCGCTTTCGGTAAGCCCCACGCCGTGATTGCCGGCCGGCGCTGTCAGCATCCGCCTAAAAGTCGGCCCGACCTGGCTCAATCTAACGCGGTCTTGCGGACGTTTGGGGCCTGCCAGAGCCGGCTCGATATTCGCTAAATCGAGTTCAAGCACTTCGCTGAATTCGGGGTCCGGCATCGTATCGGTGCGAAACAAACCTTGCCGTTTGCTATAACGTTCGGTGAGCTCGACTTGTTCCTCGCCGCGGCCGGTCAGGCGCATATAGGCCAGGGTTTCGGCGTCGATCGGAAAATAGCTGACCGTCGCGCCCTGTTCCGGCGCCATATTGGCGATCGTCGCTCTATCCGGCACGCTGATCGCCGATAAACCCGGCCCGAAAAATTCCACGAATTTACCGACCACGCCCAGTTGCCGGCACAACTCGGTAATTCTTAGAACCAAATCCGTCGCGGTTACCCCCGGCGGAAGCGCTCCAACCAGCTTGATGCCGACCACGTCCGGCAACAGCATATCGATCGCTTGATCGAGCATGACGGCTTCCGCTTCGATGCCGCCGACGCCCCAGCCCAATACCCCTAGGCCGTTGATCATCGGGGTATGCGAATCGGTGCCGACGCAGCTATCCGGGTAGCAAATCCGAGTGGACTGGTTGCAAAAAACCACCTTGGCCAAATATTCAAGATTCACTTGGTGTACGATGCCGGTGGCCGGCGGCACCACCCGCAGATTTTCGAACGCGGTTTGGCCCCACTTTAAAAATCGGTACCGCTCTTCGTTTCTTTGAAAATCCAATTTTTCGTTCATCGGCAAGGCCACCTTCGTTCCGTAATAATCGACTTGCACCGAATGGTCGATTACCAAATCGCACGGAATCAGCGGATTGATTTTGAGGGGATCGCCACCGAAATCCGTTATCGCATCGCGCATGGCCGCCAAATCGACCAAAGAAGGCACTCCGGTAAAATCCTGCAACAGCACGCGCGCCGGTTTAAACGGAATTTCATGGCGGGCGCCGTTTGCTTGCCAGTTGGCGATGCAAGCCACGTCGTCAAGCGTGATCGCGCGGCCGTCGTAATGGCGTAGCGCCGCCTCCAGCAACAGTTTGATCGAAAAGGGTAAGCGCGAGGCGGCTGCAAGCCCCATTTCCTCGATTGCCGCAAGCGCGTAGAAGGATAATGAAGCAAAACCGAGCGGTTTTAGAGCACCAAGCGGATTTTTTTCTGACATGGTTGCCTCCTTGGATTGAAGCGCGCCGGTAAAACCATCGACCAAATTGACCTCATAAGATTCCATGCCGATCTAAATTATGCCGGCACACGATCCCAAGCAAATTACAAATCCATTTTTTTGACGCAACTTTTTAGTTGAAACAGAGTCTTCCTGCCACTGACGCGCGTTCTTGCTCATTGAGTAGCCTCGTTGCGGCAGTCGTTCTTTCCCAAAGAAAAGGGGGGTATCATGGCGAGTCATGAAGTCGACAACGAGGCCGTCATCGGCATCTTGAACAAGATATTGGAAGCCGAATTGGCCGGTGTCGTCCGCTATACGCACTATGCGCTGATGGTATTCGGCTACAACCGCATTCCCATCGTGAGCTGGATGCGGGGCCAAGCCACCGAATCCTTGGCGCATGCCAACCAGGCCGGCGAGATGATCACCCAACTGGGCGGCCATCCGTCCTTGGGCATCGGCCCCTTGCTGGAAACCTACCGTCACGATATCGGCGATATCCTGCGCGAATCCTTGGAGCATGAAACCCAGGCTTTGGGCGAATACTACCGTTTGCTCGACTTGGTCGCGGGTCACAATGTCATGCTCGAAGAATACGCACGCAGCATGTGCGCGCTGGAGGAAGCCCACGTCGGCGAAGTGCGCAAGATGCTGAGAAAACCCGGCGACTGAAACCTCGCAGAAAAGGATAGCCAGATGCGACAGGAATCCGTCACGTTCCGCATAGAAACCGACTCCATGGGCGAAGTCCACGTGCCCGCCGATAAATATTGGGGCGCGCAAACGCAACGCGCTTTAGTTCACTTCAATATCGGCAGCGAGACATTACCGAGGCCGATGATCAGGGCCTTGGGCATCGTCAAGCATTGCGCGGCGCTTGCCAATATCAGTGTGGACAATCTCGATGCTACTATAGGTCATGCGCTTGCCGAGGCCGCGGTTTCAGTGATCTCAGGAGACATGGACGACCAGTTTCCTCTGTTCATATGGCAGACCGGTTCCGGTACTCAATCCAATATGAACGCGAATGAGGTGATCGCCAACCTGGCCAGCGAACGCCTCGGCGGCGAGCTCGGCTCCAAATCGCCTGTACATCCTAACGATCATTGCAATCGCGGCCAATCGAGCAACGACGTGTTCCCGACTGCAATGCATATCGCTGCGGTCGAACAGTTAAATCACCGTTTGATTCCGGCATTGCGGCATTTGCACCGAACCTTGCTGCAAAAGTCCCGTATATTTCAAGACATCATCAAGATCGGCCGCACCCACTTGCAAGACGCCACGCCTTTGACCTTAGGTCAGGAGTTCTCCGCTTATGTGACCCAAGTGCGGTTTAGCATCGACCGGATTCATGACGGCTTGCAAAGGCTTTATCCGCTCGCCCAGGGCGGCACGGCAGTCGGCACCGGACTTAACGCCAAAACCGGTTTTGCCGAAGCCTTTGTGCGCGAGGTATCGCGTTTTACCGGCCTACCTTTCCGTTGCGCCGAGAACAAGTTCGAAGCCATCGCCAGCCACGATGCCTTGGTGGAAATGTCCGGGATACTCAATTGCATCGCGGTCAGCCTGAATAAAATCGCCAACGATATCCGCTTGCTGGGCTCGGGGCCCCGGTCGGGGTTGGGCGAGTTGCGCCTTCCGGCGAACGAGCCCGGCTCGTCTATCATGCCCGGCAAGGTCAATCCCACCCAGTGCGAGGCGCTGACCATGGTTTGCGCGCAGGTGATCGGCAACCACTGCACCGTCACCTTGGCCGGCGCGCAGGGCCAACTGGAACTCAATGTGTTCAAGCCGGTTATCGTTTATAACGTGCTGCAGTCCATTAGCTTGCTAAGCGATGCCGCCGTCAGTTTTACCGATTATTGTGTAAGCGGTATTGAAGCTAACAATGACCGCATCGCCGAATTGATGCAGCAATCTTTGATGCTGGCTACCGCGCTGGCGCCGCATGTCGGTTACGACGCCGCGGCAAAGATTGCCAACTCGGCATTGCAAAACCGCAGCACGCTCAGGGAAGCGGCCATTGCCAGCGGGCTGGTCAGTGCCGAAACGTATGACGCGATCGTTCGTCCCGAACGCATGCTTGGGCCGGGTTAACACCATTCAAACCGCCATTCGCTCAACTCGAAACATAAGGAGCGTCCATGAACATTGCAAACACGCCGGAAGCGACCCGACAATGGGTTTGCCTACAATGCGGCTACAACATGATAGGGGACATGCCGGATGTTTGTCCGTTTTGCGGCGCCAAACACGACCGCTTCATGGCCTGGGACGAAGCCGAGAAAACCTTTCGGGTCACGCCAACCCCCGTTAATTCGTATACCACTCAATTGTTATCGGTACCCAAATTGGGTCTGGAACACGCGGCGTATCGAGTCGAAACCGCTGCCGGCGCCGTATGGATAGATGCGCCTTCGGCGTTCAATCGTGATTTGACGCCGGTCGATGCCATTTTATTCACGCACCGCCATTTTCTCGGCGCTTGCAATCAATACCGGCGGATTTGGGATGCGGAAGTCTGGCTGCACGAACTGGATGCCAAGCATCGGCTAGTCGCGTTATTCGACATCGACCGCCGTTTTAGCGAAGACTTTTCGGCTTATAACATCGAAGCCCATCATGTCGGCGGACACACCCCCGGATTCACCTTTTACATCTACCGGGATACCTTGTTCATCTGCGATTATATTTTTCTGGAGGCCGGCGAGATGTGCTTCAACCCCTATGGACCGGCGGACGAAACCTATCAACAAGCCAAACAAATCTACGGCATCGTCGAGGATAGGGAATTGGAGACTGTCTGCGGCTATAACTATGTCGCGTCCTTCGCCGATTGGATGCCGCTTTTCGAACGCTTGGTCGTGTAAAAATGTCGGAAAATCCCATCGTAAACTCGACGCACGAAGGCGATACGCCGCGATTGACCGTCTATTACGATGCGGCCTGTCCCAAATGTAGGCGCGACCGGGAGGTCTACGAAAAACTATTAGGGGATGCTGCTGGAAAAGAGGTTTGTTGGTTCGATATCACAGGACAGGACGAACATTTGCGCGAGCAGGGAATCGATCCTAAGCAGGCCTTGGCCGAGCTGCATGTACGCGATGCCGACGGCCGCATTGTTTCGGAATTGGATGCTTATATTTTGCTGATGCGCAGGGTGCCGCGCTTAAAGCCCGTCGCCTGGCTGATCGGCTTGCCGCTGATTCGGCCGTTATTGGCAAAATTCTACCACTGGCAAGTCAATCGACGTTTACGTAAACGAGGTTATTGAATCGGTTAGCAACCGTTATGAGTGTCTATCTATAGGTAAGGCACTTTTGCGATTCATTTGCCGAGCGTCAGGTGGCGGGATATGCTCGAAATGACGTATCAAGAAGATCGGCCGTCATCACCGTCACGGTATGGCCGCGATAAGCTTCTTCGGCAAGCATGGTCCAGCCTAATCTCTGATAAAAAGACACCCTATCCGGCGTAAAAAGGAAAAGTCTGTCTATGCCGGCATCTTGGGCTTGTTGCATGACGTGTTCAACCAAGCGGCTGCCGACCCCTCGGTTGCGGTACTTCGGCGCAACAAATACACTGGCTAACCAAGGCGTCCAATCCGGTTTGGTGTCCATGTCCTTGGCGATGATGGCGGCCGATCCCATCAGCTCGGGGCCTTCGGCAATGAAAGTACTCGGTACCAAACCTTCGTTTAAGTAGGCTTGCATGTAGGCGATGCGTTGCTCGAGAGTTTGGCCGGGATTCAGCGCCGCCCATTGGCGTTGATGCCATTCAGCCAGTTTCTCGATATGCCGGGATTCGTCTTTTAGATTCAGGATTCGCATGCATTCGTTCTTATCGTTTTCTTGGATTCATGCTTCCGACCATTTGATCACGAGGCCTTGCCTATTCGAGGCCGACAAGTCGCGACGGCGGTATCCGGGCGGCAAATTGCCCGGCTTTACCGTCGACAGACCTTATAGCGATCAAGATTTCAAATCAAGATCGCAAGTATCGTAGATATTTTCGAGAGACGGGCTTTAACGGCGACCTTTACGACGGTCTTCAGGCTCCGGCTCTCGGGCGCTTTCGCATTCCAGTTCTTGTTCGCCGTTTCCTTCAGTTTTCAAGAAGCATTTATCTTTACCGCCGCCACTGCCGACAGTGCTATCGTCTTCATCATAGTGAATCCTATTTTTGCCGTTGCCACCTAAAAAGGAATCCGAACCCGGTCCACCGTATAGCTCGTCGTTACCGTTGTCGCCGCTTAAGTCGTCAGCTCCCGGCCCGCCATAGAGATAATCCTTGCCATTACCTCCGGACAGATAGTCGCCGTTGTTGTCGTATGGATCGGCCAAACCGGCGTCGTCAAAAAAGCTGTCCGTTTCGCCGTAAAGCCGGTCTTTGCCATTTTCACCCTTTAGCTCATCGCCGCCGACGCCTCCCATCAATATGTCGTTGCCATTGCCGCCGTATAGTTCATCGTTATCGGTGAGAGGCTGATTGTACTCATCATGAATAGGTGTATTAGTTTCGTCTACAAGAATAACTTCGCGGCCACCATAAATGATATCGTTACCGTTACCTCCATATATCGTGTCGTCTCCCGGTCCACCGTCAATTTCATCATTTTTGTTTTGACCGTCGATAATATCGTTACCGGGTCCGCCGTAGATAATATCGTTGCCGGATCCTCCGCAAATAATGTCGTCGCCGCCAAGCCCATAAATGACATCGTTCCGCTTAGTTCCTAAAATGACGTCATCGTATTCAGTTGGTAGTTCGCCTTTATTCAAGTCAACCGTCACTTCGTGTCCCATGCAGCGCATGATCTTGCTCTTTTTTCCTGCAACCGCGTCTTGTGACGCAAACCCGATTGTCGCTATGCAAAAGGCCGCTCGAGCTAATCGGGAAGATTTCATCCCCATTATTTTTCTCCGGTAACATGTAAGATATGGGAGTTTAAAGCAATACGTTGAACCCAAACAATTAACGCCAAATTAAATTTTCGATGCCATGAAGTTAACGTCATTCATCCATAATAACACCATCAAAATCGGCTCCGTATTGGACGGGCAAATTGCGGACGGCAGCAGCATTGCCGCCGACATGTCGGCCTTTTTAAGCAAAGGCGAAGCGGCCATCTCTGCAATGCAAGGTTTGATGGACAGCGGACAGCCGCTCATTCCGATGTCGGAGGTCAGATTAGTTGCGCCAATTCCGCGTCCGGGTAAATTTTTAGGCATAGGCTTAAACTATGCGGATCATATCGGCGAAACCGGACGTGAGAGGCCCGAACATCCGATGTTTTTTACCAAACAAAGTACCTGCGTCATCGGGCCGGGCCAAGCCATACATTGCCCGGCGATTTCGGAAAAAGTCGATTACGAAGGCGAATTAGGCATCGTTATCGGCAAACGCTGCAAGCGCGTGTCCGCGGAAAGCGCCCGAGAATTTATCGCCGGATATACGATTTGCAACGACGTCACCGTGCGCGACTGGCAGCACCGTTCGCCTACCTGGACTTTGGGCAAATCGTTCGACACCCATGGGCCGATGGGGCCCTGGATAGTCACGTCCGACGAAATCGTCGACCCGCATCGCTTAAGCCTCGAAACTTGGGTGGACGACGAATTGCGGCAAAACGCCAACACCGGGCAGATGTTGTTCAACTGTTACGAAATTGTGGCCTACCTTAGTCAGGCAATGACCTTGGAGCCGGGAGACGTGATCAGCACCGGTACACCGGCGGGGGTCGGAGTAAAAATGACACCGCGCGGCTATCTGAAACCGGGACAAACAGTATGCGTCAAAATCGAGGGAATCGGCAGTTTAAGCAATCCGGTGATCATGGAGCCTGATGGCTTTTGCGTAGAATGATGAGGTTAAGGATGGATTAAGTCTAAATCCACTATGCTGAAGCCGGTTCGAATTGAATTGGCGTATGCCGAGGGGCGCTTGTGAAAATCCTAAAGCCGATTTTTTTATTAATGGCAATAAGCTTGTCAGGTTGTGCCCAATATGGCGGGTATCAGCGATCTTACGTCAGTTACGGCGGCGCTTATGCCGCGCCCGGTTACTCCAATTATCCCGTGCGCTCTTACTATTATCAGCCAAGTCCGATAATCTATTACAACCAACATTATATGTCTCCCCACAACCCGCGTCGCTACGACTGGGATAGTGGCCGTTATAGCCAACACAAGGATTGGCAATCGTCCAAAAAGCACGATCACAAGCAACGGTGGAATCCGAACATGCCAAGAAAGGACGATCGCCAGCGAAACCAACAGACTCATCGATCACAGGGCTCCGGTTACCGCCCTTCGAAGAATTCCGCTCACGTGCAAAATAAGTCTGGATACCGCGAAATCAGGCAGGGAGGATATCAAACAAGAGAACATAAGCGCCGGAATCAGTGATATCGCTAAACTATAGCTCAACCCGTATACCTAATTCGACGACGCGTTCAACCGGAATCCTGAAAAACGCGATGGCACTGGCCGAATTATGAGTCAAAAATCTAAACAAAGAACGCTGCCAGATCGGCATCGGGTTCATGCGCCGAAAAGATAAGCGCTCGCTGCCGATGAAAAACGAAACGTTTTTTTGATCGATTTCCACGCCTTCGTGACGGCATAGCTGTAGCGCGCGGCGTACATCTTGTTCTTCTTGAAAGCCGAAATAGAGTTTAACCCGGAAAAAATTTCCCCCGTCGCCAAAGGCACGCACCTTTACTCTATGCGCTTCATCCACATAAGGTTCTTCCTTCGTAACGATGGTCAGCACAATAATTTTTTCATGCATCACATGATTGTGGTCCAAATTGTGTAATAAAACCTGAGGAACCCCATGTAAACTGCGCGCCATATAAATAGCCGTGCCCGGTACGATCGCAAGCGGCCTATCTTTCAATTGCTCTTGCAATTCCTCGAATAATACCCTCTTTTCATCAAGATATTTTGCCAGCATTTCCTTGCCTCTTATCCAGGTCGTCATGACTAGGAAAAGCACGGTAGCAACCACAAGCGGCAACCAGCCGCCGGTTGGAATTTTTAAGCTATTGGATAATAGGAACAGTAAATCGATAAATAAAAATACCGACAGGAAGATAGTGCTGGTTGCGCTGCCCCATTGCCATAGGGCTTTAATAACGATGAATGCCAGAATGGTATCGACGATCATGGTACCGCTGACAGCGATGCCATATGCGGAAGCCAATGCGGACGAGGTTCTGAAACTTAACAACAAAATCAATACCGACGCCATCAATAACCAATTGATCAAAGGAATGTAGATCCGGTTCGCTTCGGCATCGGAAGTATGCCTAATATCCATGCGCGGGCAATAGCCTAGTTGAATAGCTTGACGAGTGACCGAGAACGCACCGGATATGACGGCTTGTGAGGTGATTACCGTGGCTAGCGTTGCCAGAATCAGCATCGGATAGCACAGCCAGGTAGGCATTAGCAAATAAAATGGATTGGATAAGGCATCGGGGTTATAAATCAGTAAGGCACCCTGGCCGAAATAGTTCAGCACCAAAGCCGGAAAAACAAACGCGAACCAGGCCAATCGAATCGGTTTTAAGCCGAAATTTCCCATATCGGCATACAAGATCTCCGCACCTGTTATGACCAGCACCACGCCGCCCATGATGACAAAACCTTTCCATCCCATTTCGAATAACAAATTAACGGCATAAAGAGGATTAATCGCCCGTAAGACGTCCGGGTAATGAAAGATATTAACCAACCCGAGAATCGCAAGCGTAGCGAACCAGACGCACATAATCACCGGGAAATATTTACCTACCTGCCTGGTTCCTTTAGTCTGCATGATGAATAATGCACTTAGGACGATCACCGAGAGCGGTATCACCCAACTTTCCGCTCGGGGTGCGATAACCTTTATGCCTTCCAATGCGCTTAGGACTGAGATAGCCGGCGTGATGATACTGTCGCCGTAAAAAAGAGCCGCTCCCAGTAAACCTAAGGTCAGGACCAATGCTTTGCGCTCCGGGTGATTCTTTGAGCCATTCAAGGCCAGCGCCGCCAATGCAATAATGCCACCCTCGCCGTTGTTATCGGCACGCATGATAAAAGTGGCGTATTTTGTCGCGACAACCAGTGTCAACGCCCAAAAAATCAGCGATAACACGCCTAAAATGTGTGACGCGTCATAAGGTAAACCGCCGTGAAAAATTTCTTTGACGGCGTATAGCGGGCTGGTACCGATATCGGCGAAGACAACACCAATGGCACTAAAAGCCAAAGCGGTTAAAGTATCGTTAGGGCGGCTTGGGTGTTTTGCGGACATAGAGTATCTGCGTAAAACGAGACAAGTGTGGAAATTATGCCACACAGTGTGATTTTTACGCTAAACAAATCCTCGGCGTTTGTCGGTATCTTATACTTTGTTTGGGATTCGGTATGACGGGTAATCAATTTATCCTTTACAATGGCAAGATTTTTACGCAGTTTTTCATACGACTGTTTTTTAATTTTTTGTTCGAGGCGGCGCAAATGCTTCGCGGCATAAAAATACGAATCTTTAGATGAATCAGTAGAGGGCATGACAACAATAGGGCAACGAATTTGGAGCGCGTTATTAGGCGAAGAGCGGCCTCGCGATATGTTGGTGTTGCTAACAATATTAGTAGCTCTTTTGCACGTCTGGATGCTGTCATGGTTGATTCGCTCGGTGGAGAAAACCACAGAGGCCGTACCGTTGGTAATGGAGGTGTCTATGATATCGATATCTGCACCGAAATCCGTGGAGGCACCGCCTAAACCTGCGCCGCCGCCCCCGCCGCCGGAACAAAAACCCCTTCCTATCAAGAAGGCTAAGGCCAAACCGAAACCGATCAAGAAAAAACCGGCGCCCGCGGTAGTACAGGAAATACCGGATTTTGCTCCGTTCAAACCGTTCGAACCGGTGGAGCAGCCGCAGCAGACGAATAACTCGGCTAATGCGTCGTCTGAGTCTAGCCGTAATGCGGCAAAACCCAGCGAAAACACACAAACTTTTACTGAAGCGAATTTCAGAGCTAACTACGCTCATAACCCTAAACCTCATTACCCGGCGATTGCGAAAAGCCGTGGATGGCAAGGCAAAGTCTTATTAAGGGTTAAGGTATCCGTACAAGGTTTGAGCGAAGCGGTTACCGTAGAGCAATCCAGCGGCCATGAAATACTTGACGAATCAGCCATTGAAGCTGTTAGTAAATGGCGTTTTATCCCGGCGAAACGCGGAGATACGCCCGTGGCCAGTTCGGTGATCGTGCCGATTGTTTTTACCTTGCGCAATTAACATCAGGAGACCTTAATGCCGTTCCATGTTTCACCGGCTGTCATAATTGACGGCACTTTGTATACGCTACTCGTGTTTTCACTGATTACCTGGACTTTAATTTTTTTCAAAATTTGGCAATTTGCCAAAAACAACTACTATAACAAACGTTATAGTGCCGCATTTTGGGACGCACCGGATCTAAAGGAAGCCGAAAATATGTCGAAGGAAAAAGTCAGAGGACCCAAAGCGCGCATCGCTGTCTGCGGCTTCACATGGTTGTCGGAACACAAAGACCCGGTTACTTCATCCAGCCTTAGATTTCGCGGCGAGCCTCAGGACTTATTGGAACAAGCCCTGCGCAAACAGACGCAAGAGGAACAAAAGCGCATGGAAAGCGGCCTAACCATGCTGGCCAGTATCGGTAGCACGGCTCCTTTTGTCGGCTTGTTCGGTACGGTAATGGGCATCATGAACGGACTGAAAGATATCAGCAAGACCGGTTCGGCCAGTTTGGATGTGGTTGCGGGTCCCATCGGCGATGCGTTGATAGCCACGGCTGTCGGTATTGCCGTGGCGGTACCGGCGGTTTTGGCCTATAACTTTTTTCTACGTCGAGCAAAACATCACCGTGCGTCGCTTGAACATTTTGTGGACGGCTTTTTACATATCGCTTTTGGCAACAATTCTACGCAGTACTAGGAGATCTAGATGGGATTTAAAACGCAAGCAGACGATGACGAAGCGGTCAGCGACATTAACGTCACGCCTTTGGTCGACGTGATGTTGGTGCTGGTGATCATTTTGTTGGTCACCGCACCGTTATTGACGCAATCGGTGAATGTGGCGCTACCGAAGACCGCGTCTACCACGCCGGACACCGAGAAGCAGCCTCTGCAATTAGGAATAGACGCTAAAGGCAATATCACGCTGAACAAAAACCCTATCTCCGATTTGACCGAACTTGAAACAACCCTCCAAAACGAATTAGCCGCCAATCCGGACCTAACGGTGCATGTTTACGCAGACGAAGCGGTCAATTACGGGAAGGTGGCGGAAGTCATGGCGGCCACCCAGCATGCGGGCATTGCCAAGCTTGCATTTGTGACGGTAGAGCAATGAATCCTGTGGTGATTGACGCTGATCAGGCGAAATACTCGGTTTTGCCGTTTATTTTCTAAGCGATATTCTTCTCGATATATTCAATCATTAAGCCGGCGATATCCTTACCGGACGCTTTTTCGATGCCTTCCAAACCGGGCGAAGAATTGACCTCCATCACCAACGGTCCGCGTTCGGAGCGCAAGAGGTCGACGCCGCAGACGTTAAGCCCCATTATTTTGGCGGCGCGTGCCGCTGTCGATCTCTCCAGCGGCGTCAGCCGTTCAAGACTGGCGCTACCGCCTCGATGCAAATTAGAACGGAACTCTCCCTCGGGGCTTTGTCGCTTGATGGCCGCCACGACCTTGTCTCCAATCACAAAACAACGAATATCGCTACCTTTGGCCTCCTTGATAAATTCCTGCGCCATGATATTGGCATTCAAGCCCATAAACGCCTGAATGACGCTACGTGCGGCGTTGTCCGTTTCCGCCAGCACTACGCCGATGCCTTGGGACCCTTCCACCAGCTTAATCACCAATGGCGCGCCGCCGACTTCGCTAATTAGATCTTCGATATTGTCGGGATTATGTGCGAAGGCCGTAATCGGCAAGTCAATCCCTTTGCGCGCCAGTAGTTGGCTGGAAGCCATTTTGTCCCGCGAGCGACTGATGGCAGCGGAATTATTCAAACAAAAGGTGTTCATCACCTCAAATTGGCGCAATACCGCGGTACCGTAAAAAGTAATCGACGGACCGATACGGGGAATCACCGCGTCATAACCCAACAAATTTTCGCCTTGGTAATGGATCGACGGCTTCCGCGACGTGATGTTCATGTAGCAATGAGTAGGATCAAGCACCCGCGCTTGATGGCCGCGGGCAGCCGCTGCCTCTAGCAGGCGCACGCTGGAATACAGAGTAGCGTCGCGCGAAAGAATGGCGATTTTCATTAAAACGCAACTAAATTAAAAAGCGATGGCGTAGAAATCGCTGACTTGACGATGGGTAGCGGCAGGATTCACGGCCTGATCCCTGACCAAGCAACAGGTGTTATAACCCGCTGTGCGCGCGGCGTCTAACTCCTCAACCACATCGGACAGAAATAGAATCCGCTCGGCGGGCAGCCGAATTTCAGCGGCAATGGCCTGATACGAAGCCTCTTCGCGTTTACCGCCTATGCGCGTGTCGAAATATCCCGAAAACAAGGACGTCAAATCGCCGTAATCGGTATGGCCGAACAATAGTTTCTGCGCATAAACCGATCCGGACGAATAAACATAAAGCGCATATCCCGCCCGCTTCCAGTGTTGTAATTGGCGAGCGGCATCCTCGTAGATATGGCCTTTAAAATCTCCTTGCTTATAACCCGTCTCCCAGATCAAACCCTGCAACGATTTGAGCGGCGTAATCTTTTGATCGCGGTCTATCCACTCAATAAATTGCGCCGTCAATTGATCGTCGTCCAATTCAGTGCCGGCCAATCGACGGGCATCCTCCAATAATGCCTTAATTTCCGTGTCGGCACGGTGCCGCCTGATAAATTCCGGCAAGCGCTCCCGTGCGTAAGGAAACAGAACATCCTTTACAAAAGATAGAGACGATGTAGTGCCTTCGATATCCGTAACGATGGCTTTGATCATAGGCTTGCCAAATATTGATCGAAAGTCGGAAATTGCTCCGCTATCGGGTCGCCGGTATATTCGGCAATCCAGCCATCTTCGGTGGTGAAAAAGCGTATGCATTTGAATTCCGGACTTTCGCCCATGTCAAACCAATGTTTGGTGTGAGAAGGCACGCTGATCAAGTCGCCTTGTTCGCATAAGATCGCATAAACCTTGTCGGCTACATGCAGAAAAAACAGGCCGCTACCTTCAACGAAAAAACGCACTTCGAAATCGCTATGGGTATGCTCGGACAAAAATTTCTGTCTTAAAGCTTCCTTGTCAGGGTGATTCGGCGACAAACTGACGACATCGACCGATTGAAAACCAAACAGCTTCTTCAATCTATCGATATGCATTTGATAAGCCTCGGTGACGGTTTGCACCTGACCTTCCGCAATGAACTCGCTGCCTGGTTCCCAACGTTCGAACAGTACGTCGATACTTTTTAACTGTTCGGCAATGTTGTCGAAATCTTGGCTAGTGCTGCCGTGCTGGGGTTGATTGTCGGGGTAAATCGTTAATGCACTCATGGTTGTTTTACTCCTTTCAATCGTATTTCACAATCGAATAAAAATTCCAGCGCCTCTAGGTGGCGCAGAGCGGATGAGACGGAATCGCCCCAGGTGTAAAAGCCGTGACCGGCTATGATATAAGCATATATGTCTTTATGCTGATCCAAATAGTTTTCCACGGCTAAAGCCAAACGCGGAATATTTTGGTCGTTGGCGAATATCGGAACCGTAATACGGGTTTCATGGGTATCGATACCGGGCAGCGCCTTCAGCAACTCGTAATCTTCCAACACAATCTCTGTTTTGAACAAACGCGCTACCAGCGTGGCATTGATTGAATGCGGGTGCAACACCGCCCGAACCGGCGGATAACGCCGATAAAGAGAAGTGTGCAACAGGGTTTCGGCCGACGGTCTTTTGCCGTCTAACGAGTTTCCTTCGGCGTCGATCAACATGATATCTTCGCGCTGAAGCCGGCCTTTATGGCGTCCTGAAACCGTGATAGCGATGTTGCCATCGCTGAGGCGGACGGAGAAGTTACCGCTGGTAGCCGGCACCCAGCCTTTGCCATCGATAAAGCGGCCGGCGGCAATGAGTTCATCGGCCCTCGTATAAAATTCGTCGGATTTATGTGTCATGGGGAAATTTTGCGAATTGCAAAAAGAATGCGAGTTGGCCTGTAAGCCGGGTTCTGTCGAGAACAGCCATTCATCTAGGCATTCAGTCACCTGAACGCTCAAGCAATCTACCCAGGCGCCGCGCGGGCCGCGCGTACGCGCCTCTATTTGATCTTGCTCCGGGTGGGGTTTTCCCTGCCACGCCTGTTGCCAGTCGCGCGGTGCGCTCTTACCGCACCATTTCACCCTTGCCGAATTCCGTAGAATCAGGCGGTATATTTTCTGCGGCACTTTCCGTAGGCTCACGCCTCCCAGGTATTACCTGGCACCCTGCCCTATGGAGCCCGGACTTTCCTCCCCCCCTTACAAAGGGGCGGCGGCTGTTCGGCCAACTCTGGCGGCGATTATACAGAACTCCCGGCAGAAATGGACCGAAAATAGGTAAACATCGATTTTAGTTTTGGCCTTCGGCGATTTTTCTTTCCCGTTCTTCGCGCGCGCTTTCCATCTTGGCGAAAACTCTTAAAATATCGACGGAAGACAGAATGCCCACCAATTTATTGTTTTCGACGACCGGCAAGGCGCCGATCCGGTGCTCCGCCATCAACGCGGCCGCTTCCGACAGCATCGCTTCGGGAGCTATGGTGAAAACGCCTCGGTGCATGATATGGGCTACTCTTTGGGAAACCACGTGCAACTGGGTATTATCCTTGCCCGCCTCAACCGCATTGGAATTGCTTTTGGGACCCAATGCCTTGTACAAATCACGATCCGACACAATGCCTACCAACTTGCCTTTTTCTACGACCGGCAAATGGCGAATTTTTTCATAATGCAGTAAAAAAAACACCCGATCGATCAAATCGTTCGGTTCAACGGTAAATACTTTGCTGGTCATTAACTCGGCAACGCGCATAGTGTACTCCTGGTAGAAATTAGCGCTACAGAATAGGGAAATCGCCGCCAATTGACAAGGTCAAATGATCCTGACATCGGTAAAAAACAAAACCGGTTTAAATTTACCGGTCATCAAACATTCTTGAGTTCACCCGTCCGGTCGTCGGAAATTGGTGTGGCCATAATCGGCAGATTTTCAGACGCCGAGATCACGATCTTTTCCGCCTTCAATTCGGCGCGGAAATCAGTGTTTGAGATATCACCCGATCGTAGTTGGTCATGGTCTGTTTCTCAAACTCAGTGCCGCCCGATAAATTTCCTTCTTGCGCTGTCCGGTGATTTCGGCTGCCAGGGACACGGCTGTTTTCATCGAGCATTCCTTCAATAACAAATCTAAAATCCTAAGATGTTCATCGCTTAGTTCTTCCTCGGGCTCGATTTTGCTTCCTGCAACGATCACGACAAACTCGCCTTTACGCATGTTTTCGTCGCTTTGCACTTTCTGTAGGGCTTCGGTCAACGGCGCTTTGACAATAGTCTCATGTAGTTTGGTGATTTCCCGGGCAATGACAATTTCATGGTTCGCCGGAAAAATCTCGGCCATGTCTTCCAACGCCGACTGAATGCGGTGGCTGGATTCGTAAAAAGCCCAGGTTGCGGTATCCGGCAATTTTGCTTGAAAAAATCGTTTTCGGACGGATGAGGTCCGGGGTAAAAACCCTTCGAACGTGAAACGTGTGACCGGCAAGCCGGAGACCGACAGGGCGGCTATCAGCGCGCAGGCGCCGGGAATCGGAGAAACATCTATGCCTTGCTGTCTGGCCAATTTAACCAAGGGCAGCCCAGGATCGCTCAGCAACGGCGTACCGGCGTCCGAAACCAAGGCAATCGATTCTCCGTTTTGTATTTTCTCAACCAAGCCGGACGAAACTTTGTCTTCGTTATGTTGATGTAATGAAACCAGCGGCTTATGAATACCATAGTGTTGAAGCAGTAGTTTGACGTGACGAGTGTCCTCCGCAGCAATCAGGTCGACCTGCTTTAGGATATCCACCGCGCGAAAGCTAAAGTCCGCTAAATTACCTATTGGGGTGGCAACCACGTATAATTTCCCTAACATATGCATTTAAGCTCTTCGATGTGATGTCCGATTCGATATATTTTTCCATTATGCCCCGCCGCTTAGGGATGTGCTGGATTTTTGCCGTAGCGCTATTAGCATCCTGCAGCAGCGAACCCTTGAAAAATGATGTTCGTTATCGCGCAACCGGCCAAACTCAACAGGCCGCGCCGGCTCCGATAAAAAGTTACGGCTTAAGCGATAATCAAGCACCTCGGCATTTGTTACGCGCTGGCACCTTGCTGAAGTCCGGCGACGCCGACGCCGCTCAAACCGAGTTGGATTTGATTAGTCTCGCCAGCCTATCGACCGAACAACGCAACGAGTTCAATTTGCTGGCCGCCCAAATAGACTTGAACAGAGGCGATGCGGAAAACGCTTTGCAGCGCTTCAGACTGGTTCGCCCGGCACTGTTGTCGAAATCAGACAAAATCGCTTACTATCAGTCGCTTGCGTTTGCATATTGGTTAACCGGAAATGTATTGCAAGGCGTCAACTCCAGAATCAAGTTAGGCGAGCTACTCGATCAACCCGCCGAACAGCAAGCCAATATTGCGGCCATCGTCGATATGCTTGGCTCGTTACCCGAAGACGCGTTGTATACCCAAGCGGATATCGATGGTGAGCTGGCCGGCTGGGTCGCATTAGCCAAGATTCTTAAACAACGCAATCAGCCGGATACAGATATCGATCAACGAATTCAACAATGGCGCCTCGATTATCCCAAGCATCCGGCTAATGCCGATTTTTTGCAGGCTTACCTAACAGCGCCTGAAACGGGAGTAATGGCCGATAACGCGCAATCGGCCGAAGGAGGCCGGGAGTTCGTCGCGGTACTATTACCGGTATCCGGCCCCTATGCGCCGGCGGGAAATGCGGTCAAAGCCGGTTTGCAAGCTGCCTACCGATTGGCGGCCGGTGCCGAGCCGCGGCCACCTTTAAAATTCTACGATAGCGCGCAAGACGATATCAGTGGCTTATATCAACAAGCCGTATCCGAAGGCGCTCAGTACATCATCGGTCCCCTGGTCAAGGAGCAAATTCAGGCTTTGGTATCCTATGGCGATTTAAGCGTACCGGTTTTAGCGCTCAATCATATAGAAAATCTGACCGAATCGAACTTGTATCAGTTCGGTTTAAGTCCGATCGACGAAGCCGACGCTTTGGCGTTCAAGGCCATGGGCGACGGTAAACAAAGTGCCTGGATATTGGTACCGAACACCGCCCAAGGGCAGCGCATCGGCAATTATTTAGCCTCGTCCTGGCAAAGCCGCGGCGGCGTTCTAGCCGGCGTACAAAGTTACGACCCTAGAACGCACGACGTTGCGCAAAGTTTTGCCAACTTGGTCGATTCATCCGCCTATAGCGGCGGACCGCCTAAAGCGGTGCTGCTGAGCGCGAATGACGAAGTGGCCAGAGAGCTGGCGCCGCAGTTGAAATATCATCAAAGCATCGACTTAAGCGTTTATGCCATGCCGACCATTTATTCCGGCCAGCCCAAGCCGGTTCAGGATGCTGAGCTTGGGTTATTCACATTTTGCGATGTGCCGTGGCTGTTTAACGATTATTACAGCGGGCCTTTAAGTCAATCGGCATTACAAACGAGTTGGCAAGGGCTTCCCGACTCCCTGATTCGATTAGTGGCACTTGGCATCGATGCCTACAACTTGCTTGGGCATTTAGATCAATTGGCGACAAAGCCGTTCGATGGCGCGACCGGACGGTTAACATTAAACGGCGAGAATCGGATCGTGCGTAATTTGGTTTGTGCGAAATTTACGGGCGGTGTACCGGTAGCAACCGGCTACGCGGAGTAGGAATGTTCGGTAAATCCAAGGCCTCTCATTTATTAAAAGGCGATAGCGCGGAGCGGAAAGCCCTAAGTTATTTGCAACAACAAGGCTTGCGCTGGGAATGCAGCAATTTCCGGTGTAAGGCCGGTGAACTGGATTTGATCATGAGGGATGGCGGCGTGTTAGTCATCGTTGAAGTCCGTTATCGAAAATCCGAACAATTCGGCGGCGCATTGGCCAGTATCACTAAGCAAAAACAGGTGCGTATCATCGCCGCAACGCAACACTATGTCATAATCAACAAACTCAGCCATTCCGCAATTCGCTTCGACGTAGTCGCTATTTCCGGTGACGACCGCATCAATTGGATTAAAAACGCTTTTCAAACCTAACGATTTTATGAGCTTACAAGACCGCATCATTAACCACTTTTCCGACAGCATTCAAACCAAACAGGATTCAATGGCCAGTTTGTGCGAGCTGATCGAATTTGCCTCGCAAAAAATCGTTGAGGCCTTGGTGAACGACAAAAAAATACTGACCTGCGGCAATGGCGGCTCCGCAGGGGATGCCCAACACTTTTCCTCGGAAATGCTCAATCGCTTCGAGCGCGAACGCCCGGCCTTGCCGGCGATTGCGCTAAGTACCGATACGTCGACCATTACATCGATCGCCAACGATTACAGTTATGACGAGATTTTTGCCAAACAAATACGCGCACTGGGGCAAGCTGGAGATGTTTTATTGGCCTATACCAGCAGCGGAAATTCAGGCAATATCATCAAGGCGGTTAAAGTGGCTCACGATCGGGATATGACCGTCATTGCCTTAAGCGGCAAGGACGGAGGCGTTCTAGCGAGTGTATTGAACGAGGCGGACATCGAGATTCGCGTCCCCTCTACCTCTACGGCTCGTATCCAGGAAGTGCATTTACTCATTTCGCATTGCCTGTGTGACCTGATTGATCATCAGTTGTTTGGCGGTTAAAGCCACTCAAGGCCTCTAAACCGCACCGCGCGGGCGAGTTCAGACTTAAGCAAGTTCTAAAATTGCCCGGCAATTTTAGAACACAGACGCTCCACTGAAGAAAAGATCGCCTGAAATTAAACGATTTCCCCGCGAACTTGATTCAAAACCTTAAAACCGCGTTGTCTTAGAGCTGAGGTACGCGTTTTTATAGGTCTCATCCGGCCGAAATCCCTGCTAACCGTCACTACCGATGCCGCCGGTAGGCGTTTCTTTCATGGAACTTGCCGCCGGTCGGTTGTTGGTACTCCGGCATATTGCGATCCAACCAATATGCCTTGGGATTATTGTAAGTGTCGACTTTGGCGTTTAACCGGTTGTAGCCGCACAACCAATCGCTAATAGGCATGCCGCTAAAACCGATGAATATTTTTAGTCACTGCTTAAGTTTCTGATGTTAAGCTAAAAACTGAAGCAAGCGTTTGTGGGGGTAACGCCCTTTTCTATCAATTTGCTTGTGTTAAGCCAAATTGACATTAAGCCCCCCCTCACGTATTATCCGCAGACTTTTTTATCCGTTTTTATTAATAAGGTAATCTCTAATGAAAAGAACCTACCAACCGAGCAAAATCAAACGCGTCAGAACCCATGGTTTCCGTGCCAGAATGGCGACTCCCGGCGGCCGTAAAGTGATCAACGCGCGCAGAGCGAAAGGCCGCGCTTCACTGACTGTCTAATTGTCGGCCAAAGACTTCAGTTTCCCCGATCTGTTTCGGCTCAGGACGCCGGCCGATTACAAAAAAGTCTTTGCAAATCCGATAAGATCCACTGACAGGTATTTTACGGTGTTAGCGACTAACAATCGCCTGCCGCACCCGCGGCTGGGATTGGCTATCGCTAAAAAAGCTATCAGAAAAGCAGTCGCAAGGAATCGCATCAAAAGAACTGTACGGGAAAGCTTTCGATTAAAACGTCCACAGATTGTCAACATTGATATCGTAGTATTGGCCCGCGGCGACGCGGCTAACGCAGACGTGCATATTTTGAGGAAGTCATTGGAAAGGCATTGGCATAAATTGGTAGATCGATGCGATTCCTGCTCATAACCCTGATCAAGATTTACAAATACTTAATAAGTCCTTTGCTGGGGCCAAGATGCCGTTTTTATCCCAGCTGTTCAAGTTATGGCATAGAGGCGATTCAGCTTCACGGTGCTATTAAAGGCTCCTACCTCACGCTTCGACGATTATTGAAATGTCACCCTTTTCACGAGGGTGGCATCGATCCTGTTCCAAAAAAATTGAGTAAATAACAATGGATAACATAAGATTTGTATTGGTCATGGCACTGCTGATGATCTCCTATATGCTATGGGAGCAATGGCAGATCGACTATGGTCCAAAACCGCAAGCTATTGTTTCGGACAAACCTTTGGTTGCCGGCGGCAACGAAATTGCGTCTTCTCCCGCCACAAATCAAAACGTAGGCGATACACAGGCACCGACGGAAATCGAAGCAAAACATAAAATCATCACAGTCAGAACCGACGTATTCGCGCTGGAAATTGACCCCGAAGGCGGCACGCTGCGCAATCTCGACCTGCTGCAATATCCGCGCGAAAAAGAAAACACTTATGTAAATAAATTACGGGCATTGGTCGGGATGGACGTCGCGGAACGCGATTTATCGCCGGTTCGCCTGTTCGACGCTAGCCCTGAAGAACTTTTCCTTGCACAAAGTGGCCTAGTTGCCAGCGGCAATTCGGCTAGCGCTCCAGACCATCACGCCGCGTTCAACAGCGATCAAACCGTTTTCGAACTGCAAAACGGCGAAGACGAATTGAATGTGCCTTTGACCTGGACCAACAACCAAGGCTTAAGCATTACCAAAGTGTTTACCTTCAAACGCGGCAGCTATGTGATTGACGTGGAACATAAAGTCAATAATCGCAGCGACAAAGCCTGGTCCGGCCGCCAATACAACCAGCTGATGCGTGTCCAACATAGCGACGGCAACAATAATACCTTCATTCGGACCTTTTCCGGCGGCGTGCTTTATACCGACAAAGAAAAGTTTCAGAAAATCAAGTTCGACGAAATGTTGGACAAGAATCTCGACGTCGCCGCCCAAGGCGGCTGGAGCGGATTCATACAGCATTATTTCGCCAGCGCCTGGATTCCTGCTCAGGAACAAGAAAACCATTTTTATACCAAGGCTCTAAACGATAACCGTTTCGTCATCGGCACCTATTCGCAAGACATCAACGTTGCGGCCGGTAGCGAACAAGCGCTGAATACACGCCTGTTCGTTGGCCCCAAAATCCAACCGGTCATGGAGGCCATCGTCCCTGGTTTGGAATTGACCGTCGACTATAGCTGGCTGACCATTATCGCCAAGCCGATCTACTGGCTGTTAAACGAAATTCATGGCTACGTTGGTAACTGGGGTGTGGCTATTTTGGGTGTAACCTTCTTCATCAAAGCCCTGTTCTTCAAGCTATCCAAAACCAGCTTCCAGTCCATGGCCAAAATGCGCAAGATTCAGCCTAAACTGAAGGAACTGCAAGAGCGCTACGCCGACGACAGACAGAAGTTCAATACCGAAATGATGGCCATGTACAAGCGGGAGAAGGTCAACCCGCTCGGCGGCTGCTTGCCCATCATGGTGCAGATTCCGGTGTTCATCTCGCTTTATTGGGTACTGATCGAAACCGTCGAACTACGGCAAGCCGACTTCGCCTTGTGGATACAAGACTTATCCGCGCAAGACCCGTTCTACCTGTTGCCTATCATCTACGGCATCACGATGAAAATTCAACAAGGCTTGAACCCGGCGCCGGTCGACCCGCTGCAGGCGCAGGTCATGAAAATGTTCCCCATCGTTTTCACCGTGTTTTTCCTGTTCTTCCCATCGGGTTTGGTGCTGTACTGGATTTGCAACAACAGCTTGTCCATCATCCAGCAGTGGTATATCACCAAACACGTATTGGCTGAAGACGAGCGTCATCACCACTAAAACCCTATGAACTCCGGCGACACGGTAGCCGCCATCGCCACACCGCCGGGCAACGGCGGTGTCGGCATCATCCGCATTTCAGGGCCTGCCGCCGCCGATATATCCCGTAAAATCACCGGCAAACTTCCCGAACCCCGCTACGCCCGGTATTGCCATTTTCGTGACGGCAATGAGAGTATCATCGATTCGGGCATAGCACTCTACTTTCCCGCTCCCACCTCGTTTACCGGCGAAGACACCTTGGAACTGCACGGCCACGGCGGCAGCGTCGTATTGGACATGCTGCTTCGTCGCGTGCTGGATTTGGGCGCGCGATTGGCCAATCCCGGGGAATTCAGCCAACGCGCGTTCTTGAACAACAAGATCGATTTGGCCCAAGCCGAAGCCATCGCCGACTTGATCACCTGCGGCACCGAGCAAGCCGTGCGTTCGGCTCAGCAATCCATGCAGGGCGTGTTTTCCGAACAAATCAACGAGCTCGTCGACGAGTTGATCGAGCTGAGGGTTTACATCGAAGCGGCTATCGACTTCGTAGACGAAGAAATCGATTTCCTCAGCGACGGCACGGTTGCCACCAGAATCGAGCAATTGCGGGACAGAATACGCCAAATACACGCCACCGCCCAGCAAGGACGATTATTGCACGACGGCATGACCGTAGTGCTGGCGGGAAAACCCAATGCCGGCAAATCCAGTTTATTGAACGCGCTGGCCGGCCACGATGCCGCCATCGTCACCGACATCGCCGGTACCACCCGCGACGTATTGCGGGAACGCATTCAAATCGACGGCATGCCGTTGCATATTATCGATACCGCCGGCCTGCGCGACAGCGACAATGTGGTCGAACTGGAAGGCATACGCCGCGCCAAACTTGAAATTGAAAAAGCAGACAAAGTGTTGTTACTGATGGATAGTACCGAACGCGAAAACGGCGAATTACTGAAAGAACTTCCTGTCGGCGTCGACGTCACCCGCATCTTTAACAAAATCGATCTGACCGGCCAGCCGCCGCACATCGCCGAATATGACCAAGGAACCGATATTTATTTGTCGGCGAAAACCGGTGAAGGCCTGGACTTATTAAAACAACACCTAAAAAACAGCGTCGGTTTTGGTGAAACAATCGCTAATGTCTTCATCGCCCGCCGCCGCCACCTGCTGGCCTTGAACGCCGCCCAAGAATCCGTCGAAAACGCAGCCGAGCAATTAAACCATCAAGCGTCCGAATTGGTTGCCGAGGACCTAAGGCAAGCCCAAACCCGCTTGTCCGAAATAACCGGCGAATTTAGTTCCGACGACCTGTTGGGCGAGATCTTCGGTAGCTTTTGCATAGGCAAATAAAACCATTTCAAGCCACCGCCGGCAACGATGCCATGCACATGCGGATGATGAGTTAAGGCCGGAGCCCACGTATAAGTACCGGCTGAGTCGAGCGCCCTGCACCCAGGCGAGCTACAAGCGAGTTTTTGTTTTCGGTTGTTTAACAAGCCGACCGATTCCGGTGTTTGCAAGCAATCGCTTAAAAGTAGCAGATGCGTCACATAAATTAATCTCTTTTTTGATATAAACACTTAACAAACTGCGATAGCAATAATGTTCCCTTTGGCAGGGTTGGATCGGTTGGTGTACCTTGCCAAAGTTAATTCAAAAGGAGGCCGATATGAAACGATATATCCAAATAAAGTCCGCAGCCATTGGAATCATCCTGGTCGTGTTAGAAAGCATATTTCCCGCAACGGCCTTAGCGGCTGCTACTTCGGATCTAATAGGAATAGGTTTCGATCAAAATCAAGATAGGGTTTCGTCAGCAATGCAAGGCAGAAACTATGTGGTTAGAGTCGACCAAGCCGGTAAAATCAAACAAATTATCGATACCGGCGCTAATGGCGATGGCTCTTCGCCGCAATTACTGGCGGCTGGTCCATCAAGCGCTAATAATCAAACAAAAACAGATTCGATTGAATTGCCGAAAAATTATCAAGGCCAGGATGCCATTGATTATATCGGGGCCGATTTACCTAAAGTTGCCGCTAACTATGGGTTAACCCCGGAAAAACTTAAAGATTTATTGTTGAATGACGCGACTGTCCGCATCGACAGCAATCGTCAACTTTTTTACATCGATGTCGATGTCAGGGATCAAGGCGGCCGGCAAGAAGCCACCGTAGAGTCTGATTCAGCTTCTGGAGCGACCGCAAGCAATGCAAGCATCCCGATCGCGACAACGGCGCAATTAGCCGATGCTTTCAAGCTGCATAGCAATCCCGGAGCATCTAAAACCATTTATCTCAATTTTGTCGGCTACACGGGATCAGGAACCGCTTGGTCTTCCGGCACGATTTCTTCCGCTCCTTATGATTTAAACGGCAACCCATCCAATTATGATGACAATGAGCGCCGCAATATCATCAGTATTTGGAATAGAGTCGCTGAAGATTACTCGGCGTTTGACGTAGATGTGACCACGGAACCGCCGACACAGGCTGCGTTAATCAGAAGCAGCGTGGCCGACGCCGCCTACGGTACCCAAGTCGTCATTGCTAAATCAGACCTCTTTAACTGCGGTTGCGGTGGCGTCGCCTATGTCGGTGTCGTTTCCATGGTCAATAACACCTACTATCAACCGGCTTGGGTATTTCAACAATCGCTAGCCAATAACGAAAAATATATCGCTGAAGCCATTTCGCACGAAGCGGGGCATACCTTAGGCTTGTTTCATGATGGAAACACAAGCAGTGCCTATTACACAGGCCATGGCACAGGCGTCACCAGTTGGGCGCCCATTATGGGGGCCGGTTATTACGCCAATGTCACGCAATGGAGCAAAGGCGAATACCCTAATGCCAATAACAAACAAGATGATATTGCCGTCATGGCATCTAACGGCATCGCTGCCAAAACGGACGATGTCGGCAACACCATGACGACTGCAAGTTCATTAACCAATATTGGTAGCGGCGGCACTGCAACCGTTCAAACCTTTGGCGTCATAGAAACATCGTCCGATGTCGACATGTTTATGTTCGATAGTGCAGGCGGAACGGTCAATTTAACCGCCTCTCCCGTAGCGACCGGCCCCAATCTGGACGCAAAATTAACGCTGTACAACAGTGCCGGAGCCGTTATCGCATCAAGTGCTCCTTCAACTTCTTTATCAGCCGCAATTAATCAAGCCCTACCGGCCGGCACATATTTCCTAGCAATAAGTAATTCTGGCAGGGCTGCTTCAGGTTCGGATTACGGTTATTCGAACTACGGAAGTCTCGGGCAATATCAAATTACCGGATCCTATGAAACAACCAGCGACACCGATGCATTGGCGCCTGTCGCCGTATTGACGGCTTCTACCACCTCAGGTCCGGCCGCGTTGACGGTTAACTTCTCGGCAAACAATTCGGTCGGAAACGGTAACATAGTTGCTTATCAATGGGTGTTTGGTGATGGCAGTTCATCGGCAGAGTCAAACCCGGTTCATACTTACACCACAGTCGGTACCTATACGGCCAAATTGACTGTCACCAATGAATACATGCTAAGCGGTTCTCAAACCGTTCAAATCGTCGTAACGGCGCCTCCGACCAAGGCAACTTTGAGTGCAGGCTCTGCGAGCATCAGAGTAGTTAAAAGACGCACATCCGTGAGCGCAACCATGACGATTAAAGTTGTTGATGCTAACGGAAAAGCAATTCCCAATGCGGTGGTAACGGGAACGTGGTCTGGTGCATTTAACGGCACAGTGAGCAGCAAAACCAATAAATACGGAATTGTCGCGCAATCAGCCACTACAAAAACAACGGCTAAAGGTGGTTCTGGTACGTACACGCTTAGCAATATCGCGTTACCGGGCTATACCTATGATCCTACTAAAAACGTTAAATCGGTGTTCACTATCGTTTGGTAGTAGTAAGCCTGACAAAAGCGGGAGCCTTTGCATTTACTCCCGCTTTTTTATGTTTTCCGCTACCCGCATGACACCGTCATAAAATTAAAAGACTTTGGCAATCATTGAGTAAGCTTACTCACACAACTGATTGAAGCGCTGTTGGAAATGTAGAAACGGATCCGGCTTAACTTGCCTAATGTTACAGGGTTGGAGCGAGCGTTTCGGTTTAGCGTGTCCTGAGGCAGGGTTGATCTTAATTCTCCTCGGGCTCTTCCCCCGGATAAGCTTCATCCCAGCCGTCGCCTTTTTCCGCCCACACATCTGAAGGACTATCCTCGGGTTTGACTATCTCTTCCAATGGTTCGGTCCAATCGGTAACGGCGGTGTCGGTGGCTTCGGTGCCGGTTAGATCGTCCATATCACTAACATCGAACGCGCCGCTCCAGTTCTCCGGTTCTTCGATCGGATCGATCGGGAGTCCGTACCAAATATCAAGCTCGATCTCTTCCACGTCGCCGTCAAAGTGCTGTAACTCGACCGTGCCGGCGTCTTCGTCCACAGCGACGACTTGAAACGCTTGGCCCTTATCCAGGTGTTGATACCAATTACCTATGATGGGGTCGGCTTCGTTTCTCATGGTGTTCTCCTTTTGATTCGGAAGAGCGTGTCTCGCCTAAGCGGCAGATGCGCAATCCGGATAAACCCTGTTTGCGCGAAGTCGGCGACAGCCTCGCAATCAAACGTCTGTCATTAAAGTGGCCGGCGGACATGTTAACAACTATTGACAGTCGAAAAAATACCGGCGCCACATGGCAAGAAAAATCCCGACGCTTTTATACTGTGATACAGTCATTTTCTACTTTGTTTGAGTAATTGTTAACAACTTTTGATAATTACAATTCGCGAATCGTTGGTGAAAGACTATGGACGACAAAATCTATTCGAATACCGCTAATGCAAAGGTAGCCAGCCATATCCACGGCAGGGTCCGTCTTAAACTTCATCCGAACAACAGAAGTCCGGAGGCAATGGAATCGCTATACCATCGCTTAACGTCTCTGGAAGGAATACAGAATGTACGCCTCAATCAAAAGTGCGGAAGCGTCGTCGTCCATTATGACAAAGATCGGCATTCCATGGCCGGCATACTCGGTTTCTTGGAGGACTTGGATATCGTGGTGGAATCCGTTGGCCATTTACCAAGCGTCGATTTAGATAGCGGTCCGGACAATGCCTACGGCCAAACTCCCGAATTTATAGCCGCTATCGACGATCTGAACGCGCGTATTAAACAAACCACCGGACTACCCGTTAACCTCAAACATGTTATTCCTTTGACCTTTCTAACTGCCGGTATCTGGTCGATCGGTAAAAGCGGGTTAATGGTTGAAAAAGTCCCGGGCTGGTTGTTTTTATGGCTGGCCTTCGATATCTTCGTCAAAATGCATTCCGGTCATAACATCCCCGCATCATCGGAATATCCGCAGAACGAAGAGGTCTAATTTTATCGGCTATAAGCCGATATCCGACAAACTGCCGCAACGGATCAATATTTCACCGCATCCTCCTCATAAAGCAGACCCTTCTTAGCCGCCTGCTTGCGCACTGCACTATAAAGTTTCTGATCTAGGGAGCCTTTTGCGCCGCCGATTTCTTTCACCTTTTGTTTTAGATAGCTGTCGCGCTTTCCGGACAGTGCCGTAATTTCTTGCTGCAATACTTGGCGCTGCCGAGCGGTTTCGTTGATGAGTATTTTCTGCTCATCGGGTGACATAGCTTGCATGGTTGCCGGCAATGCTTTTTGCTCCAGCGTATCCAGGTCTACACGACCGGAAGCGACATCGTCCACCGGTTCGCTGTCGCCGATCAAATTCGCTTTACCGCTGGCGGAGGCATTAAAGGCCGCACGGCGCGCACGCGATTCTACAGCGCCTTCGGCATGTAGTTTTTCGGTCGCCGCTTGTTTTCGTCTTTTTTCGGCTTTTTCCTCGTCGCTACCGTAATACAGCCGGGTTTTATCCAATTTTTCCGACAATTCAGCCAACCGTTTGTCGAACGGCGAGGCGATCGCTACTGCGCTGCCGGCCTGATCAACCTGGAAATATTCGCCTTTGCCAAGCGCGGCGATTTGTTGCCAGGTTTGCCGGGTCTCCCGCTGTTGGCCGCATTGCACGGTATTGACGGCAATGCACTGCCGGATGGCGTTTTGCAGGAACTGCGGATATTGCATCTCGTCTTGGTAATCGGAGTGCGGCGGCGCATCGCCGACCAGAAACACGGTTTTATAAACCTGTCCATCCTGTCTCCATTGGATGTTTTCCACTGCTTCCCGTAAAGCCTGGTTGACGCTTTCCGGACCGTCACCGCCGCCACTGGCCTCGAATTCCATTAACGCGGCATAAACCGAATCGAGGTCGCTGGAAAGATCGATCACTTTAGTGACATAGGCGTCGCCTCTGTCCCGGTAAGCGACCAGAACCATGCGAATTCCGGGGCAGGTTGCGCCGAAGCCATCGTGGTAGCAATCGACCAGATGTTTCTCTTTCGCCGCTTGAATCAAGCCGCTCATGCTGCCCGTCGTATCCAATACGAACACCACTCCCACCTTGGAACGCTGGCTGCCGGCCGGTTGCTGGGACGCGGTCAGCGGAATCGAGGGCGAGGGATAGTCAGAAGTGATTTGTTGTAGATCGGGATACAATGCCACTGCAGCGGTGGTGCTCGCAAACAGGCTCAAGGCAATTAATTTAGTTTTCATACGCCAACCCATTCACGCCCAAGTCGGCCAGCGCGGCGATTTGCCGATCCATGCATTCCGATAGCCGTTCCGCCTCCAATTTACGCTTAATGACGTTGCGCGGTGCCGGTTACCGTTTGATGAGCGGCTAACCATGCGTCGGAAGATGCTAAGCGCTTTGAGTTTACAGCGATTGCGTTGGGGGCCGGGTGTATTTTTTCTTGCACTGGCCGTACCGGCTACGGCGCTGATTTATCATGCACTGGATCAGTTGAAGTGAGAGGCTTTTCATCGCAACCGGGTGCTGGCCGAAGAGCTGGCGCAACGTATCGACGCTGAATACATGCGAATAATCGTCCGGGAAGAGGCGCGGCCGTTTACGGATTACGCCTTTCTAAATATTGCAGGCTACGCCGGCAAAGGTTTTTTGCAACGCTCGCCGCTGTCCGGCTTCCCGCCCGACACTGGTATCCCCGGCTTAATCGGTTATTTCCAGGTCGATGGCAAAGGTCGTTTGTCCACTCCGCTATTGCCCGGCAACGATGCGTCCGCACTGGCTTATGGTATAAGCCCCGACGAACAAAGCCGGCGCAGGGAAAGACAAGAGCAAATTGCGCAAATCCTCGGTCAAAACCGATTGGTCGACCGACGATCGATTGATTACTCGGCTTTATGTTCATCAAGGAAACTTGACGACCAAGCCTGCCTCAGTGTCGGCCGGCGAACGCCGATAAAGCGCGCGCGCCAATAGGGCTGCCGTAAACTGGAAACCATCACCCGGCCGGTGCGGCTGCTCGGCGCGTGCACGAAGTTGTCGTTACCTACGTAGATGCCGACATGAGAAAAAGGTTTGTCGGTATGAAAAAACAGTAGATCGCCCGGCTCGCGTAGTTCCGGCTTTATCGGCGGTAGCTGCCGGGCAAGCGAACGTGCCGAGCGCGGTAGCCTCGTCCCTTGCTGGTTATAGACGTAGACGACCAAACCACTACAGTCGAAACCTTCCTCCGGTGATTGTCCGCCATAGGTATACGGTTGCCCCTGTAACTGCAAAGCATCTTTTGCCGCTCTAACGTTACCGGCATCAGGGACGAGCGGATTGTTCAGCGGCGCTTTCTCAGTGCCGGCACAGCCCGATAACAACAGCGCCAAAAAGACAGGCAAAATGAATGAATAACGGTTAAACATCATCGTAAAACGAGTATGCTGATCTTTGCGATTATAGTTCGATTCCGCTTAATTGCTTTTGATTTTTCGCATCATATTGATCGAATAAGTCCAATTGCCGATAAGTGCATTGCCGATCTTGCCGTTGTAAAGCCGACAATGTAACACCCAGCAGACGTACTTTTCTATCGGCGATTGCCGTACTTTTCAATAAATCCGCTATGACCAGCGCAATATTCGGCGTATCGGCGATTGCTTCCGATAGGGTGCGTCCCCGGGTGATTTGTACGAAATTTTGATACTTGATTTTGATGGTCAGGGTGTGGGCGGTCAGCTGCTTTTCGCCTAATTTCGTTAGCGCCTGCCTCAACAACAGCAGTAAATGTTGTTGTATCTGTATCGGATCGCTTATGTCCTCGGCAAAGGTCGTTTCAACGCCTATCGATTTGCGTTCCCTCTGTCCGTTGACCGGACGCCGGTCCATGCCGCGGGCGATATCGTAGTAATGCGCGGCGGATTTTCCGAAATGTTGCTGGAGTATGATTAACGGCATGCGCTTTAAATCAAGACCGGTTTCTATGCCTAATTCGCGCATTTTCTTTTCGGTGGCGGGCCCTATGCCATGAAATTTGCCGATGGGAAGCGTTTCCACGAAAGTTTCGGCCTGGCACGGTGTAATGACATGCAAGCCGTCCGGTTTATCCAGGTCCGAGGCGATTTTGGCCAAAAACTTATTATAAGAAATACCGGCCGAGGCGATTAGCCGCGTTTCTTTTAGAATATCCCGCTTGATTTGCTTGGCTAATAAGGTTGCCGACCCGCGGAACAATAGGCTTTCGCTGACATCGAGATAGGCTTCGTCCAGCGATAAAGGCTCGATGCAATCGCAATAGCGGGCGAATATGGCGCGGATGGTTTCCGAAGCTTCGCGATAGGCGTCGAACCGCGGTTTGATGAAAACGGCTTGCGGGCAAAGCCTGAACGCTTGGGAAGAAGGCATCGCCGAATGTATGCCGTAGCGCCTGGCTTCGTAACTGGCGGTAGCGACGACGCCGCGCGAATCGGGTTTGCCGCCGACAACGATCGGTCGGTTGCGGTATTTCGGATTGTCGCGCTGCTCGACCGCCGCGTAAAACGCATCCATATCGATATGGATGATTTTTCGCGGGGCGTCGCGCATGACTTACGGCTGGTCGACGGACTCCAACTTGGCCGTATCGTTCCAATCGGAAAACGGAAACGGCAGTTGCTCGGTGTTGAAGGTCAAGAACAGCAGGATGTGGTAATGGTAGGTCGACAAACTGCGGCCGAAGCCCAGAATGTTGGGATTGGTGGCGCCGGTTAACAATACGGAGCCGACTTGTAACAGCACAACCAACCACAACAGCAGCTTAACCATGCTGTCTATCACCGCATAAATCAGCATGAAGATGATGCGTTTCCAAGTCTCGATTTTTTTCAGGTTTTCGTTGATTTGCTCGTGCATGATGTTAGCCTCTGTTCATGACGTCGCGCAAGTCCAGCGCCGCGGCATTGGCGCGCGCGATGTAATTGGCCATGGCTAAAGAATAGTTTGCGAATAAACCGAAACCGTCGCCGTTCAAAACTACCGGGCTCAAGGTCGGGGTCAGCGCGTTTTCCAATGCTTGGATCATGTTGTCCAGAGTATTCATCGCGCGCTTGTCCAGCAGAATGTCCGAAAAATCATGTTTGATGGCTTTCAGGATATGCAGCAAGGCCCAACATGCGCCGCGCGCTTCGTAAAACACGTTGTCGATTTCCATCCATGGGGTTTGGCCGATCGTCGGCATGTTGATGTCGATGGGGTTGGATGCGTCGCCGTGAGTTGCGCCGGAAAAACGGTCGGTACTGGCTGCTAAGCGGGTATTTAAACCACCTAAGCGCTTAATCACAACCTCGGTGTATTGCCATAAATTGTCGGCGCGGGAATGGAACTGCGCGGGACGGGATGTCGAGGTCGGGTTTTGCAAACGGGTCATGTAATGATGCAGCGCCTCTACGCCTTTTTCATATTCCGCTTCGGTAGACGGCAATGCCCAGGAATTATGCTCATAGTAAAAGTAGGGTTCCGCTTGGGCTAAGTCCGGGTCTTCCGCCGATTGCGATTGGTCGCGGGCGAAATGGTTACGCAACGCGGTTGTGGCATCGCGCAGCATGACTAGCGCGCCGTATTCCCAACTTTGAATGTTGTCGCAAAACAAGCCGGGAGGCGCGACGTCGTTGGTCAGATAACCGCCGGGCTTGTGCAAAATCACATCGGCGATGTGCGCCAAAGTATTCGCATAAACGTAACCGATCGGCATTTGATCGGTATGGGTGACATTCATGCGTTCGACGGCTTCATCTTGAACATTGAACTGACTTGGCTCGCGGCTCCACCATTCGCCCAATATCAACATGACAATAGCAACAACGCCTACCAGTGTGCCAAAACCCCAGAGTATGCCTTTCGACTTAGCGTCTTCGTAAACTTGTGGATTCTCAGACATGTGTTGCGTATCCCGATGTGGCTAAATTAACAATGAGCAATTAAACGCTTTCTTGTCGGTATGGTAGCACGGTTTATCTCGAAGGCGCTTCTTTAGTGCAGCCGGTGATTGCGAGCGACCAGTTCAGACGGTATCGGCAAAGGAGGTAGTTGTACAAAAAAACCCCTGTTTTCGAGGCTTGCCATCACTTTGGATACGTCCTCCCTGGCAAGTTTACGTTGTGGCGAAAGTTGCAATTCCATGACAAATTGCAGGCGCCCCAGGCTCTTAAATAGGTCTTCCGGGATTGCGGAAAAATCATCTTTCTTGTCGAGATAAAGGTAAAGTTCGTCTTTTTTCGAACTTTTGTAGATAAAACATAACATCGGGAAAAACTCCGGAAGACTAATCCTGCCAATTTTAACGGTTTTTCGATAAAATTTTCAGTTTGCTTTCACCCGATTATTGACCCAAATGCCGAACTCAGTTCCGAAGCCCGATAATTTTTTTCGCGTCGCTTGTTATTTTGAAGCGGCGCTTGTCTTATTGGCGATGCTGATTGGTTGGCTTTCCGGAGTTGATCCTTTTGCATATTTAATCTTCGATGAACAGGCTTTGACAAACGGCGTATTGTTAACTTTGCCTCTGTTGTTGCTGTTTTTTGCAATGCAACAACTGCCCTATACGCCGCTGCAACAAATCAGAACCTTGTTGCTGGAGACGTTGGGCGCGAGGCTTTACCGCCGCCATTGGACGGATTTGCTGATTCTAGCGGCCATCGCCGGCTTTTCGGAAGAGATATTATTCCGCGGCGTCTTGCAGCCCTGGCTGGAAAATATCACCGGTATTACTGCCGGATTACTGATCAGTAACGCCATCTTTGCGTTGGTGCATGCGGTAACGCCGCTTTATGCCTTGTTGGCCATGCTAATGGGTTTATATCTGGGGGTGAGCCTGGATTACGGCGGCGAACGGAATTTAACGACACCGGTTGTGATTCACGGATTTTACGATTTTGTCGCGTTCGTTGTTATTCTGCGCGACTATAGGAACAAATATTTTTAAATTGGCATGGCTTTATCACCCGAAAACAACGAACGCTTGACCCTGCATTGGCTGATTTGCGCAGCGATGTTAATGATGTTGGCCGTCTACAATATTGTTTGCCATTTCTGGGCCGACGACATCAGATTAAATATCGACGAACCGCAACGCATATTAATCCGCACCGTTTTTTATGTGATCGCCATTGTTTTATTTCCACTGACAAATTTAATGCGACATATTCTGTTGCGCCTGAACCAAACCATGCCGGGGGCAAAGTCCGCGGAACAGCGCTATTTGGTCACAGTGATCGTGACTCAGTCCATGATAGAACCGGCTGGCCTATTCGGTTTCATCATGTTTGTGTTGGGCGACGATTACAATACCCTCTACATTTTTACCTTGTTGGGTGTGTTGGGGGTTTATCTGCATAAACCCGATCAAGCCGAATTGCAGTCGATTGTTTTCGCGCTGTCCGAAAAAAACGATTCATCCTCTATATAAATGAGCTATTTACGTTTTTGTCGCAACCCGGCATTAGGTTGTACAATGCGCTGCTATTTAGAATTTAGCTCAGGTGTCACATGAAAATCATTCAGGAAGCGCTCACCTTCGATGACGTATTATTGGTCCCGGCCCATTCGGCCGTATTGCCGCGGGAAGTGGAGCTTAAAACCCAATTGACCAGAAACATCACCCTGAACATTCCTCTGGTATCCGCCGCAATGGATACCGTCACCGAAGCTCGCCTAGCCATTGCCATTGCTCAAGAGGGCGGCATCGGCATCATCCACAAAAACATGACCATCGATCAGCAGGCGCAACACGTAAGCCGCGTCAAGAAATACGAAAGCGGCGTGATTAAAGATCCGATCACGGTTTCTCCGAACGCCACCGTGCGGGAAGTGTTGGAATTGACGCGTTCGAAAAATATATCCGGCGTACCGGTTGTCGATGGCCAGGAATTAGTCGGCATCGTCACAAGCCGCGATTTAAGGTTCGAAACCCGCTTGGACGAATCGATCCGCTCCATCATGACGCCTAAAGAAAGACTCGTCACCGTCAACGAGGGTGCCAGCCAGAAGGAAGCGATAGAACAGTTGCACAAGCATAGGATCGAAAAAGTACTGGTCGTCAACGACGATTTTCAACTGCGGGGCTTGATCACCGTAAAAGACATCCAAAAGGCCAAAGACAATCCCCAAGCCTGCAAAGACGAACAAGAGCGACTGCGTGTAGGTGCCGCGGTAGGCACCGGCGCCGGTACCGAGGAAAGGGTTGCTGCGTTGGTGAGCGCCGGCGTCGACGTCATCGTGGTCGACACGGCCCACGGCCACTCGCAAGGGGTATTGGACCGGGTGAGTTGGGTCAAACGCAACTTCCCGCAAGTTCAAGTGATCGGCGGCAACATCGCGACCGCCGCAGCCGCCAAAGCATTGGCCGAGGCCGGTGCCGACGGCGTGAAAGTCGGCATAGGCCCCGGCTCGATTTGCACGACGCGTATCGTGGCCGGCGTCGGCGTACCGCAAATCACCGCGGTTTCCGACGTTGCCGCGGCCTTGAAAGGCTCCGGCATTCCATTGATCGCGGACGGCGGCATCCGCTATTCCGGCGACGTCGCCAAGGCTCTGGCGGCCGGCGCTTACGCGGTGATGCTGGGCGGCCTGTTCGCCGGCACCGAGGAAGCGCCCGGCGAAGTCGAGCTGTACCAAGGCCGTTCCTACAAATCGTATCGCGGCATGGGCTCGATTGGCGCGATGGCGCAAGTACAAGGCTCCAGCGACCGTTACTTTCAGGACTCCACCGAAAACGTCGAAAAACTGGTGCCGGAAGGCATCGAAGGCAGAGTCCCCTACAAAGGCAGCGTGTTGGCCATCATCCACCAGTTATTGGGCGGCATACGCTCCAGCATGGGCTACACCGGCAACGCGACGATCGAACAAATGCACCAAAATGCCCAGTTCGTCAGAGTTACCAGCGCCGGCATGCGCGAAAGCCATGTACACGACGTGACCATCACCAAAGAAGCGCCGAATTACCAGTTGAATTAATCGATTTATGTGGGTTGGGTTTACCCTTCGAGCATGAAAACGAAGCGTAACCCGACATATCAAGCATCAACGGTGGGTTGCGCTTCGCTAACCCACCCTACGTTTTTTCGAAGGCCCCGCCCGTGACCCAAACCAACATCCATTCCGACAAGATCCTGATCCTCGACTTCGGCTCGCAATACACCCAATTGATTGCCCGCCGCATCCGCGAAATCGGCGTCTATTGCGAAATTTACGCTTGCGATTGCAGCGACCAAGAAATCCGGAATTTCGATCCCAAAGGCATCATCCTGTCCGGCGGCCCGGAAACCGTGACCAGCACCGACACGCCGCGCGCACCGCAAATGGTGTTCGAACTCGGCATACCGGTTTTGGGCATTTGTTACGGCATGCAGACCATGGCCGAACAATTGGGCGGCAAGGTCGAATCGTCCGACCACCGCGAATTCGGCTATGCACAAATCCGCGCCCGCGGCCATTCTTCCTTATTGAAGGAAATCGAAGACCACGTCTCGCCGGAAGGTTACGGCTTATTGGACGTCTGGATGAGCCACGGCGACCGCGTGGTCGAGCTGCCGCAAGGCTTCAAGCTGATCGCCAGTTCAGACGGAGCGCCGATCGCCGGCATCGCCGACGAAGACCGCAATTTCTACGCGCTGCAATTCCACCCGGAAGTGACTCACACCAAACAAGGCGGGCGTATTCTCGGGCGTTTCGCGCTTGAGATTTGCGAGTGTCAGGCATTGTGGAACGCCAGCAATATCATCGAAGACAGCATTACCACGGTCAGAGAAAAAGTAGGTAACGACCAAGTTATACTGGGCCTGTCCGGCGGCGTCGATTCCTCGGTAGTGGCCGCATTACTGCACAGAGCCATAGCCTCGCAATTGACCTGCGTGTTCGTCGATACCGGCCTGTTGCGTTTGCACGAGGGCGATCAAGTCATGTCTATGTTTGCCCAGCACATGGGCATCAAAGTCATACGCGTCGATGCCGAAGCACGCTATATGGCGGCCTTGGCCGGCGTCAGCGACCCCGAAGCCAAGCGTAAAATCATCGGCAACCTGTTCGTCGAAATCTTCGACGAAGAAGCCGGCAAGCTGACCGACGCCAAATGGCTGGCGCAAGGCACGATCTACCCCGACGTGATCGAGTCGGCCGGCGCCAAGAGCGGCAAGGCGCATCTAATCAAGTCGCACCATAACGTCGGCGGCTTGCCGGAAAACATGACGCTGAAACTGGTCGAACCCCTGCGCGAGTTGTTCAAGGACGAGGTGCGCAAATTGGGCCTGGAACTGGGCCTGCCGGCCGACATGATTTATCGCCATCCGTTTCCCGGCCCCGGCTTAGGCGTGCGCATCCTGGGCGAAGTCAAAAAGGAATACGCGGACCTGCTGCGCCAGGCCGATGCGGTTTTCATCGAAGAACTTTACCGCCATGATTTGTACGATAAAGTCAGCCAAGCCTTCGCGGTATTCCTACCGGTCAAGTCAGTCGGCGTGATGGGCGACGGCCGCAAATACGACTACGTGGTGGCGATACGTGCCGTCGAAACCATCGATTTCATGACCGCGCGCTGGGCTCATCTGCCCTACGACTTCTTGGATTTGATATCGCGGCGGATTATCAACGAAGTCAACGGCATTTCGCGGGTGACTTACGATATTTCCGGCAAGCCGCCGGCGACGATTGAATGGGAGTAAAAAATCTAGGCGAAAGTTTAATTTGGGACAAACAATTCGCTCTTTAGCCGACATCAAGAGACATTCACAACGACACCCAAGGCAAAAATGATGAACTTTGATTCGGTTATTTTATATTCGATAATGCTTATAGTTATAGCTCAATTTATCTGGTCTAAAATCAAGCCTCCAAAAGTAGATAACGATTTACATCACTTTTCAAAATCAGCTAAAGAGCTAGGTCAACACAAATATGAAAAAATCATTCGATTAAACCAGAGTTTTATAGATAAAAATGCATTAGAAGAATATGCGTCCTTAGTGAGAGACGCTACACAGTCACTTTCAATGTATATGGACACAACAGAAAGAACAAGCGACAGGCAAGAGTTAGAGAGACAAGCAATATATTGGATGACATGGACAAAGTATTATCAAAAAAAGTTTGAAAGGCTTGAACAAAAATACAATTTTATGATTGAAGACGATTAGGCCAGTTGGATGTGCCGACAATAGGAATCTCAACGATCGCGAATGATGCGCCTCACTTTGTTCGGCACATCCTACATTTTTCAATAAATAAGGTAGTATGTAATGGGAAGCCAAGAAATTCTTGAACAAGCATTGCGCCTGAGACCGGACGAACGCTTCGCGCTGATCGAGGGCTTGCTCCGTAGCTTGGATAAACCGGACAAACAACTCGATGCGCTTTGGGCGGATGAGGCGGAAAAACGGCTCAATGCCTATCGTGACGGGCTTTTGGAAGCGATACCGATGGAGGAAATATTCAAGGAAGAACCGTGAAGGTCCTATTCTCGGAATTCGCACGACAGGAACTGATGGATGCCGTTGCCTACTACGAACTGGAGTACAAAGGCCTGGGCAAACGATTCAAGGACGAAGTTAGAAAAGCGACGCTTAGAATTGCCGAATACCCTTGCTTGGTCAATCGAGCGTGGCGAAATTAGAAAATGCTTACTCCATAAATTTCCATACAAATTACTCTATTCAATCGAGAACGATCACATCCTGGTGTTAGCCGTAGCGCATCAACACAGGAAGCCCGAGTACTGGATTGATCGTATTGAAGAGTAAGAAACCTTTCTAGTCACCTCTCTCACAAGTTTTCCATGCCTCCCGAACAATTCCGGCAAAAACTCTTAGCTTGGTTCGACCTCCACGGCCGCAAAGATTTGCCGTGGCAGCAGGACATCAATCCGTACCGGGTCTGGGTGTCGGAGATCATGCTGCAACAGACGCAAGTAGCCAGCGTGATCGGGTATTTCGAGCGTTTTATGGCGTGTTTTCCGAGCGTGCAAAGTTTGGCGGAAGCGGAACTTGACGAGGTGTTGCAACATTGGTCGGGATTGGGTTATTACGCCCGCGCGCGCAATCTGCACAAAACCGCGCGAATCGTTGCCTGTAACGGCGGCGAGTTTCCGCAAACGGTCGAAGAGTTAAGCGCCTTGCCCGGCATCGGACGCTCGACGGCGGGTGCGGTACTCAGCATCGCCTGTGGGCAAAGCCAGCCCATATTGGACGGCAACGTCAAGCGGGTGCTGGCGCGTTTTCATGCAATACGCGGCTGGCCCGGAAATGCCAAGACCGCCGAGCGGTTATGGCAAATCAGCCGACGCTACACGCCAAGCGAGCGCTGCGGCGACTATACCCAAGCGATGATGGACTTGGGCGCGACCCTTTGTACCCGCAGCAAGCCGCACTGCGAGATCTGTCCGGTTCGAGACGGCTGTCGAGCTAAAAAATTGGGATTAGTCGGCCAATTGCCCGAACCCAAGCCGCGCAAGGCCCTGCCGGTAAAACAAGTCTATTTCCTGTTGCTTAGGGACGACAACGAACGGATATTACTGGAAAAACGTCCGCCTACCGGCATTTGGGGCGGCTTGTGGAGTTTGCCCGAATTCGAGGAAATCGGTGAGCTTCAAGACTGGACCCAGCGCCGTAATCTCGTGTTGACCGAAACGATACCGTTACTACCCAAGCGCCATACCTTCTCGCACTACCACTTGGACTACACGCCGTTAACGGCGAGAACACAAAACCCCACTAATGCTGTGATGGAAGCCGGCGGCGATGTCTGGTATAAAATCGATCAAATTCATTCACTCGGACTGCCGACGCCGATCAAGCGTCTGCTACAAGACATCACTTAGAGGAATACTATGACAAGAATGGTTAAATGCGTGAAGCTGGGCGTCGAGGCCGAAGGCCTGGATGCGCCGCCTTTTCCTGGGCCGAAGGGTCAGTACATTTTCGAAAACGTTTCCAAACAAGCTTGGAAAGATTGGCTGGCCATGCAAACCATGATCATCAACGAGCGCCGTTTGGCCGCTTTCGACCCCGCCGCCAAGAAACTGCTGGAAGAAGAGCGCGAAAAATTCCTGTTTGCCGGCGGCTTCGAAATGCCGGAAGGCTATGTCCCCAAAGACGACTGATCGAAATTTTCGCTAGGGCAAGAAAAAAGGGCCGGTTGCTACCGGCCCTTTTTTCGATCAGTGTATCAAACCTCGGTTTTTCAGAGCCGCATAGAGTTCGTCGACGTTATATTCGCCGCAATCAAACGATACATCGGCTTGACCCGACTGACTATTCAACCGCAAACATAGCAGTCCGGCATTTTTGATGGCTATCGCCAATTCATCGCCGCCATGTTCCAGAATGGTCACCGCGTGGCCGGTATCGAACAATCTCCGCTCCAGATGATAGGCGGTTTGTTCGGCATTAGCGCCGGTCAAGGTGATTATCGACGCGATCTGGCTAAACCGAGTCGCGCGTTCTTCCGCTGTCACGCGCGACCATTCATCTTCGCTGGCGTCGCCGCATATCATGCCGGCGCCGACCGTGACGTTGCTCAGTCTATCGATGACGATGAACGAGCCGGTCGCTTTGTTCAGCTTATAAGGATCGAACACGACCGGCGCATTGACTGCAACGGTACACAAACCGATTTCGTTCAGCTTCAGTTCGTTGGCGTCGTGATGCTCCAGCGTATTGACGTCCACCCGATGATGGATCATGGACACCGAACCGGACACGCTGCGAGTGGCCAGTTTGATGGCGTATTGCCGACCCGGCGTCATCGCTTGTTCGGTCATCCAAACGATGTGTGCCTTGAATTTGTCCGCGACACTGGCGGCGTTTTCATGTTGGCCGACTATGACGTCGCCGCGGCTAACGTCGATTTCATCGGTCAATGTCAAGGTGACCGCCATGCCGGCAAAGGCTTGGTCCAGATCGCCGTCGAAAGTGACGATGGATTTGATATGGCTGGTTTTGCCGGACGGCAGCGCGGTGATCGCATCGCCCTTGTGGAAAACACCGGAGGCCACCGTGCCGCAGAAGCCGCGAAAATCCAAGTTAGGGCGGTTGACGTATTGCACCGGGAAACGGGCGTCGGCGAAATTGTGGTCGCTGGCGATTTCGATGGTATTGAGCAACTCCATCATCGGCTTGCCGGTGAACCAAGGCATGTTGAGGCTTGGGTTCACGACGTTGTCGCCGTCCAGCGCCGACATCGGAATGAAGTAAACGTCGTGCAAATCCAAAGACTTGATGAATTCCAGATAGTCGGATTTGATTTTGTTGAAAGTCTCTTCGCTGTAGGCCACCAAGTCCATTTTGTTGACCGCGACGATAATGTGCTTGATGCCCAACAGCGATGCGATGAAACTGTGGCGCTTGGTTTGGGTTTGCACGCCGTAGCGGGCGTCGATCAGAATCACCGCCAAATCGCAGGTCGAGGCGCCGGTCGCCATGTTGCGGGTGTATTGTTCGTGGCCCGGGGTATCGGCGATGATGAATTTGCGCGTGGAGGTCGAGAAATAGCGATAAGCCACGTCTATCGTGATGCCCTGCTCGCGTTCGGCCTGCAAGCCGTCGACCAGCAAAGCCAGGTCGATCTTGCCGGCACCGGTGGTGCCGGATTTGACGCTGTCTGCCGCTACCGCGGCCAATTGGTCTTCATAAATCATTTTGGAATCGTGCAACAAGCGGCCGATCAAGGTGCTTTTGCCGTCGTCCACATTGCCGCAGGTCAAAAAGCGCAGCAATTCTTTGCGTTCGTGTTGCGCCAAATAGGCGTCGATGTCGGTTGCGATTAAATCGGATTGGTGGGACATAATATTCTCTAAATTCGTTGCTGATCGGATGGACGTTAGAAATAGCCTTCGCGCTTTTTCTGTTCCATCGAGCCGGCTTGGTCGAAATCGATCAAACGGCCTTGGCGCTCGGAGGTCGTGGTCAGCAGCATTTCCTGAATGATTTCCGGCAATGTTGTCGCGGTGGATTCCACCGCGCCGGTCAATGGATAACAACCCAAGGTACGGAAGCGCACCATTTTCATTTCGACTTTGTCGTCCGGTCCCAGCGGCATGCGTTCGTCGTCTACCATGATCAGCATGCCGTCTTTTTCGACTACGGGGCGTTCTTTGGCGAAATAAAGCGGCACAATCGGAATGTTCTCCAGGTGGATATATTGCCAAACGTCCAACTCGGTCCAATTCGACAGCGGGAATACGCGGATGCTTTCGCCTTTGTCGATCTTGCCGTTGTAGATATTCCACAATTCGGGACGCTGGTTCTTAGGGTCCCAGCGATGATTTTTGTCCCGGAACGAATAAACCCGTTCCTTGGCGCGCGATTTTTCCTCATCTCGGCGGGCGCCGCCGAAAGCGGCGTCGAAGCGGTATTTATTCAAGGCCTGCTTCAACGAATCGGTCTTCATCACGTCGGTATGTTTTTTACTGCCATGAGTAAAAGGACCTATACCTTGTTCTACGCCTTCTTGGTTGATGTGTACGAGTAAATCCCAACCCAATTCTTTCGCCATGCGATCGCGAAACTCGATCATTTCCCGAAACTTCCATGTGGTATCCACGTGTAACAGCGGAAAAGGCGGCTTACCCGGGAAAAAGGCTTTGCGGGTCAGGTGCAACATGACCGCCGAGTCCTTGCCGATGGAATACAACATGACCGGTTTTTCAAATTCCGCCGCCACTTCGCGGATGATATGTATGCTTTCGGCTTCGAGTTGTTTTAGATGAGTCAATTTGTAATCGGTCATTAACGTTCCGCGGCACTGGGCCCATATTTTCAGAAAATTGTAATCCCGGTATTTTAAAGGTAAAGGCCTGCTTTAGGCTATTGTCTGCGCGGTTTGTTTTCGAAAATGAACGGAGTTCGCGCAAAATTCGGTCATCAAGCTGTTAATTTGGAAAGCAAAAAACAAAAAAAAGCGGCCTGAGAAGACCGCTTTAGGAGGAAGGGTTAAGCAACTCAGTTACGCATAACAATGCATGAGTTGCGCGCATCTTAATGCGACGGAGGATATTTGAAAATGTGACGTATTGTCACACGCGACAAACTGTCGCAGATTGGCAACATTCAAGATGCAACATATCTTGCTCGCCAAATTAACACAATTTAAAACAGCTTTGTTGCAGGAATACAACGACTGGTAAAAAAGAAGGCAGGCGACTACCCGGTAGCCGGCTGCCATCAGCACATAGATTCAGTTAATTACCGCCATTGAAACTAATTTGTAAGGCATGTAACGCATTTTCGCATTCAGGAGTCGACTGCTGAGTGCGACTGTCGAAGCATTGCTGGTTTTTAGCTTTTGCTTCTCGAATATTGGCCACATACCAGGCTACGGATTTTTCGTTTTCGGCTTGAGCCTGATTGGGCTCTTCTGCGCTGATGACGTTAAAAGCACTCAAAGCCAGCAACACGGCTGATGAAATTAAGATAATAGTTGATTTTTTCATGATTTATCTCCCTATAAAGAACAATGGGTAAACACCCTCGCCACGGTAGGAGCGAGTGGTCCAAAGTCTACTCAATTAATATTTCCTGGAAAATGTGGCGGATTGCCGCGCGACAAATTGTCGCCAGAGTATAGTTACTAATTTGTTTGAGTAACCCGCTTGCATGCCTTATTCATGCTCGATTGTTTGGCGCTCAAGTTTGCCTTCAAATTGATGAGCGATAGTCTGCATGACCAAAATCAACACGACCCCGGATAGAATAAACCCAATTTGTTGCAATGAGGTTTTGATATCGGTTTTTTGATGTAGGGAAGGAATCAAGTCGGCTACGGCGATGTATATGAAACTGGATGCGGCCAAGGTCAAGAAATAAGGCAGGACATGATGTAAGTCCCCTAAACTGATATAAGCCAACACACCGCCGATTACGGTTGTCAAACTTGCCAACACGTTATACAGAAAGGCTTTACCTCGTGTGTAACCGCTGTGTAATAGAATCGCAAAGTCGCCGACTTCTTGCGGAATTTCGTGGGCTGCGACCGCTAAACTGGTAATGATGCCGAGTTGCGGATCGGTTAGGAATGCGGCACCGATCAATACGCCATCGACGAAATTATGAATACTATCGCCGAGTATGATGAACATGCCTGCAACACGGCGACCATGATCGTCATGATGATGTACGCGATGATCGTCGTGCGAATCCTCGCCGTGGGCCTCGCAGGCATGGGAATGACAGTGCCGCCAAACCAACAGTTTCTCCAGAATGAAAAATGACAAAATGCCGGCCAATATTGTTGCTGATAGGGCCGATATATCATCAGCCGCAACTTCTTCAAAAGCATGAGGAATCAAACCGCAAAAGGCGCCGGTTAATAATGCGCCGATGGCAAAGCTGATTCCATGCGGCAAGATGTGCTGTCTGCGATGCTCCGGTAACAATAAAAATACGCCGGCCGCAATGACACTGAGTATGCCTCCCAACGCAGTAAAAGTAACTATCGACAACAAAATACTCAAATTTAATCTCTCCAGATCAAACTGGCCATACGACCAGTCGCAGCACCATCGCGGCGATAAGAATAAAAGCGCTGGCTATCATTTACGGTGCAATAATTGCCGCCATGGATACGATCTATTCCCTCTTCGGCTAATGCTATACGTGCCAATCGATAGATATCGGCTAACCATTTGCCGGACGGACTGGCTTTAAACGCTTCCTCCGCCTTCGAATTTGCTTGAACGAACGCGGTGCGTACATCGTCGCCTACCTCGAAACTTTCCGGACCGATTGCAGGCCCCAACCACACGGAAATATCACGGCAATTCATCGCGGCCAAGGTTTGTCTGATCACGCCCGCCAATAACCCGCGCCAGCCGGCATGTGCGGCGGCAATGACATCACCCTTGTCGCCGCACAATAAGATGGGTAAACAATCGGCCGTCAGCACCGCGCAAACAATGCCCGCCTGATCGGTATAACTGGCGTCGGCTTCTTCCAAGCCCCCGGCCTGATCCGCTTTAACCACGCGCACACCATGAACTTGCTGTAACCAAACCGGCTCTGACGGTAATTGCAGCATTTCTCGAATCCGCTGCCTGTTCGTTTGCACATGAGCGGGATCGTCGTTTACGTGACCAGCGGGATTCAAGCTGGCGTAAGCGTCTAAACTGACGCCTCCGGTGCGTAAAGTCGTAACGGCGCGTACTGCCGCAGGCAGCGGCCAATCAGGCTTGATCCAATTCATTTTCCGCCAGCAATTTGATCAAATTCTGCATGTCGTCCGGCATAGGCTGTTCCCATTCGCAATACTCTCCGGTTTCCGGATGATCCAATCCTAAATTGGCGGCGTGTAAGGCTTGACGTTTAAAATTGCGTAGCGCCTCGGCCAACGCCGGGCTGCACCCCGCCGGCATCTGGAAACGTCCGGCATAAATAGGGTCGCCTACGATAGGATAATTAATATGGGCCATATGCACGCGGATTTGATGGGTACGGCCGGTTTCCAATTTTACTCGAATCAAGGTATGACGTTTGAAGCGCTGCTCCAATCGATAGTGCGTCACCGCTTCTTTTCCGTCGCGACGGACGGCATTCCGTTTGCGGTCTACCGGATGACGGCCGATGGGTTCGTCGACCGTACCGCCGGCTGTCATCCAACCTTTTACCAGTGCCAAGTATTCGCGGTTAATCGTGCGTTCTTGCAATTGTTCGACTAGGCTATGGTGGGCTTTCAATGTTTTGGCAACCATCAACAGGCCGCTGGTGTCCTTATCTAAACGATGCACAATGCCCGCACGCGGCAAAGCGTCTAACCCAGGCGAGTGATGCAGCAGCGCATTGACCAGGGTGCCCTGCCAATTTCCGACCGCCGGATGCACGACGAGTCCGGCGGGTTTATTGACGATAAGCAGCGAATCGTCTTCGTACACAATATCCAGCGGAATATCTTCAGCTTCATAGTCCAGCACGGCTTCGGCTTCGGCATTCAGTTCGATTTCTTCGCCGCCGTCCAATTTATCCCGGCCTTTGCGCTGTTCGCCGTCCACCAACACGCGGCCGTCTTTAATCCATGCTTGTAGCTTGCTGCGGGAATAATCGGGAAAAATTTCGGCCAGACATTGATCCAGGCGCATGCCCGCCAATTCTTCGGGAACTATTGCCGTTAATTTCGTCATAATCGTTTTTAAGTTATACTCGCGCGTCGGTATGCAGAATAGCGCAAAAAACCCGCAATATTACAACGTGTTGTCTTTCCTATGCGATTACTTTTAATAAAAGCTCTCTTACTTGGCAGTTTAGTTTCGATTTTGCCGGGCTGCGAAACACTAAGCGCCTTAGGTAAGGAGGACAGTTCGGCAAAGGAAGACGAATACATTGGCTGGAATGATGAAAAATTTCATCAGGAAGCCAAAGCGGCACTGGATGACAAAAACTATCAAAAGGCTATCAAACTCTACGAAGCGCTGGAGGCCCGCTATCCGTTCGGCGATTATGCCGCCCAAGCACAACTGAATGTCGCGTACGCCTACTACAAGAACGATGACCCGGAAGCCGCATTGGCCGCAGCCGAGCGATTTATCAAGGTCAACCCCAGAAATCCGCACGTGGATTATGCCTATTATTTGAAAGGCTTAATCAACTATAACCGCGGCATCGGCTTTATCGATCGCTTCATGCCTACCGATACCTCGCAACGCGACCCCGGTAGCGCCAAGGACGCATACGATAATTTTCAAGAGCTGATTCAACGATTCCCCGAGAGCAGATACGTACCGGATGCCCGTCAACGCATGGTGGCCTTGCGTAACAACATGGCCATGTACGAGGTCCATGTCGCCGATTTTTATTTGCGGCGCGAAGCCTATGTGGCCGCCGTCGATCGTGCCAATTACATCATCAAAGAATATCAGCGCACGCCGGCGGTGCCGCTTGCGTTAAAAATCATGCAGGATGGGTACCGCGAACTGGGTATGGACGACTTGGCGGCCGATGCCGAACGCGTGTTCAATTTGAATTATCCTAACGGGATGCCTGTGCTTAACACCAAGGAGCAAACTTTCATGGAACAGGCTTGGGAAGCCATCGGCATGGATAAGTAAAAACTTGAGTCTGTTTTTTCGTTTTATAGCGACCAATTTATCGCTGTTTCTCTCCGCACCGACCTTAGCCAAGGATTTTGAACCGCTGTTTCAAAACCGCTTTTTCGCACTGTCGCAAAGCAACGAACTGCTGTGCGCAACCAGTGCGCAACAATTTACTCCGACCGAACGGTTGTCGGAAATCGTTCGTTTCTATGAACGCAATCATCCGGACCTGCGTCAACAGGCGGTAGCCGTGTTGACTGATCATAAAAACCCGGACCGTATGGACGATCTATCCGACTATAAGGAGGATTGTGCAGACAGCACGTCCGTTGATATCTGCGTACTGGAAAAATATTGGGATGATAAAGATGCCGCTTGGCGGGCGTTGGCTCTGTTTTACGACACCAAAACCGTTGTCAAGCACAGCGAGGATCCGAATTATTTGATAAAGCCGTTTACCGGCGAGCATTTGCGCCTCTTCGAAAAAGCCATACGCAAAATCCCGTCATTTCTGCGCCAACGTATCAGTAGAGCCAAGCCGGTTGAAAACTTGGATAAAGAAATTGCCGACCAGCCCGACGCCATTCAGGAATTAATCAAAGATGCCTTTCAGCAGGATTACAACACCAGCATCTGGCAAGATCATAGACATCCATTGACATTAGTGCCCGGCATCGGCTTTCGTTCGCAAACCGTGGCGCAGGTCTTCAGCGGCCAAAACCTGATCGTTTTCACGGTTAAGGAATTCGACAAAGGCAAAGAAGACGCGGTCTACCGGGACATCGACGTGCAATACCTGGTGGATTTCCGTTTGCCTATCGTCGTGCACGAAATCGCGCATACCATCGACAATTTCCATTTTTGGAACGGCGAAGACGATTTATACTTTTTCTACAAATACCACAAGATTTCCAACGACGAACAAATCATGAAGACCATCGCCGACGCCAAGCTGGCCCTGTGGCCGTCCAAGTGGTTCGAGGCTTTCGAGTACCTGCATGATATCAACGACGGCCGTTACGACGGTAATGTTCAGGAAAAACTGGCCGAGCTGGTGGCGCAATATATTCTGATCCCGGAACGTCTTAAGCAAAGTGCGCCCGCGGCCTATCATTGGTTACGTAACGAGGTGTTTCGCGGTATCGAATATCAAGGTTATGATAGTTGCCCGACCCCGGTAACCAGACCGTTAACCTGGTGGCAGAAATACGCCAGCGGCAAACAGCTGGGCCGATAAGCGGCTTATGGTTGTTTAATCGAATTTAAGAGGCAATGCCATGGCTTTTGCATTGGAAAAAGACAAGCACTACAGCTATCGCGATTATCTAAGCTGGCCGGACGATGTGCGCTGCGAATTGATCGATGGCAAGGTTTATATGATGACGCCCGCACCGTCATTGGCACATCAAGAGTTAGCGGGCGAGATATTTAGACAAGCGGCAAATGCCTTAACGGGCAAGCCATGCCGCGCCTTGGTCGCTCCGCTCGACGTGCGCTTGCCTAGGCATGACCAAGCCGACGAAGACACCGACGTCGTCGTTCAGCCCGACGTACTGGTGGTATGCGACGAAAAAAAACTGGATCGCCGCGGTGTGCGCGGTGCACCGGATTGGATTGTGGAAGTACTGTCTCCTTCTTCGGTTAGCCGGGACCAGATCGAAAAACGCCGTATCTACGAACGCCACGGCGTATTGGAGTTTTGGCTGGTTCATCCAACCGACCGGCTATTGACTATCTACCGCCTGCATAACGGCGAATACGGTAAACCGGATATTTTTGAGTTACATGGCAAAACCGCCGTCGGCGTATTGCCCGAGGTCAGCATTGATTGGGATTTGTTGGCTCCCTATTTGAAAAATGATGAAACCCCATGAAAAAACCGCAAACCATTTCTTTACAGGAACAGTTACTCAAAGCGGGCCTGGCCAGCGCAGCGAAGGCCAAGCAAGTCAAGGCCGAAAAGCGCAAGCAAAACAAAGCGCAGCGCAATAACGGCGCAGAGGCCGTCGATGAAGTCAAACTCGGCGCCGAGCAGGCGCGCCAGCAGCAGGCCGAGCGCGATCGGGAACTGAACCGGCAACGCAAAGCGGCCGAAGAACGAAAAGCCTTGGCCGCCCAAATCAAACAACTGGCGCAACTGAACCGCATCGCCCAGCATGCCGACGGCGTGGCCTATCAATTCAATCATGCCAACAAAGTCAAAACGGTCTATGTGGACGAAAAAGTGCGCGAAGCCTTGATCAACGGCCGCGCCGGCATCGTCAGTCTGGAATCCGGCTACGAAATCGTACCGGCCGAAATCGCCCGTAAAATCGAAGCCAGAGACCCGTCCGGCATCGTGTTGCTGAACCGGGCGACGCAAGACATCCCCGCCGAGGACGACCCATACGCGGCCTACCAAATTCCCGACGACTTGATGTGGTAAAGCGAACATCCGCAGCGCAGCGCGGCATTCTTCCATCTTATTCATGAAACAATACCTGGACCTCGTTCAAAACATACTCGATAACGGCAGCTGGCAACAGAATCGCACCGGCATTCGAACCCTCAGCTTGCCCGGTGCGATGCTGCGCTACGATTTGCAGCAGGGCTTTCCGGCCGTAACCACCAAAAAACTGGCGTTCAAATCGGCCATCGGCGAATTGGTCGGCTTTCTGCGAGCTTCGCGCAACGCCGCCGACTTTCGCGCCCTCGGCTGCAAAGTCTGGGACCAAAACGCCAACGAAAATGGCCAATGGCTGGAAAATCCTTACCGGCTGGGGCAGGACGATCTAGGCCCGGTTTACGGCGTGCAATGGCGGCAGTGGCCGGCGTACAAACTGATCGACCCGAATCGGCCTTTGGGCAATCGACAGATCGCCGATGCGCTAGAGCGCGGCTACCGGCAGATAGGCTTGCTCGAACAGGACGGAAGCAGCCGGGTCCTGCTTTACAAAGCCATAGACCAGCTAAAACAGTGTTTGGACACCATCATGGCCGACCCCGCCAACCGCCGCATCCTGTTCCACGGCTGGAACTGGGCGCAATTGGAAGAAATGGCCTTGCCGCCCTGCCATTTGCTCTACCAGTTTCTGTGCAATCCGTCGGCGCGGGAAATTTCGCTGTGCCTTTATATCCGATCGAACGATATCGGTCTCGGCGCGCCGTTCAATTTGGCCGAGGGCGCGGCGCTGCTGCATTTGGTCGGGCGCTTGACCGGCTATAAACCGCGCTGGTTCAGCTATTTCATCGCCGACGCCCATATCTACGAAAATCATATCGAGATGTTGCAGGAGCAATTAAGGCGCGAACCGTTCCCGGCACCGAAACTGATTCTGTCCGAGCGGATTCCGGACTATGTCGTCACTGGCCGGTACGAACCGGATTGGATCGAAAAAATCGAACCTAGCGACTTTCGCTTGGAAAACTACCGGCACCATGCTCCGCTGTCGGCGCCGATGGCGGTTTGAGTATTGGGATTTCGCCGGTTTGCCGTAAACGATTTTACAAGGAGCAGTGTAGCAGTCGGCCAAAAGCGGTCCTCCTTGCATGCCAATAGCAGTCATTGAATTTTCAATCTCCAGACGTTCGCTGACAAGGAGGCATTCAAAGCTTCTTTCAAAGATACGGTTGAAATAGAAAAATTTGACTTGACTAGCGCTAAATCTCGTTTCTATTATTAGCCACCTGATTTGCTTGTTAGAGTTCAACGGACTCAGAGGAAGTAATCTATGTTGCAGTTCTTTCCGCTATGAAAAAAGAACAAAATAAAGAGAACGCATCCGACCAATTCCTCAACACAGAAAGGGGGAAAACGAAGTCGAACGCTATCTCTATACCAACCGTTGAATTACCCAAAGGTGGAGGGGCAATCAAGGGAATCGACGAAAAATTCTCCGTCAATGCTACCAACGGAACGGCCACCTTCTCTATTTCATTGCCATTTTCTCCTGCGCGAGGAAGTTCCCCAACTCTCAATTTATCGTACAGTTCAGGTGCGGGTAACGGTGTGTTCGGACTGGGCTGGAATTTATCGTTGGCATCGATCAAACGCAAAACCGACAAAAAACTGCCCCAATATTTTGATGACATTGATTCGGATATTTTTCTTTTCTCCGAAGCCGAAGATCTCGTTCCTGAATTTGTCAAAAATACCGACGGCAGTTTTAGCAAAGATGACAAAGGCAATTATGTAATCAAGGAAACGCAGTCTTCAGACGGTCAATTTCTGATTCGTTATTACCGGCCGCGCATCGAAGGTTTATTTGCACGTATTGAGCGCTGGCAAGATAAAACCGGTAGCCGCATAAAATGGCGGGTAATCACAAAAGACAATCTGACCACGCTATTCGGCTGGAGTGATAATTCCATAATTGCAGACCCCAGTGATAACAACAAAATTTACGAATGGTTACCGGAATTTGCTTTTGACGACAAAGGCAACTGTAGTCACTATCGCTATAAACGGGAGGACACTAAAGGCCTCGACAGCACGCTAATACAAAACAACAACCGGATAAAAAACGGTAAGCCGACCTACACCAATCTTTATTTAGAAAAGGTGGTTTATGGAAATAAAACACCTTACGTCAAGTTCAACGACCCATTCCTACCAGAAGCCGATTACCTATTCCAAACCGTATTCGATTATGGCGAATACGATGCTGAATCGCCTTTCAACTCAATAAACGATTGGTCATTCCGACCGGATGCCTTTTCAGTTTATAAGTCCGGTTTTGAAATCCGTACGACCAGACTCTGCAGGAGAGTGCTGTTATTCCATCAATTCAATGAATTGCCAGGCGGCTCGGCTTTAGTAAAATCGCTTGATTTCGAATACGATACTAATCAACAACAAGGCTTCACTTTTCTTAAATCCATTACCCCCATCGGGTATATCAAAAAAACCGATGGCAGTTACAGCCAAAAAAGCCTGCCGGCGACCGAATTCGCCTATCAAAAGCATGCTTGGAACAACGAAATCAAGGCAATATCGATCGAAGATTTAGCCAATGATCCTGTCGGCCTTGATGAAAAGGAATACTTGTTTACCGACTTATTCAGCGAAGGTTTATCCGGAATATTAACAGAGCAAGCAAGCGGCTGGTTTTATAAGCACAATATCAGTCAAGACAAGGCTGCAAAATTTGCTCCTGCCAAACTGATTTCGCCCAAACCATCATTTGCAGGTTTGGGCGGCGAACTTCAATTGCTGGATTTGGACGCGGACGGCAGCAAACAGTTAGTAAAACTCAATCAAACACCAAAGGGATATTTTGAATTGAGCGATGACGAAGAATGGGAGCCGTTTCGTTGCTTTAAGCAACTGCCCAATATCAATCTGAACGATGCCAATACCCAAATGCTGGATTTGAATGGCGACGGCAAAGCGGACATATTAATCACCGAAGACCATGTATTCACTTGGTATGAATCCAAAGGTAGAGAAGGCTTCGAAGCTGCACAAAAAACCATAAAAACCTTCGACGAAGAATCCGGCCCGCACATTGTCTTTGCCGACGCCAAGGAAACCATATTTCTCGCCGACATGTCTGGCGACGGTCAGACTGACATCGTCAGAATTCGTAACAAGGAGGTCTGTTACTGGCCTAATCTGGGCTATGGTAAATTCGGCGCTAAAGTCGCGATGGACAATGCGCCGGAATTCGATTGCCCCGATGCATTTAATCCCGCATATATACGCTTGGCCGACATCGATGGCTCGGGCACGACAGACATCATCTATTTGGGCAAGAATAAATTCAGCTGCTGGATGAATTTGAGCGGCAATGCATTTGATGCCACCCCATTCGAGACCGCCAGTTTTCCAGAAATCCATGATCAGGCCAAAGTCACCGTTACCGACCTACTCGGCACCGGCGTTTCATGCATCGTTTGGTCGAGCCGCCTGTCTAAAGACAGCCAATCGCCGCTACGGTATATCGACGTGATGGACAGTAAAAAACCGCACGTCATGATCGGCTATAAAAATAATCTGGGTAAAGAGATTTCCCTGGAATATACACATTCAACCCGTTTTTATCTAGAGGATAAACTAGCCGGTAAACCGTGGGTTACCCAACTGCATTTCCCGGTCCACTGTCTAACCAAAACCGAAACCAAAGATCAAATTTCCGGATATAGCTTTGTCAGTTCATACAAATACCATCACGGTTATTACGACCATGCCGAACGCGAGTTTCGCGGTTTCGGCATGGTCGAGCAAACCGACAGCGAGGATTTCGAGCATTGGGTAAAAGGCGATGCGGCCAATATCGTAGAACAAACCCTGCACCAAGAACCGGTAGTGACGAAAACCTGGTTTCATACCGGCGCTTTCCTGACCAAAGAAAGAATCCTCAACCAATTTGCCGACGATTATTGGTATGAAGAAATGAAACGGCAAGGTTTCGAAGCGGTTAACCTCGAAACACCTTTGCAAGATGGCAGATTAATTGTAGCGCCTGGTTTGGATGATTCGCTGCTTGCACATCTCAGTTTCTGTGAATGGCGGGAAGCGTTACGTGCCTGCAAAGGCATGAGCTTGCGCTCGGAAGTCTTCGCAAATGATGCGCCATCGGATAATCCGACACCGGAACAACAACAAAAAGCCTTAACGCCCTATTCGGTTGCCACCCACAACTGCGTCATCGAATTGCTGCAACCCCAAGGGCAAAATCCATATGCCATTTTCGTCGTCAAGGAAAGCGAAGCGATAACTTACAGTTTCGAACGTCAAACCGATGATCCGCGTATCGCGCATACGCTTAACGTTAAATTGGACGAATACGGTAATGTTATAGAGTCAGCCTCGGTCGTTTATCCACGCCTAAAAGCAGATACGACTTTGCCGTTAGCCACCAGGCAAATTCAAAATCAAACTTTAATCACCTACACCCAAAACCGCTTTACCAACGACATCGACACATCGGACACTTACCGGCTCAGATTGCCATCGGAAACAGCCACTTACGAATTAAAAGGCATAACCAAGTCCGGCGAGTTATATGCCATCAGCGATTTTGAAACCGTGCTCGATAAGGCAGAAGCACTTGATTACCATCAAATAAACAGCAATCCGGGAGCCGGCACGCCGCAAAAACGTTTGATCGAACACGTTTGTACGCTTTATCGCAGCAACAACATGACCTCGCCGCTGCCTTTTCATACCTTGGAATCGTTGGCATTACCGTTCGAAAGCTACCAACTGGCGTACACGCCTAATCTTTTAAACGATATCTATGCTGATAAAGCTGATGCCTCGTTAATGCTCGAAGGCAAATTTACCCAACTCGGTGGCGACGGCAACTGGTGGATACGTTCGGGAACCACGCAATATATCGAAGTTGCTGAAAACACGCTGGATGCGCAAAATCGTTTCTACGTGCCAGTATCTTATATAGACCCGTTTGGTGCCACATCCAAGGTTCGCTATTACAGCGATTATTTCCTATTCATTGAGGAAATCGAAGATGCCATCGGCAATAAACAAAAAGTGGAGCAGTTCAATTTCCGCACCCTATCGCCAAAGCGCATGCAGAATGCCAACGGTAATTTTTCGGAAGTGCTGGTCGATGAACTGGGTCTCGTTAAAGCATTGGCAGTGTTCGGCAAAGGTAATGAAGCCGACGATCTGAATGGCCTGAATGAGTACACCGATAATGCCGAACAAACATTAATCGACAATTTCTTCCAAGCGCCTACCTCGGATGTACTGGTCACACACGGCAAAAGCCTGTTACAACACGCCACAGCACGCTTTGTCCACGACTTGAACGCCTATAACAATTCAGGGAAACCAGTCGTCGTTGCATCGATTCTGCGCGAAGAGCATTTTCAAAAAAACAGCGATTCTAAAGTCCAACTCAGTTTCGAATATTCCAACGGCATTGGCCAAGTGGTCATGAAAAAAGCCCAAGCCGAACCGGGAAAAGCCAAACAAGTGACGGTCAATGCCGATGGCAGTTTTAGCATCACCGAAGTTGATACTTCAGCTCAAAACCCCAAGCAACTGCGATGGATCGGCAACGGCAGGACTGTCCTGAATAACAAAGGCAATGCCGTCAAGCAATACGAACCCTATTTCTCGGTTACTCATCAATTCGAAGACCTGGAGGAACTGGTCGAGTCCGGCGTCACGCCGTTGATGTATTACGATGCGCTGGGTCGGCTGATCAAAACCGAACTGCCCGACGGCACGTTTTCCCGTACCGAATTTGACTCCTGGAAACAAGTTATCTATGACCCAAATGATACCGTGCTGGAATCGGACTGGTACAACAAGCGCAGCAAGCATCTGATCGATGCGGAACTGCTGGCGGCAGGAAAAGACCCGGACAAAGAAAAATTCGCTGCCGAGCAAGCTGCCAAACACGCCAATACGCCAGTCACGCAACATTTCGACACCTTGGGCAGGCCGGTTTTCTCGGTCGAACATAACCGCAGCATCAGCAACGGCGCGGACGAGTATTATCAAACCAGTGTTACGCGGGATATTGAAGGAAACCTACGCAAAGTTACCGATGCCCGGGGCAATGTCGTGATGCATTACAAATACGACATGCTCGGCAATAAGGTGTACCAGAAGAGCATGGATGCCGGACAACGTTGGTTACTGATCAACGTAGTTGGAAATCCGCTCCGTACCTGGGACGAACGCAATCACGAGTTCCAATATTCTTATGACATCCTGCATCGGCCAACCCACAGCAAGGTTATTGGCGGCGATGGCGGTACGGTTCTCAACCATATTTTTGAGCGGATTTTTTACGGGGAAGACGAACCTGCCCCCCACCTGAAAAACCTGCGCGGGCAGGTTGTGAAGCACTTCGATACCGGCGGCTTGATCGAAACGCCGGAATACGACTTTAAAGGCCAGCCCAAATCGACCAGGCGCAAGCTGTTCAAGGATTACAAAGGCGTTGCCAACTGGATTGATGCCAATCTGACCAACGATCTGGAAACCGATAGCTACACCTTTGCCACCGAAACCGATGCGCTGGGACGGATTACCCAGCAAACCGCGCCGGACGGTAGCATCATCTCGCCGCAATACAACGAAGCGGGCTTATTGAATGCCGAAATCGTGCAGCATCAAAGCCCGAACAAGACAGTCACTTACATCAAGGACATCGATTACAACGAAAAAGGCCAGCGCAACAAAATCGTCTATTGTAACGATGTCGTCACCGAATTTACTTACGACAAGGAAACCTTCCGCCTAATCCGGTTGGAAAGCAAACGCCTAAACAACGATCCCTTAGAGGATTGGCGTTACACTTTCGATGCGGTCGGCAATATCACCCATATCGAAGACAAGAACATTCCGGTCGTCTTCTTCAACAATCAGAAAATCGCAGGCGTCAACCAATACAGTTACGATGCCCTTTACCGCTTAGTTACGGCTACCGGGCGGGAAAACGACAAGCCGTTAGCTTTTGATGCCCAGGATAACTGGAACGATGCCGCCTACATGCAGCAGCTCAATCCCGGTGATCCGCTGGCGATGCGCACGTACACCCAAAATTACCAATACGATGCCGTCGGCAACATCCTGCAAATGAAACATCAAGCCTCGGGTAATGCCTGGGTGCGCAACTACAACTATCAAGGTTCAAATAACCGGCTGATCAGCACCCAAATCGGCGCCAATACCTATCTCTATCCGCACCATGCCCAGCATGGCTTCATGACTGCGATGCCGCATCTGGAAGACATCGGCTGGAATTTCAAGGAAGAACTGGTCAAGACCATTCGCCAGCGCCGCAGCGACGGCGGTACGCCGGAAACGACTTATTACCAATATGACGGCCAAGGCCAGCGTATCCGTAAAATTACCGAAAACACCGCCAATCCGGGCGCTACACCAACCAAAAAAGATGAGCGGATTTATATCGCCGGTTACGAACTTTACAAGCAACACAGTGGGCCGGATGCCGGACTGGAACGCACCAGTTTAAGCCTGCTAGATCAGCAACATCGGTTTGTGATGATCGATACTGAAACTAAGCCCAGAGTGATTTTAGGCATTCCGGCCGGGCGCACTAGCCCAGAACAGACTGTGCGCTACCAGTTGCATAACCATTTGGGTTCGGCGGCGTTGGAGTTGGACGATGCCGCACAGGTGATTAGTTATGAGGAATATCATCCGTATGGCACGACCGCGTTTCAGGCGAAAAATGCTGCGATTAAGGGGGCGGCTAAGCGGTATCGGTATACGGGGATGGAGCGGGATGAGGAGAGTGGGTTGGAGTATCACTCGGCTAGGTATTATTTGCCTTGGTTGGGGAGATGGACAGGCGTGGACCCAGCAGGATTGGTCGATGGCACTTCGCTATATGTATATGTAGCAAATCGCCCCACACACTTGCATGATCCTAACGGCATGCAAGGTAAGAAAACAGAAAAGCTCGATGTAGAAATACCAAATTCACAAATACTCCAAGAATCGGGGGTGAAGTTTGCGAAACAAGTTACTGTCAAAACCGTAAACGCCGCTGGAGCCGAAATCACGTTAAAGCCTGACAAGCTTGTTCAGGTGAATGGCAAGTACTACTACGTGGAAGAAAAGTTGGCAGAGAAAGCGTTGACCATTAAGGGTGACGTCAAGGCGCGAGCATTCACGCGAAACCAACTCAAGAGAGGCGGCCTCAAAGCTGTATTCGAGGGCGCGGAAATTGAGATTCGCGGTGGACAAAACCTTGGTGAAATAGGGTTGAAGGTTGGAGATCGAGTGAAAGCTGGACTTCATGTCATAACAGAAAACGAGCTGCAAGCCATTAAGAACTTGGCGAAGCTATTGGAGATGGCTAAACAGGAGTCTGTTGGTCCTCCACTACAAGCTAACGAAACACCAGCTCCTGAGGTCGCCTCGTCCAAGCCTACGGCAGAGACTAAGCCGCCATCACCAGAGGTGTCAAAAGCGACCGTACCAACAACTGCTGAGCCAAGTCCTTCAACTCCAAAAACTGGTGCAAAAGGAGGTAGCGGATCCGTAGCGAAAGGAGCCTTAATAGTATTTGAAAAGGGCGTTCTCATAGCCCAGCTAGGTCAAGCAAATACAGATGAAGAAGCTGCCCAAGAATACGCTAAATTTCTAGTTGGGGGTATCGTTGCGAGAATACTCGGTCCTAAAGGCATTAGCTTTGTGGTTGCTTCTGCTGCCGGTGCATATGGGATGAACAAGTATCGAGAAAGTATCGAGCGTGCGCTTAATGAAGGCCTGCAACGAGCAGGTACCGATCCAGCCAAACTTGCGCCTGAAAAGCCAAAGACGCTATTCAACTACATCTTTGGGAGATAATCGCGTACCTCGTACGGCGGATGTAGGGTGGAATCGCATCGCGGGTTCCACCGTATGGCTGAACACGTAAGGCGGATGAATTGTAGGGTGGATTCGCCGATAGGCAATCCGCCATAAACGGAGCGGAGATGCCGAATGTTTTCGGGTTTAGTGATGGTTTTGAATTTGGCGGATTGTCGCTTTGCTCCGAATCCGCCCTACGCAAACATGATTTTTTGGGAGGATGGATGCCGGACTATCGGCGGAATTGGATTCCGGGCGGAACGTATTTTTTTACGGTGAATTTACTGGAGCGTAAACGGGATTTATTGGTGACGGAAATTGAGTTGTTGCGGGATTCTGTACGTCGTGTGAAACACCTATATCCGTTCGATATTGTAGCCTGGGTAGTATTACCGGATCACATGCATTGCATATGGACATTACCGACTGGCGACGCGGACTTTGCGACCCGTTGGCGTTTGATCAAGTTATTGTTCAGCAAAAGCTTACCGAAACAAGAACGGCTTTCAGCTACCCGAAAGAGCCGGAACGAAAGAGGAATTTGGCAGCGTCGGTATTGGGAACATACGATTCGAGACGAAATGGATTTCAAGCGTCATGTGGATTACGTACATTGGAATCCGATGAAGCATTCGTTGGTGAAACAATTAAAAGACTGGCCTTATTCCAGCTTTCATCGTTATGTGAGCGACGGACTATATCCAGATGATTGGGCAGGTGGGTTGGAATACCAGTTAGAAGTTACTGAACGAGAATAAAACACGTTTTATAAATTTGCGCATGAATCGGATAAAGATAACCAAGCTATTTGTTTTGATTTAACCTTCCCCAGAAAAGGAGGATACGATGGCTGCATCGAATGAAAACCAAAAATTTGCCGAAAGAATCGATTTTTTTAAGTTCGATTTGCATGCCGAAAAACAGCAAAAAATGTTTGCCGAAATCTTCAGCAAGCATAGCGGCAATTGGTCGGCCATTAAATCCGATTTGAAGGGTAAGGAAGGTTTTAACGATAAGGTACTCAATAATCTTGAGTTCACCCACAATCTCTCTGCATGGAGCAACAACAATACCGATTTGGTGAAGCTGTTTCAGAAAGATGAACACACCAATTCGCTACGCGATATAGCGTTGACGCTTGATAAAACTGCGTTTATCGACAAAGTCAAGATTGCAGCCCCGGGCAAATCTAAAGAAGAGAAGTACGCTTTCGCGATTAACCTGCGGCGCGATTTATTTACGCTGGAACCGACCGCATTGTTGGTTAATATGGTCAAAGACCCGAAGGTTCCTTTTTTGAATGACGCCACCGGGGCCAACATTGCCGATGTCTTAACCAAGCAGCCCGATTTCAATATTAAAACCACCTCCGTTTACGAGCTGATCAAAAACGAGGAAGCTTTTAAGGATATTGCCGCCGATGCCCTGGATGGGGTCAAAACCCAATTAAAAACTTTGCAACGCATTGCCGCCGTTAGCCCGGATCCTGATGCGGTACCGGTGCTTTACAACGCCAACATCCAATCCGCAATGCAAATCTCGGCCTTGCCAATGAAGCAGTTCATGACAGCTTTAAGCGAAAACGATGTAGACGAGAATACCCTGGCGCAAATTCACTATAACGCTCAGCAAACGCAGGTTCGTAATGAGCATTTCCTGATGTCGATAAGGGAAGCCGCTCAGCCAACAGGCGTGGCGATGATCGACAAAAGCCTGGGCGCCTATGTGCATCCACAGGCGCATGTCATTAAATCGGTCGGTTCAGCTAGAATGGCTGAAAAACCTAGAGATGAATATGCCAAGGCATTAATAGAAAAACATAATTTATCTTGGGATTTACTGTTCGGCGATGCTGATTTTTGCGAGTGCGGAGAATGTAATTCTGTCTACAGCCCAGCCTCGTATTTTGTGGAATTATTGAATTACCTGAGAAATAACAATCTTGATCCCGACGCGACAGGGGCAATCGCGAAAAAAGCCGATCCCAAGGACATCTCCGGTACGCCATTGCAAAAACTGTTTGATCGTCGGCCGGACTTGGGTTGTCTGGAGTTGACCTGTCAAAATACCAACACGTTGATTCCCTATGTGGATTTGGTCAATGAGGTAATGGAAAATTATGTCGCTTTTAAAAAGCTGAAACCCTTCAACGTGGACGATGAAACCAGCAGCGAATTGCTGGCCGAGCCGCAACATACCGAATACAAGGCTTATTGCCTCTTAAAGAACGAAGTCTATCCGTTCACGCTGCCTTATCATCAGCCCATTGATGCTGCCAGGACGTACCTGAAGTTTCTCGATACTAGCCGCTATGAATTGATCGATACCTTCCGGAAAAATAATGCTGGCGATGATGTAGAACTCACCCAACTTAAAGATGAAGCCCTGGATCGGGCAGCGGACGCTGAATATTTAGGAATAACCAAGGAAGAATACGTCATCCTGACCAAGGAGTGTTTTGAGAATATTGAATTGATGCGGAAGTTGAAAAATAACCCCGCATTGACTCAGCAAGAATATTGGCAGTTGATCGGTGGCAGACCGGTTCATGAATACTACGGTTATGAAGACGAAGCAACAATGCTCGCCGACAACGGTTTAACGCAGATTAAGAAGGAATTTCTGCGGCGGACGGGTATCGATTACTTCAATTTGGTCGATTTGCTCAAGACAGATACGATCAACCCGTGCATGCCCAAAGGAAGGGCGAAAACTATCATGGAAAGCCTGCGGTTCAGTTACCGGTTTTTACAAAACTACGCCAAAATCCACGGCATCGACAAGATGGCTGAAGACTTGGTAAAAATGGAAAAATTGGCCGATCTTGTTCCACTGATCAAAGAGCAAATTGAGTTTTTAACCGATAAAAAGGCATTGAGTTGTCCCAAAACCTGTGACGACACCCCTGAAATTTGCGACAAGGACATCATCTGTTGGGTGAAATGCTATTTCGAGAAAATCGGCAAGATGATTGTGATCGAGAGCGGAAGAGGGTGTGTTGATGGGAAGATTTATAAAAATGTTTCACGCAGTGAACAGACAGCATTTTTCAAGGGGCTTGTTGAAATTTTACGGGTCGCAGACTGTAAAATTTATGTTCGGGATAATGCTAAGAGTGTTTCAGCAGGCGAATGGAAGGAGTTTGCTAGTATTGATAGAAACACAGGCAAGATTACTTTCAATGAAACTCCTACGGCCAATCAAATTGAGTCGGCAAAGAACAATTGGTTTTTTGTTGGTGACAAAGGCGAGCAAGGAAGATTTCTGGTTGCTAATGATCAATGTTTTTTGGTCTTATTCGAACAAAAAGACAGCTGCAACCTCGATGCCGCATTGCTGCAACACCTGGACGGTACGCCAGTAACCATAGCCGAATACGACAAGATTCATCGTTTTCTCCGGCTTTGGCGGAAACTGGGCTGGACAATTGATGAAGTCGATAAGGCGATTATCGGATTGAGTGTCGATGAGTCGAAACCGAGCGGCAGTGCAGGCGGCTCAATCGATTTTCTATGCGACGAAAATTCTTCCGATGATTGCAGTGATGTTGGAACTGATTGCGGGGACTGTGAAGACTGCGCGGAAGACATCTGCATTGAAGTGTTTGACATCAATCCAAGGCTCATTCATCAGCTAGCGGCTGTTGTTAAATTACTCGACATATCCGGGTTGGAGCTGATTAAACTGCTCTGTTTTTGGACGACAATTAGCACCTCTGGAGAAAAATCACTTTATAAGCGATTATTCCTGACCCATAACATCTTGGGTATCGATAAGGTATTCAAAGCCGATACTAAAGGCAATTATCTGACAGGTGATGCAAAACTGACCGATCATCTGTCAGCCGTCATGGCCGCATTGAACCTTTCAGCCGATGATATTCAGGACATCATGAAGTCCGCCGCGATGGAAGATAAATTGACGCTGGCCAATTTATCGTTGTTATATCGATACCGTTTATTATCGAAAGTCTTGGGTTTAAAAATTCCCGCTTTTCTGAACATCTTGCCTTTATTCGGTGAGATTTTCAAAGATGCCTACTCTTCGTTCGAGTTTTTTGAACGCTGGGCAAAAATGGAAGATGCCGGTTTTACCTATCAACAACTCAATTACATCATTAAAAATTTTGATGATGTCAAAAAGCCTTTTTCCCCAAACCAAAAAACAGTCCTTCTGCTGAGCAAAACCTTGTACGATGGCTTGAATGCCATCGATGAAGACCATAAGGATTTAACTCCCGATACTAACATTCCTAATACTCAGCAGGCCAAAGAAACAAATATCCAGCAAAAGGCGACATCTGATCTAGTTCGTACTAAAGCCAGTTTGTTGTTTGACACCCCAGTTGTCGATAAGCTGATCGCGTACTTGGAAGGGACAAATACTTATCAAACCAATGCGCCCAAAAATCTGGATGTTGTTGTTCCTGATGCCAAGACGCTTAAAAACAAACTGAAATATGACAAAACAGGCACGATACAAATCACGGGAATATTGACCAATTCCGAAGCCAATGATTATGAAAGCCTAAGTACTGATTCGGAGTGGAAACCAGCACTCACACGCATTAAAAAACAGCAAGCAAAATTATTTAAAGAAGTATTGTCTGGCGTAATTGCCGATGAAAAAACGAAGAATTCATCAGAAAAAGCTGCTTTAGAAACCATATTTAAATTAGGTGATATAAGTGTTCCTGTAGCCAATATTCCGGATGGAGCCCCCGATCCCAATACAGCCCCTAAGAAACGAGTTGCATTCTTAGAAATTTTCCTGCCCTACTTACGTCAGCAGTTAACCCACCGTTTTGTCATCGATACCTTGGCAGGTTTTGCTGAACTGGAAAGCAAAGTAACAGATGAACTGGTTTCAAAAACCCTTAAACTGGGAATGCCGCTTGCCCCAATCTACGACATATTTGAAAAAATCAAAGATAGTGCCAAACCGACTGAAACAAACTGGAACGGATATTTAATACCTGCCGCAAACGCCAATTTTACTTTTGTCGTTAAAAATAGCGATGCCGCGCCTAGCGTTAGTATTGATGGAGTTGCACTCAATTTTACCGCCCAGGAAGACCCTACCAACGAGTGGTGGAGTGATGCCAAAGAACTCGTCGCAGGCAAGCTCTACAAGTTAAGTACAACTGGTGTAGAGCTGAAAAATGTCTTCTGGAAAACACCGGCTTCTGCAATAACTGCCATTCCTTCTAGTGCACTCATTCCTGATTTTGCCTCAAAGCAAGCGGAACCAGCATTAATTGTCTTGAAAAAAGCGGCCATGCTGGTTTCCGGTTTTGAATTGAGTGCCGATGAAATTCGTTTCTTGGACGAGCACAAGGCAGAATTCGATAATTTGGATTTCAATGCACTGACTTTAGAACAATGGCTCCGCCTGAATGCTTATGTTCGTCTAAGAAATTCTCTACCACAAACTAAACTTAATATACTTGATTTCTGGCATTGGACTTATGACGCAGCTTCCGATGTTTCGAAGCTAAGTGAAAAAATTGTCGATTTAACATCTTGGAAAAAAGATCGCATAGACAAGTTAATTGTAACCGATCATTTTAATATCGCCAAATTATCAGATTACACAAACGAAAAGAATCTGCTCAAACTGCAAAAAGCTTTAAAAGTGGTCGATAAAATCGGCGTGGATATTAACTTGCTCTTTGACTGGGCAATTCCCTCATCTAATTTCAAAAAATGCCGGGTAATTGCGGACAGTATCAAAAACGCCATACGCGCCCGTTATAACCAAACCGACTGGGAGCAAGTCGTCAAGCCGCTGAACGACCAGCTACGCAATCATCAGCGGGATGCTTTGACGGCGTATTTGCTGCAGCAGCAAGAGCTTATCGACTGGAATGTCATTGATGCTGACGGCTTATTCGAATACTTCCTGATTGACGTGCAGATGGACGCCTGCATGGAAACTTCGCGGATTAAACAAGCGCTCTCATCCTTGCAATTATTTATTCAGCGGTGTTTTCTTGGCTTGGAATCAAAACTTGATGGCTCTGGCAACGAAATTGGCATTGCCAGCAATGTCCTGGATCGGGATCGTTGGAATTGGATGCAACGCTACCGTGTCTGGGAAGCCAATAGAAAGGTGTTTTTGTATCCAGAAAACTGGATCGAAAGCAATTTACGCGATGATAAAAGTCCGTTCTTTAAAGAACTGGAAAGTGAGCTTCTGCAAAAAGATATTAGCAAACAAAACGTGACTGATGCGCTGAAATCTTATCTGTATAAAGTGGATGAAGTGGCTAATATGGAAGTCATCGGCTTATATATTGACGGTATTCGTTCGACCTCACCTCAAGGTGAAGTTAAATGGAGCGAAAATGCTAAGTTACATATCTTTTCCAGAACTCGAAATGCGCCTTATATTTTCTATTATCGTTTCCTCGCACTGGACGAAATGAACTGGTATCCCTGGGAAAAAATGCAGGTTGATATTCCCAATTATGATGTTGTTAATCCTGTTACACAGGAAGTGACAGGTAATGGAACTTTTTTATCCCCTGTTGTATGGAATGGGCGATTATTGATTTTCTTTCCACAAATCATAAAGAAAACCAAACCAAATCCGGCGTCTAATACAGGAAAGTTTGAAGAACTTGGAAAAAGAGGCACAGGTATCAATGATACAAAATCAATAGAGTACTATGAAATTAAAATGGGCTGGAGCGAGTACCGAAATGGAAAATGGACACAGAAACAATTAAGTAAAGATGCAGTTTTTTCTGATCCTATTGACGATACAAACAACGTCCAATTTTTTAAATTCGTTCCAATAATGCAAGGAGATAATGGCGTCTTAATAGACGTAGATGATAATTTTGATTCTGACGGAAGTAAAAAAATTAAATACGGCGGGGGGTATAAAGGAGCTTTTCGGTTTGATGGTAACAGCGTGAAAACTGAAGGTTCTCAAAATACTGAAAGTACGCCCATAATCTATTTTAATCAAAGTGTACCATATGCTGAAGGACAAGAAATTAAATCAGTCGATCTTGGAAGTGCAAGAATGTACTCTTGGCAAATTGAAGGGACTTCTTTAGTAAACAAGGATATTTACTTTTTTGAGGAAAATTCAAAAGAAAAGCTTTCAAGCAGTGATTTAGGTCAAATTGTTTTTCACCATCCATCAACTAAATCGTTTTTCAAAGAAATAAATCTTGGCCAGCTTAATAAATTTTTCGACTTGAATTTGTCATTGCTATCAGATGACTTTGGTCAATATATACTGGAAGATGCACCATCGGGAACGAAAAGTTTTCATGAATTAAAGCATCCTTATTCCCTTTATAACTGGGAATTATTTTTTCATACTCCAATATTACTAGCTGACGCCTTGAGTAAGGCTCGGCATTACGAAGAAGCCATGAAGTGGTTTCACTTCGTGTTCAACCCGATTGCTGACGGAACTGAAGATAACCATTTCTGGCAATTCAAGCCATTCAAGAGCATCGATAGTAAGCGGATATTAGACAGCATTTTCTATTTTCTTGAACCGAATAAGTCTAATAAAGCCATCAATGAATGGCGTAACAAGCCATTCATGCCGCATGTCGTAGCAAGAAGCCGTCCGGTCGCCTATATGAAATGGGTGGTGATGAAGTACATCGATAATCTTCTGGCTTGGGCCGATTATCTGTTTCGTCAGGATACGATTGAAACCATTAACCAAGCCACCCAACTTTATGTGCTGGCGGGACATATTCTTGGACCAAAGCCTATGATGATACCCAAACGTGGCAAGATTAAACCACAGACCTACCTCGGTTTATTGGATAAATGGGATGCCTTCGGTAATGCGATGGATGAGCTTGAGCTAGCGGCACCTTTCAGTAACCAAACCAACTTACCTCTTGGATCTTTTGATTTAAAAACCGGAGAAATTGGTTTTGCTAACATATTCGGTTTTGCCCAAACGCTGTATTTTTGCATTCCCAATAATCCCCAATTAATCGGCTATTGGGATACCGTGGCAGACCGGCTTTATAAAATTCGACATTGCCTGAATATTGAAGGGATATTCCGCAAACTGCCATTGTTTGAGCCGCCAATCGATCCGGCTCTCTTAGTCAAAGCGGCAGCACAAGGGTTAAGCATCGATTCAGTATTGAACGACCTTAATACGCCGATGCCGAATTATCGCTTTTATTACTTGTTGCAAAAGGCTCTGGAATTATGCAATGAGTTGAAGTCATTGGGTGGCGCCATGTTGTCGGCCATAGAGAAAAAAGACAATGAAACTATTGCGTTGATCCGGGCGAAGCATGAAGGCGTCATGCAAAACTTGTTGATGGAAATTAAGAAGAAGCAACTAGAAGAAGCACAAAAAAATATCGAAAGCCTACAGCAAAACCGTAAATCACCGGAAGCCAGGATGAAATATTATCTGAAACTGGCTGGGTTAGATGAAAGCTTGGTGCCGGGCGATACAGCGGATTTTAATGGCCTGCCCAACGAGATTGTTACCGTCGATGGCGATAGCGGATTGAAGTTGATTCCATTTGAGAAAGAGGAATATGATAAATCTCATGTAGCTCATGGTTGGCAAATAGGTGCCAGTGCGGTGGAAGCATTATCTGGAATATTTCATGCTTTGCCAGATGCCACGATTGCCGCAATGCCATTTGGTATTGGGGCTCAAGCAAAATTAGGCGGAAGTCATTTTGGAAATGCTTCTAATGCCTCATCAAAAGTAATACAAATTATTTCGTCGCAATACGCTTTTGAATCAACAAATGCTGGTAAAAAAGGCGGTTTTACCCGTGCTTTGCAAGAACGCATATTCCAGGCCAATTCTGCCGGATATGAACTCAAGCAAATCGACAAGCAAATTCTCGCTCAAGAGATTCGTATCGACATCGCCAACCAGGAGATCACCAATCAACAAAAGGCTATCGACAATGCCACTGAAGTCGAAGAGTTCTTAAAAAACAAATATACCAACGAAGAACTCTATACCTGGATGCGAGGTAATTTGAAAACCTTATATCGTCAGGTTTACAACCTTGCCTATGATTTGGCGAAAAAGGCTGAAAAAACGTATCAATTCGAACGTGGCTTAAGCAACTCCAACTTTATCCAGCCTGGCTATTTCGATGCCGGACGAGAAGGTTTGCTGGCGGGTGAACAGCTATATGTCGGTTTGAAACAACTGGAAGCGGCCTATCAAAACGAGCGCGGGTATGATTACGAAATTACCAAGCACTTATCGCTCTATCAACTTGATCCTTTAGCGGTTATCCAGCTTCGGGAAACTGGTAAATGTGAATTTATAATCCCGGAAGCGATTTTTGATTTGGATTTTCCTGGCCATTACAAACGCCGGGTCAAGTCGGTTTCACTTTCTATTCCATGCATTGTCGGCCCGTATACTAGTATCAACGCCACCTTGACCCTATTGGAAAATAAATTCCGCAATACAGCCATTGGCGGCAAATCCTATGAAGAAAATACCGAGGAAGTGGATGAACGGTTTAGTACCTATCGTATTCCGATTAATGCAGTAGTGGTCAGTTCCGCCCAAAACGACAGCGGCATGTTCGAACTTAATTTCAAAGATGAGCGCTACCTTCCCTTTGAAGGGGCTGGTGTCATCAGTAAATGGCGGCTAGAATTACCAAAAATTCGGCAATTTGATTACCAAACCATTTCCGATGCTATTGTTCATATCAAATACATCGCCAATGAAGGCGGGGAAATTCTTAAAGCCGCTGCAAACAAATCGTTGTCAAAGCAACTTGAAAACATTGCTCAGGCGATTAATGAATCCGGCTTGCATGTTGCCCTAACAATGCGGCATGACATGCCCAATGAATGGCATATGCTAAAAAAGAATAGTTCAATTGATCTGACCCTAACCAAATCCAGATTGCCTTATATGATTCAAGTTTTAGAAAAACCAGATATTGAAGAGGTTATGTTTTTGGGGCTAATTAGCGATAACCCATCAACTTACCAAATAAGTATTGACGACAATCCTATTGATTTAAAAAAAATTAGCAATGAACTTAAACTATGTCGAGAAAAAACTGAAGAAATTAAAATAGACAAATCATTTAAATTGTCTATAGCCGCAGATCAAATTGAAAAACTTGAAGAGTTATTTTTCGTAATAAAATATAAAGTTCCGAAAGTATAGGTTATATTTAATCGTAAGGTATTGGTTCTCCCATGATTCCCGTGATTGATAACCGCCAGTAGTACACATAAATCGCCTAATGCCAATACATGTAGTGACTACCACAGCGATTACTGGAGAACCAAGGCTTTTAGGGAAAAATATCAAGATCTTATGTTTGTTAACTAGGAAAATTAAATTGACAACTGAATGTCTGGTATATGGAAAATTGAGTAATGTAAGCGAATGACCGGTTTGGGTCGCTATGTTAAGCTCAACATAGCGGCCACTATGTGTAGTACGAAACTATGTGTATTTGCACATTTACCCAGGG